>WNDX01000109.1 GCA_009914615.1 Herbaspirillum frisingense
GCGCCTTCTATGCGATTCTTGTTCATCGGCTCGCGATTTACGCTCCACGCTTCCTTCCCACACTCGGTCACCCTCATGCAGTTGCGCTTCACTTCATTCACTGTGACCAGCTCATGGCGGGACTTGCACCCGCAGGAGTGCGCCCATGCTGGGCGCACAAAGAAAAACGGGCTGTACATGACAGCCCGTTTTTTGATGAGTGGTCGGCTTACAAGGATTCGAACCGTGGCCCCCTGGTCCCGAACCAGGTGCGTTACCGGGCTACGCCAGGCTTGAGAAGTGCCGTATCTGACGGCGCGATGATTTGCTCATCGACATCGGTGCCGACCGGCTCCACATAACGCTGATTCAAGCTGCCACGTCGAAGCCTTGCGCTGCCAGCCCCGCCGCACGTCGCTCATGCATGCGGACATAGGCCTGTTCAAGGTGGCGCGTGAAGAGGCTACTGTCGAACAGTGGCGACGACATGCGCTGCTCTTCCAGCCGACGCTTGAATGCCGTCAGCCTTTCCCGATCACAGGCCAGTTCCCGCGCCAGCGTTTCATACTCCTCGTTGCTGTGGGTAATCAGTTCGGGCACGCCTGCCGCGTTCAACAGGCTGGCCGCGACCCGGCCGGAAAATGAATTCCCGGCCCGCGTCACCAACGGCAAGCCTGCCCACAGCGCATCGCTGGCGGTGGTATGGGCGTTGCAGTTAAAGGTGTCGAGGAACAAGTCGGCATATAGGTAGCGCTGCAAATGTTGAGCAGGATCGATCAGGGGAGCGAACACCAGCCTTGCGGCCGATATGCCCCGGCGCCGGGCTTCGTCGCGTAGTTTTTCGTTAGCCGCCGCATCCGGGCCGAGCAACCATAAGACGCTGCCGGGAACGTCATGTAAGAGGCGCATCCAGATATCGAAGCTCTCGGGCGCCAGCTTGTAGCCATTATTGAAGCTCGCGAAAACGAAGCCGTCTTCCGGCAATCCCAGTTCGGCCCTCGTGACATGCCTGTCGCTGATCTCACGGGAGCGATCATTGACCTGGTAGGAGTAGGGCATGCGCACCACCTGTTCGGTGTAATGGACCTGCGCTCCGTCCGGGATAATGGTGGCGTCGGCAATGATGTAATCCATGTACGGGGCCCCTAGCGTGCCGGGATAGCCCAGGTAACTGACTTGCACCGGCGCCGCGCCGCGCGAGAAGATGCCGATGCGGTGATCGCTGGTGTATCCCTTGAGGTCGACCGCGATGTCGATGCCCGCGGCGCGCGACATCTCGGCGATTTCCCGGTCGCTTTTATTGCGAACGTCGATGAAACTGTCCATGGCCGCCACAGCGCGCTTGCGTCTCGCATCATCCACCTGCGGGCCGAACGAAAAACCGACAATCTCAAAGCGCGATTTGTCATGCTTTTCGAACAGCTCGGCCATGAGGTGCATGGTGGCGTGGTTGTGGAAATCCGCGGAAAAATAGCCGATCTTGATGCGTTTGCCAGCGCCGGGCTGCGGCCAGGCGATATCCCCGCGCCGATCCGGAAAGGTCGCTGAGGTATAGAGCGTGGTCCCGGCTTTTTCCAGCTGGGGATCGTCCGAAGCGGTAATGAGGGCGAACGGATCGATACCATAAAGCCCTTGTTCGATAGCCGCTCTCAGCTTGACCAAACCGTCGTCCAGGCCGGCCCAGTCCCAAGAGTTCATCTTGCTCGACAGCCAATGTCCCAGGGCGCTCAGAGCCTCCGGTCCCGAACCATGCTTCATGGCATTTTCGTAAGCCGAAACAGCCTCGGCAAACTGTTTTTGTCCGAAGAAACACATGCCTTTTAAGAGCCAGGCGAGAGTCCAGTCCGGTCGCAGCGCAAGCGCCTGGTCAAATGCGGCATGCGGCTCGGGATGGCGTTGCAGGTCGGTCAGGATCTCGCCTTTGATTCCCCATGCCTGAGCATCGTCCGGAGTCAGATCGATGACGCGCTGAATGGCATCGATTGCCGCCTCGCTCCAGCGCAATTCGCGGAAGGTGCGGACGGTCTGCAGCCATAGCTCGGCATTCGACGCGTCAACCAGGAAGCCTTGGTTGAAGGCTGCCAGCGCCTCCTGGAAGCGGCCTGTTTCGCGCAGGATGATGCCGCTGCTGATCCAGGCTTCGACCAGGCGCGGATTGAGCGACAGGGCCTTGTCGAGGGCTTGCAGGCCTTCTTCGTAGCGCTGCAGCTTGTGCAGCACCAGGCCGAGGTTGGACCAGGCCTGAAAATACTCCGGGTGCATGCCGATCAGCTTCTCGTAGCACGCCAAGGCGTCCGCCGGTCGTTCCAGCGCGCTGAGCGATACCCCGTAATTCAGCCATGCGTCGGCGTGCTGGGGCGCCAGCTGTACCGCCTTCTTGTGGTGGGGAATGGCCTCCTCGTCCTTGCCGATCTCGGCCAGGGCCTTGGCTAGGTTGAATTGCGCCCAGTTGTTGTTCGGCTCAATGACGACTGCTTTTCTGAAGAGGCGAATAGCTTCCTGCTGCTCGCCTTTGGTGCCTTTGATCACACCCAGGATCAGCAAGGCATCGAAGTTCTTGGCGTGCATCTGTAGCACCTTGTTCAGGAGCTGCTCCGCCGCGTCAAGATTGCCTTGGTCGAAATATTGGACAGCTTG
Source organism: Herbaspirillum frisingense (assembly GCA_009914615.1). Lineage (GTDB taxonomy): Bacteria > Pseudomonadota > Gammaproteobacteria > Burkholderiales > Burkholderiaceae_D > Herbaspirillum > Herbaspirillum frisingense_B. Next base: position 2,617 of record WNDX01000109.1, read on the forward strand.
GGACAGCAGCGAATGGATTTGGGGCGTCATGGTTTGGTGTTGGAAACGGGGAGGGCCGTGCCGCAAGGCGTGTAGGTCGAAAGCAAACTCGTGATTGTAAATGAGTTCAGCTACGCCCCGATGGCTTATGGCTTTGTTTTGCAGGAAGAACGGCCGGGGAAGACGGCGCGAGGAAAACTGGCCTGCCCTAAGGGAATCGAACCCCTAACCTACGGCTTAGAAGGCCGTTGCTCTATCCGGTTGAGCTAAGGGCAGAGACGGAAGCCGGTTTCCATTGCTGCGTTGATCCGCAAGAACAAAAAACGATTCCGGAAAAGAAAAACGGGCTGTACATGACAGCCCGTTTTGATGAGTGGTCGGAGTACAAGGATTCGAACCTTGGACCCCCTGGTCCCAAACCAGGTGCGCTACCGGGCTGCGCTACACTCCGAGAAGCGGAATAATAGCAGCATACGGCGACACAGGTCAACCTGGATCGGCGATCGGTTTATCCGGCCTGGGCCGTCTCTTCCGATTCGGCTGTCGTCAGTACCTTGATTTCCACCAGCAGTTTCTTGATTTCCGGCACGCAGGAGCCGCAGTTGCCGCCCGCTTTCAGGCAGGCGGTGACTTCGCCGACTTCGGTCAGGCGCTTGGCGCGGATGGTGTCGCAGATGGTGTTGCGGCCCACGCCGAAGCAGGAGCAGACGGTGGGGCCGGCGTCGGCGCCTTTTTCAATGGGCTGGCCGACCAGCAGGCCGACACGGTCGGCGTCTTCCAGCTTGCCCTTGGCGAACAGGCCGGCCAGCCAGGAGCGCGAGGGCAGGTCGAGGCGGGCCGACATGAACAGGCACATGTCGATGCGGTCGTCCACCACGTGCACGGCGCGGTAGCTGCCGTCGCTCAGGTCTTCGTATTCCAGCCAGTCGGCGTCGGGGTCTTCCACGCCCAGCAGCTTGCGCGCCCAGCCGGCATGGTCGGCGATGTTGCTGCGGCCGGCCAGTTCGTAGCGGGTGAAATCGCGGCCTTGCACGCGCGTCCAGTGCGTGATGTCGTCCAGCGCCAGCGCGTGGCGGGTGAGGATGAAGCCGTGCCAGGACACGCGGAATTCTTCGATCGCCACCGGCGTGTGCTTGAACTCGGGCTCGCCCGAGACCGGATCGACCACCGGGTTGACCAGGGCGCCCACGCGGGCGTCCGAGGCCGACTGGTTGTTCCAGTGGATGGGGACGAACACCGTGCCGCGCGGGATGCCGCCGCCGTGCTGCACGCGCGCCACCATGGCGCCCCAGCGGCTGGTGATACGTGCCAGGCCGCCTTCGCGCACGCCGTACAGCAGGGCGTCCTGCGGGTGCATGTCGATGAAGGATTCCGGGATGTGGCTGGCCAGGGTGGCCGACTTGCCGGTGCGTGTCATGGTGTGCCAGTGGTCGCGCACGCGGCCGGTGTTGAGGATCAGCGGGAAGTCTTCGCAGGCCAGGTTGGCCGGGCTGCGCGGCGGGGTGGAGACGAAACGCGCGCGGCCGTCGGCGTGGGTGAAGCGCAGGTCTTCCAGCACGCGCGCGGCGCCCGCGACACTGCCGTCGGACAGCCGCTGCACCGGCCATTGGATGGGCTGCAGGGCGTCGTACTGGCGCTTGTCCATGCCGGTCAGGCCGGCCAGGTTGAGCACGCGGCGCACCTTTGCAGCGCCGCCGGCGGCATCGGGTTCGCCGTTGCGATGCGCGGTCAGGCGCGCGTGTTCGTCGAAGATCTCGTGCGGGCCGGCGAAGTCGAAGCCGTCATGGCCCATCCTGCGCGCGACGTCGCAGATGATGCGCCAGTCGGCGCGCGCCTCGCCGGGCGCCGAGAGGAAGGCGCGCTGGCGCGAGATGCGGCGTTCCGAGTTGGTGACCGTGCCATCCTTCTCGCCCCAGGCCAGGGCGGGCAGCAGCACGTGGGCGAAGGCGTTGGTGTCGGTCTGTTCGATCACATCCGAGGCCACCACCAGTTCGCATTTCTCCAGCGCGCGCCGGACGAGGTCGGCGTCCGGCAGGCTGACCATGGGATTGGTGGCCATGACCCACACCGCCTTGACCTTGCCGTCTTCGATGGCGCGGAACAGATCGACTGCTTTCAGGCCCGCCTTGTCGGCCATGCGCGGCGATTGCCAGAAGCCTTGCACGATGTCGCGGTGGGTGGCGTTGTCCAGATCCATGTGCGCGGCCAGCATGTTGGCCAGGCCGCCGACTTCGCGGCCGCCCATGGCGTTGGGCTGGCCGGTGATGGAGAACGGTCCCATGCCGGGCTTGCCGATGCGGCCGGTGAGCAGGTGGCAATTGATGATGCTGTTGACTTTGTCGGTGCCGGCCGAGGATTGGTTCACGCCCATCGAGAAGCCGGTGACCACTTTTTCGGTCTCGGCGAAGGCGTCATAGAAGGCCAGCAAGTCCTTCAGATCGACCTTGCAGATGCGCGCCACCGTAGCGGGATCGGCGCAATCGGCGTCGGCCACGGCCAGGGCTTCGTCGAAGCCGTGGGTGTGAGCGTCGATGAAGGCGTTGTCGCGCTTGCCGCGGTGGGCGAGGTAACTCATCAAACCGTTGAACAGCCAGACGTCGGTGCCGGCCTTGACCGGCAGATGCAGGTCGGCCAGTTCGCAGGTAGCGGTGCGGCGCGGATCGATCACCACCAGCCTGGTTTCGGGGCGGGTTTCCTTGAGCTTGGCGATGCGCTGGAACAGGATAGGGTGGCACCACGCGGCATTCGCTCCCACCAGCACCACCATGTCGGCCAGTTCCAGGTCTTCGTAGCAGACCGGCACCAGGTCTTCGCCGAAGGCGCGCTTGTGGCCGGCCACCGCGGAGGACATGCACAGCCGCGAATTGGTGTCGATGTTGGCGCTGCCGATGTAGCCCTTCATCAGCTTGTTGGCGATGTAATAGTCCTCGGTCAGCAGTTGGCCGGAGACATACAGCGCGACGGCATCCGGGCCATGCTCGGCGATGATGGTCGAAAACCTGGCGGCGACCCGCTCCAGCGCGGCATCCCACGAGACGCGCTGCAGGGCGCCGGCGGCGTCGCGCATCTGCGGATACAGCAGGCGGCCGTCGAGATCGACCGTCTCGCCCAGCGCCGAGCCCTTGACGCACAGGCGGCCCTTGTTGGTCGGATGCAGTTCGTCGCCCTTGATGCCGATGCTGCCGTCTTCCTTCATCGACGCCGACACGCCGCAGCCCACGCCGCAGTAGGGGCAGGTGGTCTGGGTGGTCGCCACGGCGATCGCGATCGGGGTCTGGGAGAGGTTCACGTAGGCTGTTCCTTTGAATCTAGGCGGCGCGCTGGCAGATTGCCTGCCCGAACGGCAGCTCGCGCCGGAAGGCCGAAATGTCGCGGCCGGTCTGGATCAGGTCGAAGTACCAGGGACCGTCCTTGACGTCGCCGTACAGCACCGCGCCCACCAGGCGGTTGCCGCGCAGCACCAGGCGCTTGTACACGCCGCGGCGCGGATCGCGCACCACCAGGTCTTCGGTGTCGTCGGCGCCGATGAAGTCGCCGGCCGAGTAGAGATCCACGCCGGTCACTTTCAGCTTGGTAGCCGTGGCCTGCTGCACGTAGCGGCGATGGCCGGCGCCGGCCAGATGGGCCCCGCACACGCGCGCCTGATCCCAGATCGGCGCCACCAGGCCGAAGGTGGCCTTGCGGTGCTGCACGCATTCGCCCACGGCGTAGATGCGCGGGTCATAGGTCTGCAGGGTGTCATCGACGATGATGGCGCGTTCGCAGTGCAGGCCGGCCGATTTGGCCAGGGCGATGTTGGGGCGCACGCCGGCGGTCATCACCACCAGGTCGGCGGGGATCTCGCTGCCGTCCTTGAAGCGCACGGCGGTGACGCGATCCGGGCCGACGATGGCGTCGGTGTTGGCGCTGAGCATGAAGCGCAGGCCCTTGGCTTCCAGCGCCTTCTTCAGCAGGGCGGCGGCGGGTTTGTCCAGTTGCTGGTTCATCAGCGTGTCGGTGACGTGCACCACGGTCACGTCCATGCCCTGGCGCATCAGGCCGTTGGCGGCTTCCAGGCCGAGCAGGCCGCCGCCGATCACCACCGCGTGGCGATGCTTGCGCGCCGCCTCCAGCATGGTATCGACGTCCTGGATGTCGCGGAAGGCGATCACGCCCGGCAGCTCATGGCCCGGCACCGGGATGATGAACGGCGTGGAGCCGGTGGCCAGCAGCAGGCGGTCGTATTGCACCGCCAGCCCGCTCCTGGCATGCACGGTGCGCCGGCGGCGGTCGATCTGTTCGACCGGGTCGCCGGCATGCAGGGTGATACCGTTCTCGGCATACCAGGCGCGGGTGTTGAGCATGATGTCGTCGATGCTCTTGTCGCCCGCCAGCACCGGGGAGAGCATGATGCGGTTGTAGTTGCCGTGCGGCTCGGCGCCGAACACGGTGATGTCGTACAGGTCCGGCGCCAGCTTCAGCAATTCCTCGACCGTGCGCATGCCGGCCATGCCGTTGCCGACCACCACCAGCGACGGTTTGCCTTGCTTGTCGGCCGCCGCGTCCATGTCAGGCGCCGATCCAGACTTTGCCGTCGGCGATGCGCGCCGGCCACGCGGCCACCGAGTTGGCGGGTTCTTCCAGGCATTCGCCGGTCTGCAGGTCGAAGTGGTGCTTGTAGATCGGCGAGGCGACCACGATGCGTTCGCCCAGGCTGCCCACCAGGCCGCGCGAGAGCACAGCGGCTTCGGCGTTGGGGTCGTAGTTGCCGATGGCGAACACCCGCGCTTCGCGGCCGTCGCCGGCGGCGTCGATCACGTGGAACACCGCCACCTGTTGCTCCGCGATGAGGGCGCAGACGCCAGTGTTGGGCACGATGTCGTCCAGGTCGCAGACCGGGATCCAGTGCTTGATTTGTTGGTCGCTATGCATGGCTTGGCTCCTTGTGCGATGCCTTGGCTCAGGCGGGTTCGGCCACCACCGGGATGTCCAGCAGTTTCTTCTCGGCCAGGGTGGCCGGACGGATCTGGCCGCGTTCCTCGACGAACCGGATATTGCCGTCGGCCGCCTTGCTGTTGACGAAGTGGCGGAAGCGCTTGCGCGTCTCCGGATCGGTCACGGCCTTCTTCCATTCGCACTCGTAGGTATCGACCACGCGCTGCATCTCGCTCTCCAGCTCGTCGGCGATGCCCAGCTTGTCGTCAATGACGACGCTCTTCAGATAGTCGAGGCCGCCTTCCAGGTTTTCGCGCCAGGTGCTGGTGCGTTGCAGGCGATCGGCGGTGCGCACGTAGAACATCAGGAAGCGATCGACGTAGCGCGTCAGCGTCGCCTCATCCAGGTCGGAGGCGATCAGTTCGGCATGGCGCGGCTTCATGCCGCCGTTGCCGCACACGTACAGGTTCCAGCCCTTCTCGGTGGCGATGATGCCGACATCCTTGCCCTGGGCCTCGGCGCATTCACGTGTGCAGCCGGAAACGCCGAACTTGATCTTGTGCGGCGAGCGCAGGCCCTTGTAGCGGTTCTCCAGGCGCACCGCGAAGCCCACGCTGTCGCCCACGCCATAGCGGCACCAGGTCGAGCCGACGCAGGATTTGACGGTGCGCAGCGACTTGCCGTAGGCGTGGCCGGTTTCGAAGCCGGCGGCGATCAGCGCTTCCCAGATATCGGGCAACTGGTCCACGCGCGCGCCGAACAGGTCCACGCGCTGGCCGCCGGTGATCTTGGTGTACAGGCCGTATTGCTTGGCGATCTGGCCGACCGCGATCAGGCCATCGGGCGTGACTTCGCCGCCGGCCATGCGCGGCACCACGGAGTAAGTGCCGTCCTTCTGGATGTTGCCGAGGAAGTAATCGTTCGAATCCTGCAGGCTGGCGTGTTCCTTCTTGAGCACGAAGTCGTTCCACAGCGAGGCCAGCACGTTGGCCGCCAGCGGTTTGCAGATGTCGCAGCCCAGGCCCTTGCCGTGCTTGCCCAGCAACTCGTCGAAGCTTTTGATCTGGCCCACGCGCACCAGGTGGTGGATTTCCTGGCGGGAGTAGGGGAAGTGCTCGCACACATGATTATTGACGGCCAGGCCTTGCTTCTTCATCTCGGCCTTCATCACCTGCGTGACCAGCGGCACGCAGCCGCCGCAGACGGTGCCGGCCTTGGTGCAGGCTTTCAGATCGCCGATGCTGGTGACGCCCGAGGCCACGGCCGCGCATAGCTGGCCCTTGGAGACGTTGTTGCAGGAGCAGATCTGCGCCGATTCCGGCAGGGCATCCACGCCCAGGCCGGGTTTGGCCTTGCCGTCGGATTGCGGCAGGATCAGGAATTCGGGCGACTCCGGCAGTTCGATCTTGTTGAGCATCATCTGCAGCAGCGTGCCGTACTCGGCGGCATCGCCGACCATCACGGCGCCCAGCAGATGCTTGCCGGATTCGGATACCACGATCTTCTTGTAGATCTGGCGACGCTCGTCAGTGAACTGGAAGGAGCGGCTGCCGGCTTCCTTGCCGTGGGCGTCGCCGATGCTGGCCACGTCCACCCCCATCAGCTTGAGCTTGGTGCTCATGTCGGCGCCGTTAAACTGCGGTAGTTCGGCGGCATCGTCCAGGTGCGACAACAGGTGGCTGGCCGCGGTGCGCGCCATGTCGTAGCCCGGCGCCACCAGGCCGAAGATCTTGCCGTTCCATAGCGCGCATTCGCCCACGGCGTACACGCTGGCGTCCGAGGTCAGGCAACTGTTGTCGATCACGATGCCGCCGCGCTCCCCCACCTTCAGGCCGGCATCGCGCGCCAGCTCGTCGCGCGGGCGGATGCCGGCGGAGAACACGATCATGTCGGTCTCCAGATGCGAACCGTCTTCGAAGTTCATGCGGTGGGTGTGGGTCTTGCCGTCCACGATCTCCACGGTGTTCTTCTGGGTGTGGGCGGTCACGCCCAGGTCTTCCATCTTTTGGCGCAGGATGCGGCCGCCGCTTTCATCGATCTGCACCGCCATCAGGCGCGGCGCGAATTCCACCACGTGGGTGTCGAGCTTCATGTCGCGCAGGGCCTTGGCGCATTCCAGCCCCAGCAGGCCGCCGCCGATCACCACGCCGCTCTTGGAGCGGTTGCCGCATTCCAGCATGGCTTCGAGATCTTCGATGGTGCGATAGACGAAGCAGTCCTTGCGCTGGTTGCCGGCCACGGTCGGTACGAAGGGGTAGGAGCCGGTGGCCAGGATCAGCTTGTCATAGGCCAGGGTTTCTTCCGCGCCGTCGATGTTGACCACGACCTGCTTGCCTGCGGTGTCGATGCGCTGGGCCTTGGCGTTGAGCTTGAGATCGAAGGTCACCGGGCTCTTGCCGGCATCGAAGAAGCCAGGCGCGACCAGCGACAGATCGTCGGCGCTCTTGCCCGCGAAGAATTCCGACAGATGCACGCGGTCGTAGGCCGGGCGCGGCTCTTCGCACAGGATGGTGACCTTCAGATTGGCCGCGCCGCTCTCGGCCAGGCATTCCAGGAACTTGTGGCCGACCATGCCATGGCCGATGACGATGATGTTCAGGGTGCTCATTGCGGATTCCTCCTCAGGCTGCCACTTTGTGATCGACCAGCGCCGGCTCGTCGTTCTTGTCCGATGCGGTGAAGCGCACCGCCACCGCGCACAGCGCCGATATGGTCACAAGCACGCCCAGCGCCGACAGCGTCTGCTGGGTATTGCCCAGGCCCTTCATCAGGAAGCCCGCCAGCACCGCGCCCACGTTGCCGCCGGCGCCGATGATGCCGGCTACGCCGCCCAGCGCCTTGCGATCGATGAAGGGCACCAGCGCATAAGTGGCGCCGCAGGCCATGTGGGTGAACAGGCCGAAGCAGAGCATCGCGATCACCGCGGCCGTCACGCTGCCGGCGTGGGCGAACCACAGCAGGCCCAGGCCTTCGCCCAGCATCAGCACGAACAGCAGGGAGGCGCGGCGGTTCAGGCCGCCGGCCAGGGCCAGTTTGTCGGAGATGAAGCCGCCCAGCGCGCGGGCGAACAGGGCCAGCAGACCGAAGCTGGCGGCGGCGATGCCGGCCGATTCCAGCGACAGCTTGAAGTGATCGACGTAATAGATGGCGGCGATGTTATGGATGAAGATTTCCACGCCGAAGCAGGCGCCGTAGGTGACGAACAGCATCCACACGCGGTAGTTGGCGGCGGCCGCCTTGAAGCTGGCCCAGCCGCCGCCTTTTGCACCACCTTTGCCGCTTTCGATCGCGATGCCGGCGGCGCGCAACTGGTCGAAATCACCCTCCGGGCAATCCTGGGTGAAGCGCCAGTAAACAGCGGCCATGATGAGCATCAGCACGCCCGGCACCAGCAGCGCGGCGCGCCAGCCCCAGCCATGCGATACGCCGAGCATGATCAGCGCCGCCATCAGCAGCGGCATCAGGCCTTGCGCCACGCCACCGCCGGCATTGCCCCAGCCCGCGGCGGCCGCATTGGCGGTGCCCACCACGTTGGGCGCGAACATCACCGAGGTGTGGTACTGCGTGATCACGAAGCTGGCGCCGACCGCGCCGATCAGCAGGCGGAAGAACAGGAAGCTCTCATAGCTTTGCGCGAAGGCCACGCCGATCACCGGCACGGCGCCGGCCAGCAGCAAGCCGGTGTAGGTCTTGCGTGGGCCGAAGCGGTCGCACATGGGGCCGATGATCAGGCGCACCAGGATGGTCACGGCCACGGCGGCGATATTGATGTTGGCGATCTGGCCTGCGTTCAGGTTGAACTCGCCCTTGATCACCGGCATCAGCGGCGCGCAGGCGAACCAGGCGAAGAAGCAGATGAAGAAGGCCATCCAGGTCAGGTGGAAGGCGCGCATCTGCGGCGTGCGCAGGGAAAACAGCTCGATACGGTTGGCTTTGCTCATGTCCGGTCCTAAAAAGCAAAAAGGCGCCCGCTCGAATCCGGGGCATTGCCTCGGGTCAAGCGGACGCCATTGTCCTTGTGCGCTGCAGATCCATCGTTAGATCGGCATCAAATTGGGGGGATCGCCTTTGATCCTGACGGAGGATGAGCAAAGCCCGTGCCAGGGGCAGGGATAAGGCCCTTGGACAGGCGTGGTGCGGGTTCGACGGAGGGAGATGAGGGCGGAAGGGAACGACAGGCAATGCAATGGATGAGCCGGATATATATCATTCCATGATGTATTGCAGTGCACGCTGCGCGCTCATGGTGCAGCGCGTCGCACCAGTGCAGACGGATGCGCGTGCGACGGTTGCTTGCCGGAAAGGGGAGCGGGCGGCGTCAGCGTGGCTGGAAGGCGATGATGCCCATGCCGGTCAAGGCCACCGCCACGCCTGCCGCATCCCAGGCAGAGGGACGCACGCCATCGACCGCCCACAGCCAGGCGATGGCGACGGCGATATAGACGCCGCCATAGGCCGCATAGATGCGGCCGGACGCGGCATCATGCAAGCTCAGCAGCCACGCGAACAGCGCCAGGCTGGCTGCGGCCGGTAGCAGCAGCCAGGCGGAGCGGTCTTGCTTGAGCCACAGATAAGGAAGATAGCAGCCGACGATCTCGGCCAACGCGGTGCAGATATAAAGCAGCAGGGTCTTCATGCGGACGGCCGGTCTCAGTCTTCTTCACGCGCGCTGATATCGGCGCGCTCGTCGTCGCTCTTGCGCAGCCATTGGCGATGCAGGAAATGCTCGACCCGGCGGCCGACCACGAACAGCAGCAGGATCAGTCCCGTGGCCATCAGCGCCACGCGCCACCAGCCCACGCCGCACACGATGCCCACCGAAGCGGTGACCCAGATCGAGGCCGCGGTGGTCAGGCCACGTACTTTTTCCGAACTTTGCTCGTGGATGATCACGCCGGCGCCGAGGAAGCCGATGCCGATGACGCAGCCGATCAGCATGGCGATGAGAAGACGGTAAAAGATGTCCAGATGGTCGGTCATGACTGCACGCGAGAAAGATCCGGCATCCGCGATGCCGTCGATCCGGTGATTGTAACCTCGGCAGGCAGAGGCGGGCGCGCGGCGGGCGGGCATAAAAAAGCCCCGTCATCATTGACGGGGCAATCAGGCATGGCGGGAGTATTGGAGGCTGCGCCATGCCTCGCTCAAGAAAACCGGATGTCAGGAATTCAGCGCTCAGGAACCGCCGGTGCCTGCGCCGCCGCCGGTACCGCTGCCGCTGCCATTGCCGCCGGCGCCGGTGGCACCCGCGGGACCGCCGCTGGTGCCGCTATTGCCGCCGCTTGGGGCGCGATCCATCGAGCTGCCGGAGTTGGCCTTGGAGCTGTGATCCTTCTCGGTCTTGTGCTTCCTCATGGTCTTGCCGGAGGCGCCGCTGTTATCCGTGCTGTTGGACGTGGCGCCGGAAGTCGGCGCGGTGCCATTCTGGCTTGCGCCCGGCGCGCTGGTCGCCTGCGCCATGGCGCCGGTGCTGAAAGCGGCAGCCACGATGGCGGCGCCGAGGAATTTCAAGGTCGGTTGCGATGACATAAAAGTCTCCTTTCTTGGTTACTGGCGTCCCGCGGCTGCGAGTCGTTAGGGCCATGCTAGACCTTACCGGCCGTGGAATCAGTCGGACGCCGTTTCAAAGCCGTGTCGGCGCTTTCGTACCCGGATGACGGCGTTTGTTGCTGAGCCAGTGGTTACGCACCGTCATGCGCGGCCATACCGCGGCCCATCACTGAGAGGCGTTTTCAGCCGGTGTCCCCGGTGTATCGGCGCCCGACGCATGCTTCGGCGGCGGGCTCTTGCGCCGCCCGTCATTGCCCGGCGTCTGCGGCTGCGGGCGCTTGTCGCCGGCGGCGCCCCTGGCGGAGTTGTCGGGCGCCGTCTGTACTGCGGGGTGTCCGGTCGCGGCGCGGTTGTCGCCAGTCGGGCCGGGCTGTTCGAAGGGGCGTGAGGCCTGCACCTGCGCTTGAGCGGTACCGGCCGCGGCCACCATGGCGAGGCCCAGCATGAGATGGCGGCCATGGATCATGGCGTTCTCCCTGTGCATATTGGATATCGGATATCGGATACACCGATCATACGGGCGCTGGTGCGGCGGCGAAGTCGGCGGGGCAGTGAACCCGGCGTCGGCGCATTTCTGTATGTGAGGATGCGCCGACGCCGCGTGCTGCTACTGCCGGGTCTGGCGCAGTTCGCTGGGGCTCAGGCCGTAGTGCTGGCGGAAGCGGATGGAAAAGCGCGAGGCGGATTCATAGCCGCAACTCGCTGCGATCTCCGCGATGGGCAAGGATGAAGTCTGCAATTGCTCCAGCGCCTGGCCCAACTGGACATTGTCGAGCAACCGGCGAAAGCCGGTCTGTTCGCGCGCCAGGCGACGCCGCAGGGTGGATACGCTGCAATGGAAGGCATCGGCCACGCATTCCAGCGTGCGCTGTTCGGGCGGCAGCATGTGCAGGCGCTGCTCGATGCGGATGCTCATCGGATCGCTGCGATCCTGCAGCAAGGCGCCGACCGGTCCGCTCAGGCTCAGCGCCAGCAGCAGGCTCTCGGCGGCCTGCGATTGGAGTTCGGGTGCGGCCTGTTCGTGCAGGCTCTCCTGCAGATAGCGCCAGGCGCGCAGGATGTCGGGATTGTGCGGCATGGTCGTCAACGAAGCCGGCGGCTTGCCTTGTGCGCCCTGTCCGGGATAGCGCTGGCGGAATCGTTCGATCACCGCCGGCGGGATGGACACCATATCGGCGAGGTATTCGCCGCCCTTGGGCAAATTGCCGACGTTCATCTCGGTGCCGGGCGCGATCAGCAGCAATTCATCCGGCCCGCTGAACAGATTGCGGCTGTTCCAGTGCACCCGTTTCTTGCCGCGCTGGACGTAGCAGATACTGGCCAGGCCGATGAAGACCTGGCGCAGGCTTTGCACGCTGTGGCAACGGATACGGGTATTGAAAACCCGGTCTCCGTGCGGGACCGGCGCTATAGGAGTGTCAGTTGGCCTTTTCATTCGATACGCTGCGTCCATAGGTGGCGCTCAGCTTTGCCTTTGCGATGACATTGGCGTTGAGCATATAGCCGAGCATAGCACCGCCGGTTTGTGCGTCCAGCGGCAGCTTGTCGGTCTTCAGCGCCCACACCACGAAATGGTAGTGATGCGGCTTGTCGCCTTCGGGCGGACAGGCGCCGCCGAAGCCGCTGCTGCCGTAATCGGTACGGCCCTGGATCGCGCCTTCGGGCAAGCCTTCGCCCTGCGCGCCGATCGCGCCCGGCAGGCTGTGGACGCCGGCCGGGATGTTGAAGACGGTCCAATGCCACCAGCCGCTGCCGGTCGGTGCATCGGGATCATAGACGGTGACGGCGAAGCTCTTGGTGCCGGCGGGTTCTCCCTGCCAGGAAAGCTGCGGAGAGAGATTCCTGCCTTTGCAGCCGAAGCCGTTGAAGACCTGGTTCAGCGACAGCGACTGGTCTTGCTTGACGTCGGCGCTGGTCAACGTGAATTCTTCGGCGTGGGCGGCGAATGCGGTGCAGCTCAGGAGAGCGGCGGCGAGGATCTTGTGCATGAGGATTCCAGAAAAGTTGAGGTGTTCCCATCTTAGAGGGCTGAACTTTTCGGCATGGTGCAGATATGTTCAGGCTGTGTGCAGATAGGGTCAACTTCGGAAAGTGGCCGGCAACCGGCGCAAAGCGATTGCGGAAAAGCCGGTGTGCGCTATATGGCGAGAACTATTCTCACCTGGGTTCCCCTGGCCTGATCCCCCTGGCATTCGCGGCGCTGCTGCTGGTCTTCGCCATCTGGTTCGCCCGCGAAAGACGCTCTCCATTCATCACATCGACACGCCGGCCCGGGAGAGCGCCCACTGGCCTGCCATCCTCGCCACTTTCGCGCTAGGCACGGCGGCCGGCGACTGGTTCTCCGACGGCTTGCAGCTCGCCTACGGCGCTTCGACGGCCATCTTCGGCGCTACCATCGCCGCGGTCGCACTGGTTTATTAGCTCTTGCAAGGTTCGGCGGTGCTGTGCTTCTGGATCGCCTACGTGCTGACCCGGCCGCTCGGTGCATCGATAGGCGACGGCCCCGCGCAGGCAAGGGGCGATGGCCGCCTGGGGCCGGGCATCACGGCAGCGAGCGTGGCGTTCCTGGCGATGATCGTGTTGATGGTGGCGGAGTGCTCAGAAGCCGTCGCTGATCGGCTGCGGATTTCTCCTGTTGGGGCTGGCGATGGCCCTGAACACCTTCTATCGGCGCAATAACAATAAGAGGCTGTTGCAAAATTAAATTTCGGGGCTGTTAACTTCCCCGACTTGATGTTAACTTCCTGTCTTGTTTTTCCTGACGGGATGCGATGCCTAAAGAACTTGTCGACGATGAATTGTGGTCACTCA
>WNDX01000011.1 GCA_009914615.1 Herbaspirillum frisingense
AAGCGTTCTCCTCCTCCAGCCGCGCCACTTCACGTTTGAGCCGTGCATGTTCGGCCAACTCCAAGCGTTGTGCCTGATCGTCCTGGTCGTGCCGCCGCGCCTGGGCGCGCCAACTGTACAGCTGGGCAGGCTGCAACCCCAGATCACGAGCCACCGTGGTTACCCCTTCTGTGGCCGCTCGCAACAGTGCCTGCTGCCTGAACTCCAGGCTGAACTCCTGCCCCTTTCTGCCTGCCTTGCTCTTGGTCATCGTCCACCTCCTATTGCGATAGTTAATCGCTTATAGGGGTGTCCGTGAAACGGGGGCAAGATCACACATCGTCGCCGGAATGTTCGCGCCGGGCGCGGTAAATGAATGTAAAGATGCAATTGTAAAGACGTTCTGAAACACTTCTGCAAAACCTTTTACGGCATATTAGCGACTGCCGACGCCCGGCGGCATTAATGCAGGGCAACTCAAGAATGGAATGCAGCAATGTCTAAAGTGCTTTTGATCGACGACGATGTGGAGCTCGTCGATATGCTCAAGGAATATCTGGAGCAGGAGAAATTTGAAGTCAACGTCGCCTACGACGGCGAAGCCGGCGCCGCCGAAGCGCTGACCGGCCAATACGCCATCGCCGTGCTGGACGTCATGATGCCGCGCCTGAACGGCGTGGATACCCTGCGCCGCATCCGCGCCAAGAGCAGCATGCCGGTGGTGATGCTGACCGCCAAGGGTGACGACACCGACCGCATCATCGGCCTGGAACTGGGCGCCGACGACTACGTGCCCAAGCCCTGCACGCCGCGCGAGATCGCCGCGCGCATCCGCGCCATCCTGCGCCGTTCCTCTTCCGAAGGCAGCGAACAATCGCCCTATTCCCCGCTGGCCGTCGGCGCGCAGTCGATGTGGCCGGAACAGCGCCGCGCCACCTGGGCTGGCCGCCCGCTGGAACTGACCAGCAGCGAATTCAACCTGCTGGAAGTGCTGGCGCGCAACGCTGGCAAACCGGTCAGCAAGCAGCATCTGTCTGAACAAGGCCTGGGCCGCCCGCTGGCGCGCTTCGACCGCAACATCGACGTCCACCTCTCCAGCATCTGCCAGAAGATCGCCGCCCTCGGCAGCGACAAGAGCTGCATCCAGACCGTCTATCGACTCGGCTATCAGTTCATCAAGGAATAAAGTGGGTCGGTTATTCTGGAAGTTCTTTTTCTTCATCGCCATCGCCCAGATCACCGCCACCTTCGGCGTGGGCGTGCTGTTCTGGATCGAAAACCTGGAGCGTACCAACCGCTCTTCGGAAATCGACCTGAGTCCCCCGGCCTCCTTCATGATCCGCTCGGCCGCCGCCACCCTGCAGTTCGGCGGCGCCGAAGCCTTGCGCAGCCTGATCAACGAAGGCCGCCAGCACCGCCTGCAGCTCTATGCCGTGGACGAGAACAACAAGGACCTGATGGGTCGCGAAGTTTCGCCCAAGCTGGTCGAGGAAGCACGCGCCCTGCTCAAGAGCGAACGCGAGCGGCGCGTGGTGGAGCTGGTCAAGGCGGCCAACGGCCATAGCTACCTGATGTTCATCCCGGCGCCGCCGGACGAATTCGGCGGCCCCGGACCGGGCGGCCGCGAGCCTCGCCACATGCGCGAACGCGGGCCGCAGCCGCTGTTCTTCCCGACCATGCCGATCGCCGTGGCGCTGGTGGCCAGCCTGGTGTTCGCGCTGCTGCTGGCCTGGTATTTCTCCTATCCGATCCGCCACCTGAAGAACGCCTTCACCCAAGCCGCCTCTGGCAATCTGGATCTGGAGCTGGAACCGGTGATGAGCTCGCGCAGCGACGAACTGGCCGACCTCGGTCGCGATTTCGACGCCATGACCGCCAAGCTGCGCACGCTGATGGAAAGCCAGCGCCGCCTGCTGCACGACGTCTCGCATGAACTGCGCTCGCCGATCGCGCGGCTGCAGGTCGCCATCGGCCTGGCGCGCGTGCAAGACAAGGACAAGCTGGACCTGACGCTGGAGCGCATCGAGCGCGAGAGCGTGCGCATGGACAAGCTGGTCGGCGAACTGCTCACGCTGTCGCGCCTGGAAGCCAACGTACCGGGCTCGATGGAAGAAGCCATCGCGATCCAGGCCATGCTGGCCGACATGATCAACGACGCCAGCTTCGAAGCCGGCGCCAATGGCAAGCACATCGAGGGCCAGATCGATTGCCGTGTGCAGATCAAGGGCAATCCGGAACTGCTCTACCGCGCCATCGAGAACGTGCTGCGCAATGCCATCAAGCACACCGCGCCCGACACCACGGTGCAGATCCACACCCAGTTGGACGACATCAACAAACTGCTGCACCTGTCCATCCTGGATCGCGGCCCGGGCGTGCCGGAAGACGAGATGAACAGCATCTTCGAACTGTTCTTCCGCAGCAGCCGCACCAAGAGCAACAGCTCCGGCCACGGCTTGGGCCTGTCGATCGCGCGCCGCATCATCGAAGCCCACAACGGCTTCATCCGCGCCGCCAACCGCAACGATGGGGGCCTGCGCGTGGATATCACGCTGCCCTTCATGGCCGACGAGCCGGCCAAGGGCGAAACGCTGGAATCCTGAGCGCCGCGGCGCCAGCGCCATGACGGCGTGCGCGCATCGCCCCATGGAAAAGGCCCGTCCTGCCGCATGGCAGGACGGGCCTTCGTTTGCTGCTCGGCGCAGGCGCTTACTTCCCGGCTTCCGGATCCGTCTTGTTGATGATGGCCGCCATCAGGCCGCGCTGCACGGCGGTCTGGAAGGCTTGCAGGTCGGTCAAGGCCTTCTCCGGCGGGTAAGGAATCGGCAGGCGGTTGAACAGCACCGCCCACGACCAGCCGTCTTCACGCGCCTGCAGATAGCCGTAAGTGCCGGTCGTCAGCGCGCCGCTGTGCGAGAGGATATTGACGCCATCCATTTTGGTCACTACCCAGCCCAGGCCATTGTTGTTGTCCGGCATGGCCGGATTGCGATGCTTCATCAGCGCCACGGTGGTCGGCTTGAGCAAGGCCGGCGTCTTGGACATGCCTTGCGCGGCATCGACGAAACGCACCAGATCGGCCGCGCTCGCGACCCAGCCGCCATGCGCGTCCATGGTCTGGAAGTGCAGCGAGGAATACGACTCCGGGCCGGTGGCGCCGCTGCCATCCTGGTCGGGCACCGGTGGCCAGCGCGGATCGTCGTAATAGACCGCTTCATTGGCCGCGCGCTGCACGCGGCGGTCGGCACCGACCAAGGCGTCGTCCACGTCGGCCGGCTTGAACACCAGATCCTGCACCGCCTGCTCATAGGGCTTGCCGGTCTTGTGCTCAATGATGCGGCCGAGGATGTTGTAGGCGAAATTGCTATAGTGGAATTCCGTGCCCGGCGGCACATCCAGCGAGCGCTGCGACAGCATGAAGGCGATCACGTTGCGCGCCGAGGCCGGCGCCGGCACGTTCATGGTGCGCGCGATATCGGCCAGGTCATATTGCGGATCGTAATCGGTCGCGCCCCAGCCGCTGGTGTGCTGCAGCAGGTCGCGCAGCGTCACCTTCAGCACGCGCGGATCGCGCGGATTGGCGAAATCGGGATAGGCGGCATCCGGCAGCAAGCCATCCGGCCCGAACACCTTGCGGTCCAGCGCCTGGGGCAGCTCATCCTCGAACAGCTTGAGCACGGCCACCGCCGTCACCGGCTTGGAAATGCTGGCGATGCGGAACCGCGTCTGCGGCGTGGCCGGCGTATTGGTTTCGGTCACCGCCAGGCCGTAGCCGCGCTGATAGACAAACTCGCCCTTGTAGGCGATGGCGATGCTGGCGCCGGGGATGGGGTACTTGCCCAGCAATTGTTCCATCTGCGCATCGACGCGCCTGGCGAGCGCGTCGTCCTGGCTCTGGGCCTGCGCCGGCGACAACGCGCCGGCGGCGATGCATGCGGCGCCCAGCACCGCGGGAAGCATGCGGCGGAGTTGGCTGAAGATCATGTCGCTCCTTGTTCCTCGATCCGGGCGCCGTCCGATTCGGCACCGCGCCCGCGTTTGTTCTGCTATTCCTGTTATTTCTGCTGCTTGACGACCTGCAATGCGGAAGCGATCAGGCCGCTCATGTCCGACAGGTTGGCCGGCACGATGATGGAATTATTGGTCTTGGCCAGTTGCGCGAAGGCGCCGACGTACTGCTCGGCCACCTTCAGGTTGACGGCGTCGGCGCCGCCCGGCTCCTGGATCGCGGCAGCGGTCTTGCGGATCGCTTCGGCGCTGGCCTCGGCGATCGCCAGGATCGCGGCAGCCTGGCCCTGCGCACGGTTGATCGAGGCTTGCTTCTCGCCTTCGGACTTGGCGATGGCCGCCTCCCGCTCGCCGGTGGCGATGTTGATCTGCTCTTGCTTGCGACCTTCGGATGCGGCAATCAGCGCGCGCTTTTCACGCTCGGCGGTGATCTGCGCCTGCATCGCGTGCAGGATCTCCTTGGGCGGCGTCAGGTCCTTGATCTCGTAACGCAGCACCTTCACCCCCCAGTTCTCGGCGGATTCGTCGATGGCGCTGACGATGGCGGTGTTGATGTGGTCGCGCTCTTCGAAGGTCTTGTCCAGCTCCATCTTGCCGATCACCGAACGCAAGGTGGTCTGGGCCAGCTGGGTGATCGCGGCGATGTAGTTGGACGAGCCGTAGGAGGCGCGCATGGGATCGGTGATCTGGAAGTACAGGATGCCGTCCACCTGCAATTGCGTGTTGTCCTTGGTGATGCAAACCTGCGGCGGCACGTCCAGCGGGATTTCCTTCAAGATGTGCTTGTAGGCCACGCGATCGATGAAAGGCACCACGATGTTCAGGCCCGGCGCCAGCGTGGCGTGGTACTTGCCCAGGCGCTCGACGACCCAGGCGTGCTGCTGCGGGACCACCTTGACCGTCTGCACGACGAACACGATGGCGATGAAAAAAATGACCAGGGCGACGCTTCCCAGCATGAGGATTCTCCTTTCGGTGGTGATTCAGCGCGGCGCGACCAACAGGCGGCTGCCGCGTATCTCGCGGATGACGTAAGCGCCCGGCAAGGCGCTGTGACCGCTTTGCAGCTCCACGTCCCACATCGCGCCGCGGTATGGCACGCGCGCCACGTAGTGGCTGCCGTGCTCTTGCCAGGCCGCGACTTCCACGGTCTGGCCGATGTCGAGGATGACGTTGGGATCGCTGCCGGCATCGCCCTTGCGCAGGCGACCGAAGCGGCTGCGGCGCAAGAGCAGCACGGCCGCGATGCCGACCACGGCGGCCACCAGCAACTGCCACTCCAGCAGCGCGCCCGACAAGGCTGCTGCGCCGCCGGCCGCCAACCCCAGCGCGATCATCAACAGGTAGAAGGTTCCGGTGAACAGTTCGGCGCCGATCAGCACGCCGGCCAACACGAACCACAGGGCCCAAGCCGTCATATGCGATTCCCGTCAAAAATGCCTGCCGTTTTCCTGCAGGCAAGCGCGGCACTAGTCTAACCCACAATGGTGCAGGCAAAAACAAAGGCGCGGACATTTCTGCCCGCGCCTTCAGGTTCGCCTCAGCTTGACGGCGCTTGCGCGCCGCCGGGACGATTACTTCTTGGCCAAATGCTGCCAGGTATCGATCACCGTGTCAGGGTTCAGCGAGATGGACTCGATGCCCTGCGCCATCAGCCACTCGGCGAAGTCCGGGTGATCCGAGGGACCCTGGCCGCAGATGCCGACGTACTTGCCCTTGGCCAGGCAAGTCGAGATGACCTTGGTCAGCAAGGCTTGCAGCGCCGGATCGCGCTCGTCGAAATCCGCCGCCAGCAGCTCCATGCCGGAATCGCGGTCCAGGCCCAGGGTCAGCTGGGTCAGGTCGTTGGAACCGATCGAGAAGCCGTCGAAGTGTTCCAGGAACTGCTCGGCCAGGATGGCGTTGGACGGCACTTCGCACATCATGATCACGCGCAGGCCGTTTTCGCCGCGCTTCAGGCCGTACTTGCCGAGCAGACCGATGACCTTCTCCGCCTGGCCCAGGGTACGCACGAACGGCACCATTACCTCCACGTTGGTCAGGCCCATGTCTTCGCGCACGCGCTTCATGGCCTGGCATTCCATCTGGAAGGCTTCGGCGAAATCGTCGGCCAGGTAGCGGGCGGCGCCGCGGAAGCCCAGCATCGGGTTTTCTTCGTCCGGCTCGTAACGCGAACCGCCGATCAGCTTCTTGTACTCGTTGGACTTGAAGTCGGACAGGCGCACGATCACCGGCTTGGGCCAGAAGGCCGCGGCGATGGTGGCGATGCCTTCGGCCAGCTTGTCCACGTAGAAGGCCTTGGGCGAAGCGTGGCCGCGCGCCACCGATTCCACCGCCTTCTTCAGGTCGGCGTCGATGTTCGGGTATTCCAAGATCGCCTTCGGATGCACGCCGATGTTGTTGTTGATGATGAATTCCAGACGCGCCAGGCCCACGCCGCCGTTGGGGATCGACTGGAAGTCGAACGCCAGTTGCGTGTTGCCCACGTTCATCATCACCTTCAGCGGGATTTCCGGCAGCTCGCCGCGCGCCACTTCGGTCACTTCGGTTTCCAGCAGGCCGTCGTAGATCTTGCCTTCGTCGCCTTCGGCGCAGGACACGGTCACCAGGGTGCCGTCCTTCAGCACATCGGTGGCGTCGCCGCAGCCGACCACCGCCGGCACGCCCAGTTCACGGGCGATGATGGCCGCGTGGCAGGTGCGACCGCCACGGTTGGTGACGATGGCCGAAGCGCGCTTCATCACCGGCTCCCAGTTGGGATCGGTCATGTCGGCGACCAGCACGTCGCCGGGCTGCACGCGCTCCATTTCGGCCGGGTCATTGATCACGCGTACCGGACCGGCACCGATCTTCTGGCCGATCGCGCGGCCGGTGGCCAGCACGGTACCGGAGCTCTTCAGCTTGAAGCGTTGCTGGGCGTCGGTCGCCTTCTGTTGCGACTTCACGGTTTCCGGACGCGCCTGCAGGATGTAGAGCTTGCCGTCGCGGCCATCCTTGCCCCACTCGATGTCCATTGGACGCTGGTAGTGCTTCTCGATGATGACGGCGTACTTGGCCAGCTCGACGACTTCGGCGTCGGTCAGCGAATAGCGGTTGCGCAGTTCGACCGGAACATCCACGGTCTTGACGGAGCGGCCGGCCTTGGCTTCGCCGGTGAATTCCATCTTGATCAGCTTGGAGCCCAGGTTGCGGCGGATCACCGGCTGCTTGCCCAGTTCCAGCATGGGCTTGTGCACGTAGTACTCGTCCGGGTTCACGGCGCCCTGCACCACGGTTTCGCCCAGGCCATAGCTGGAGGTGATGAAGACCACGTCCTTGAAGCCCGATTCGGTATCGATGGTGAACATCACGCCGGCGGCGCCGACATCGGAGCGCACCATGCGCTGCACGCCGGCCGACAGCGCGACCTCGGCGTGGGTGAAGCCCTTGTGCACGCGGTACGAGATCGCGCGGTCGTTGTACAGCGAGGCGAAGACGTGCTTCATCGCTTCCAGCACGTTGTCGATGCCGACCACGTTGAGGAAGGTTTCCTGCTGGCCGGCGAAGGACGCGTCCGGCAGGTCTTCCGCGGTGGCGGAAGAACGCACGGCGAACGACATCTCGCCGGTCGAATCGGCCACCAGCTTGTCGTAGAAGGAACGGATCTCCTGATCCAGGCGCGGCTGGAACGGCGTGTCAATGATCCACTGGCGGATCTCGGCGCCGGCCTGAGCCAGTGCGCGCACGTCGTCGATATCCAGCTTTTCCAGGCGCGTGGCGATACGCGCGGCCAGGGTCGGGCCACCGTCGGCGCTGTGCTCAAGGAAATCACGGAAGGCTT
The DNA here is from genome assembly GCA_009914615.1 of Herbaspirillum frisingense. Classification (GTDB taxonomy): domain Bacteria; phylum Pseudomonadota; class Gammaproteobacteria; order Burkholderiales; family Burkholderiaceae_D; genus Herbaspirillum; species Herbaspirillum frisingense_B. The sequence continues at coordinate 7,808 of WNDX01000011.1, forward strand.
GCGCAGTGGTGGCAAAACCGCCCGGCACGCGTACACCCGCGCCGGCCAGCTGGCTGATCATTTCACCCAGCGATGCGTTTTTGCCGCCGACGGACTCGACGTCCGTCATGCGAAGAGTTTCAAAGGAGGCTACGTATACTGCCCCCTGGGTATTTACTGCGTTGGACATGACAACCCCTAGCTTGATGATAAGAAATCTTCGCGGGTGCGGCATGCGTCAGTGTATTTTTGTTATTCTGCGACGGTTGCGGCAGCAGTGGCGGCATCGGAGACGAGCCCAGAGACATCATGAAACGCGCGCACGCACCGAGGACGTTTGCCAGTGCAAACATCGCAACATACTCGGAAAAATTACGTGGGCGAAGGATGGTCATCAGGATGAGCTTCTCGATTTGTTGCTAAGCATTGTACCGCGTGAAATCATTTTTGTTCATTGCACCACCCTTTTTTTATATTGACACAAGACAACATCATGCTCGACCCCATTCCCCTGCCGCGCCCGGCGCCGTTCATCGCCGCCAACCGTACCGTGTTCTTCGTCTCCGACGGCACCGGGATCACCGCCGAGACGCTCGGCCATTCGGTGCTGAGCCAGTTCGAGCTGCGTTTCAAGCAGGTGCGCCTGCCCTTCATCGACACGCTGGACAAGGCTCACGACGCCACCCGCAAGATCAATGAGGCCTACCAGGTGGACGGCAAGCTGCCCATCGTGTTTTCCACGCTGGTGAAGTCCGAGCTGTCGTCGGTCATCCGCCAGGCCAAGGCCATGCACATGGATCTGTTCCAGACCTTCGTCGAGCCGCTGGAACAGGAACTGGAGATGAAGTCCACCCATACCATCGGCCGCAGCCACAACACGGCCGATTCCGAGGAATACAAGAACCGCATCGAGGCCATCAATTTCTCGCTGGCGCACGACGACGGCCAGTCCAACAAGAACCTGTCGGAAGCGGACGTGATCCTGGTGGGTGTGTCGCGCTCGGGCAAGACGCCGACCAGCCTGTACCTGGCGATGCAGTTCGGCATCAAGGCCGCCAACTACCCCCTGATCCCGGAAGATTTCGAGCGTGACAAACTGCCCAGCGGCCTGGTGATGCACAAGAAGAAGATCTTCGGCCTGACCATTGCCGCCGAGCGCCTGGCCGAGGTGCGCAACGAGCGCCGGCCCGGCAGCAAGTATGCGGCGCTGGAGAATTGCCGGTATGAAATCAATGAGGCTGAAAAGATGATGCGCCGCGAAGGCATACGCTGGATGTCTTCGACCGCCAAGTCGATCGAAGAGATCGCCGCGACCATCCTGCAAGAGATCAAGCCGGAGACGCGCTGAGGTTGCAGACGCCCGGGAACCCGGAGGCCTGAGAGGAAAAGGCAGGCAATGCCAACAGATCAATGCCGTTCAGCCAACATTGAACGGCATTTTTCGTTGAGAAGATGGCTGGCAGGCGTGCGGCCCACATAGTATCGCAGCGCCTCTCACGGTACACGCCCCGCGACCCTCGATACGCTGCTCGCGCAGCGTCCCGGCCCGAACCGCGAATCGGAATCGGGGAAATCACGCTGGCCGGCCAAACTCAGCCTTGGCCGCGATCCCGCACATAGACGGTCAACACGCGCGTCCGCTTCTTCGGTCCGTTGATGAAGGTCTCCATTGTGAAACGACCCGCATCGTCCAGCGTATAGGCGGCGTTGTAGCAGTCAGGCCCGCAGAGATGATCGCCAGCCGGCGCCAGCAGATTGCCCCGCAGTGCGTAGCGCTGATAAGGCTGGCCGACGCGCTCGCCATCGGCGAACAGAACCTCGACGTCCGTCGGGTTGAAGCGATAGTCGAACACGCGGGTGAAGGGAATCGCGCGCGCGCCGGGCGGTGCGGCGAGCATGCGCAACGCGCCGTGTTCGCGATAGATCAGTTGTGCTGCCAGATCGCCGTCATCGAAGCGCCCTTCGCCGCTGGCCTGGGCCTGGGCCTGCTCGCCGCCTTCCCAGATCGTGCGCGTGAAACGCCAGCCGCCGCGAAAATAATCCGCCAGCGTGGCCATATGGACGGGAAGAAAATCCGCCACGACTACCTTGCTCAGCGACCGACGGTGCGCTGGCGCACCTGCTCGAAAAAGCACACCGCGGCGGCAGCGGCCACGTTCAGGGATTCCATCTCGCCCAGATGCGGGATCACCACTTCATGCGAAGCGGCCTCCTGCAATTGCGGCGACACGCCCTGCCCTTCGTGGCCGAACAGCCAGGCCACATTGCCCGACAGGTCGCAGTCGTAGATCGTCTGCGCGGCATGCGAGCTGGTGGCCAGCACCGGAATCTGGCTGGACATGCACAGCGGCGCCAGGTCGGCGCCTTCGAAGATGTCCAGCACGAAATGCGCGCCCATGCCGGCGCGCAAGACCTTGGGCGACCAGGCCGCCGCAGTGCCGGATGAGCAAAACACCTGCCGGATGCCGGCCGCCGCCGCGCTGCGCAGGATCGAGCCCAGATTGCCCGGATCCTGCAGGCCGTCCAGCAGCACTGCCGATTGCGTCAACTCCTGCGGCTGCCTGGGTGCGGGCGTGGCCACCAGCAGCAGCAAGCCGACGCCGTTCTCGACCTGGCTGACCGCGCCGTAGAGGTTGTCGCTCAGCACCAGGCATTGCGCCCGGCCCTGTTCGCACTGCGCCAGGATGGGCGCGACTTCCGGGTGGTATTGCGCACTCTCGGCCACCACGCACATCTGCGGCGCGCCACGATGCTGCAGCCAGGCCTGGGCCAGATGCACACCGTCCAGCAAGGTCTGGCCTGCGCGGCGTCGTGCCTGACTGCTGGCGGCGAGCTGCTTGAGATCCTTGAACAGCGGATTGTCTTTGGAGGTGATGAGCTTCATCGCGGTTATCCTCGCCTTACTTGTCGGCGAAGGCACTGCCGCCGGCAATGACCGGCGCCTTGCCCGACAACAGCACCTTGACCGGCGCATACGAGCGGCGATGCACGGGCGACACGCCATGCAGTCGCAGCATCTCCAGATGCAAGGCGGTGGGATAACCCTTGTGGCGGTCGAAGCCGTAGTGCGGATAGGTATCGTGCAGCACCATCAGCGCGGCGTCGCGCGCGGTCTTGGCCAGGATGGAGGCGGCCGAGATCGCCGGCACCTTGTCGTCGCCCTTGACGATGGCTTCCGAACGGATGTTCATCACCGGGCAGCGATTGCCGTCGATCAGCGCCAGCGTGGGCAAGGTGGCGAGGCTCTCGACCGCGCGCCGCATGGCCAGCATGCTGGCGTGCAGGATGTTGAGTTCGTCGATTTCCTGCTCGGTGCAGGAAGCGATGGACCAGGCGATGGCGCGGTCCTTGATTTCCAGCGCAAGGCCGTCGCGCGCCGCCTCGGAGAGCTTCTTGGAATCGCGCAATCCGGTGACCGGACGCGCCGGATCGAGGATCACCGCGGCAGCGAACACCGGCCCGGCCAGCGGGCCGCGGCCGGCCTCATCGACGCCGCAGATGATCTCGCCGGCATAGTCGAACAGGGACAAAGTCTGGGGCGCCGCCTTGGGCATGTTGCTTTCCTTCTGGTAAATCTGAATCGCTTGGAACGGATGTCGGGAACGGCTTACTTCCTGCGCGCGCCGATCACTTCACAGACGGCGTTGGCGCTTTCGCGACTGGTGTCGCGCAGCAAGCTGTGATGCATGTCGGTAAAACGGCGCACCAGGCGCTGCTGATGGGCATGGTCTTCCAATTGATGCCACATGGCGTCGGCCAGCGCCTGAGGCGTGGCGTCGTGCTGCAGCAGCTCCGGCACCAGGAAATCGCGCGCCAGGATGTTGGGCAGGCCCACCCAGGGCTGATAACCCATATGGCGCATGATCTGATACGAGGCCCAGTTGACCTTGTAGGAAATCACCATCGGCTTCTTGTACAGCGCCACCTCCAGCGAGGCGGTGCCGGAAGCCACCAGCACGGCGTCGGCGGCTTCCATCGCATCATGCGAACGGCCGCGGATGACGGTGATGCCCAGATCTTCGTAGCCGCCCTGGCGGATCTGCTCCTGGAAGAAGGCCATCTGCTTCTCGCCCGCCATCGGCGTGACGAATTGCAGGCGCGCATCGCGCTGCCTCAGCAGCCGCGCCGCAGCCAGGAAACCTTCGCCATTATGCTTCAACTCGCCCATGCGGCTGCCCGGCAGGACGGCCACCACGCGGTGCTCCTGCTGCACGCCCAGCCGTGTGCGTGCAGCCGCCTGGTCGGGCTGCATCGGGATCACCTCGGCCAGCGGATGACCGACGTAGGTCACCGGCACGCCGGCATTGCGGTAGATGTTTTCCTCGAACGGAAAGATCACCAGCATGTGCGACACGGCACGCCGGATCTTCTTGATGCGCCAGCCGCGCCAGGCCCAGATCTGCGGACCGATGAAATGAATGGTCGGGATGCCGGCCTTTTTCAGTTGTTCTTCCAGGCCGAGGTTGAAGCCGGGATAGTCGACGCCGACGAACACGTCCGGCCGCTCGGCCAGCAGCTTGTCGCGCAATGCTTCCTGGATGCCCTTGATCTCACGGTAGCGCGGGATCACTTCGAACAGGCCGCGCACGGTCAGCTTGTCCATCGGCCAGTCGCTGGTGAAGCCTTGCGCCGCCATGTGCTCGCCGCCGATGCCGTGCAGGCGCACGTCCGGCAGGCGCTCGCGCACGCCGGCCAGCAAGCGGCTGCCCAGCAGGTCGCCGGAGCTCTCCCCGGCCACCAGCGCAATCGCCTGGCGGCGGCCCAGTTCAGCGGATGATGCCACGGGCCGAAGCCTCGATGAATTCGCGCAGCACGCGGATATGCTCGGCGGAATGGGCCGATTTCGCTTCCATGCGTGCCAGCTCCTGCTTGGCTTCTTCCAGCGGCAGATTGGAGCGGTAGATCACCTTGTAGGCGCGCTTGATCTCCATGATCTGCTCGCTGGTGAAACCGCGGCGCTTCAGGCCTTCGCTGTTGATGCCGGCCGGCACCGCGCGGTTGCCGGCGGCGGTCACGAAGGGCGGCACGTCCTGGCTGACGGCGGCGGTGAACGCGGTCATCGCGTGCGCGCCGATATGACAGAACTGGTGCACGGTGGTGAAGCCGCCCAGGAAGACGTGGTCGCCCAGGTGGACGTGGCCGGCCAGCGTGGCGTTGTTGGCCAGAATGATGTTGTTGGCCAGCTGGCAGTCGTGCGCCAGGTGGACGTAGGCCATGATCCAGTTGTCGTTGCCGACGCGGGTGGCGCCGGCGTCCTGCACGGTGCCGCGATTGAAGGTGACGAATTCGCGGATGGTATTGCGGTCGCCGATTTCCACCGTGGTCGGCTCGCCGGCGTATTTCTTGTCCTGCGGCGCCGCGCCGATGGAGGCGAACTGGAAAATCTCGTTGTCGCGGCCGATCGTGGTGTGACCCTCGATGACCACGTGCGGACCGATGCGGGTGCCGGCGCCGATGCGCACGTCAGGGCCGATCACCGCATAGGCGCCGACCTCGACCGAGTAGTCGAGCTGCGCACCCGGGGCAATCACTGCGGTTGAGTGGATCTTGGACATATCCTGTTGTTCGCTTGAGGTTCGCTTGATGAACGCATTGCAACATGGCAACAGTTCAATGAATCAGGCCCGGCCCGATCGTTGAGATCGCCTGCCGGGCCTGCCTGCAGCATGCATGGAGCCGGTTCAGGCGCCTTGGCTGGCGTCGGCCGCGCTGCGCATGGTGCACATCAGGTCGGCTTCGACCGCCACCTGCCCGTCCACCGTTGCCACGGCGGTGTACTTCCAGATGCCGCGCGCACGGCGGGTGATCTGGACGTCCATCTTCAACTGGTCGCCCGGTTCCACCGGACGCTTGAAGCGGGCATTGTCGATGCCGACGAAGTACACCACGGTGTTTTCGTCCGGCTTGCGGCCTTCGGTGAGGAAGGACAACAGCGCGGCGGTCTGCGCCAGCGCCTCGATCATCAGCACGCCCGGCATCACCGGCTTGTGCGGGAAGTGGCCGTTGAAGAATTCTTCATTGACGGTCACGTTCTTGATGGCGGTGATCGTCTTGCCGCTCTCCCAGTCCAGCACGCGGTCCACCAGCAGCAGCGGGTAACGGTGCGGCAGGTACTGTTTGATTTGATTGATGTCGAGGCTATTCATTCTCTTCTTGATTCTCTGAAAACGGCGGTTGGGCCGCTTGTTCCTGTGTAAGCGCTTTGAGCGTTTTTTCCAACGCCCGGATTTTCTCACGCATCGTGCCCAGATTGCGCACCAGGGCGGCGGATTTTTCCCAATCGCGGTGTTCCGTGATCGGGTAGAAACCGGTGTACTGCCCTGGTTCCAGGATGGAGCGCAGCGCCAGCGTGCCGGCCGAGACATGCACCTTGTCCACGATGGTGATGTGACCATGGATCATGGCCGCGCCGCCGATCGAGCAATACTTGCCGATCCTGGCGCTGCCGGCGATCCCGGCGCAGGCGGCAATGGCCGTATGCGCACCGATATGGCAGTTGTGGGCGATCTGGATCTGGTTGTCGAGCTTGACGCCCTCCTCGATCACGGTATCGGCCAGCGCGCCGCGATCGATGGTGGTGTTGGCGCCGATTTCGACGTCATCGGCAATCATCACGCGCCCGACCTGCGGGATCTTGATCCATTGTCCGGCTTCGTTGGCGAAACCGAGGCCATCGGCGCCGATCACCGCGCCCGAATGGACGATGCCGCGCGCGCCGATCTCGCAGCCGTGATGCAGCGTGGCGCGCGCATGGAAATGCGTCTCCTCACCCACCCTGGCATTGCGGCCGATGAAGCTGCCGGCGTCGATGCGCGCCCGCGCGCCGATGACGGCACCAGCCTCGATCACGACATGCGGCCCGATCACGGCATCGGCCGCTACCGTGGCCGTGGCATCCACCACCGCGCTGGCATGGATGCCGGGCGACGCGACCACCTCGCTTTGCGCCTGGAACAGCTGGGCGGCGCGGGCGAAATAGGCATAGGCGTTACGGGCGACGACGATGCGGGCGCCGGCATAGTTCTGTACCTGGGCGTCGTCGGCCTCGGACAGGATCAGCGCCGCCGCCTGGGTCTGGTCTGCCTGCGCGCGGAATTTGGGGTTGGAGAGGAAGGTGATATGGGTGGAACCTGCGGCGTCCAGCGGCGCAATGCCCAGGACTTCGATGTTCGCATCGCCCTTCAACTGCCCGCCCAAGCGCTCGACCAATTGCTCCAGCCGAATACTCATCTTGGCCTTCCGAATGATATGCGTTGCGTCTGATACGAAGGCCGCCGGCTCGCGCAAACGCTGCGCTGCGGCGGCCCTTCAAGCGGCATGCGGGCGCGAAGGCGTTGCCGCCCTGGCGCCCGCATCGTTACGAAGCGATTACTTCGCCAGTTCCTTCAGCACCTTGTCGGTGATGTCGATGCGCTTGCTGGCGTATACGGCTTCCTGGAAGACGATGTCGTACTTTTCAGCTTCGGCGATCTGACGGATCACCTTGTTGGTGCGTTCCAGCACCACGGCCAGCTCTTCGTTGCGGCGCTGGTTCAGGTCTTCGCGGAATTCACGCTGCTTGCGCTGGAATTCCTTGTCCAGGTCGGACAGATCGCGCTGACGCTTGGCACGGTCCGAATCGGACAGCACGGCAGAATCCTTGTCCAGCTTTTCCGATTGGGTCTTCAGGCGTGCGGCCATGTCTTGCAGGTCGCGGTCACGCTTGGCGAATTCGGCTTCCAGCTTGGTCTGCGCTGCCTTGGCAGGCACCGCTTCGCGGAAGATGCGCTCGGTGCTGACGAAAGCGATTTTCGAGCTTTCCTGCGCGTGCGCAGCCGAAAAACTCACCAGGCAGGCTGCCATCACGACGGTCTGCAGGGACAGGAACGATTTGGTCATGAACTTCAAGATTGCTCTCCGTATTACAAAATTCAATGATGACCGGCTTAGAAGCCGGTTCCCAGTTGGAACTGGAAGCTTTGAGACTTATCGCCGTCCTTCAGGTTCAACGGCTTGCCGAAGCTGAGCTTCAGAGGACCGATCGGCGACACCCAGCTGATACCCACACCAGCCGAATAGCGCAGGTCGTTGAGCTTGATGTTCTGGCCATCGGCGAAGACGTTGCCGCCGTCGAAGAAGGTGAACCAGCGCAACGTGCGATCCTGGCCCGAACCCGGGAACGGGAATTGTAACTCCGCATTGGCGTAGAAACGAGAGGCGCCGCCCATCGAATCGCCATACTGGTCTTTCAGGCTGCCCAGCGAGGACGCTTCGTAGCCGCGCACGGTGCCGATACCGCCGGCATAGTAGTTCTTGAACACCGGATACGGCTTGCCGCCGAAGCCGCGACCGTAGTCCAGTTCACCGTTCAGCGCCAGCGTCACCGCCTTGCTGAAGAACGGCTGGAAGTACTGGTGCTGGTAGCTGGCGCGGTAGTACTTCAGCGTACCCAGCGTGGACAGTTCCAGGTTGGCGCGCTGGAAGCGACCGGTGGTCGGCACCAGTGCGCTGTCGCGGCCGTCGCGCTGCCACGCCACGGTCAGGGGGATGCTGGTGGTGCGGGCGCTGCCGATGCCGCAGCTGGCGCTCGAGGAAACATCGGTCACATCGCAACCTGCCGCACCGGCACCGCCAAAGTCGCGCACATACTGGCGATACAGCGAGGGGCTGGTGGTGTCGGTGCTGACGTCGGTGCTTTCGATGCCCACGCCGAAGAACACGCGATCCAGTTCCGAGAATGGCACGCCGAACTTGATGCTGCCGCCCAGGGTCTTCACGCGGTAGTCACCGGTCGCGTACACCGACGGGCGAATCGTGCGCAGATAGACTTCATAGGTGCGGCTGATGCCGTCATCGGTGAAGTAGGGATTGGTGGTGGACACCGAGATCGTGCGGTAGCGCGAGCTGGTATTGATGTCGATACCCACGGTGTTGCCGCTGCCGAAAGCGTTTTCCTGCGAGATCGAGCCGGTCAGGCTGAGCTTGTCGGATTGCGAGAAGCCGGCGCCGACCATGATGTTGCCGGTCGGCTTTTCCTCGACCTTCAGGTTGACGTCAACCTGGTCGTTGTTGCCCGGTACTTCAGGCGTATCGATGGTGACTTCCTTGAAATAGCCCAGGCGGTCCACACGGTCGCGCGACAGCTTGATCTTCTCACCGTCGTACCAGGAATCCTCGAACTGGCGGAATTCGCGGCGGATGACTTCATCGCGGGTCTTGGTGTTGCCGGCGATGTTGACGTGGCGCACGTACACGCGCTTGCCCGGGTCGATCATGATGGTGAAGGCGACTTCCTTCTTCTCGCGATCCACGTTCGGGTTGGCGTTGACGTTGGCGAAGGCGTAACCGAAGTTGCCCATGCGCTCGCCGATCTTCTTGGTGCTGTCGGTGAGCTTGGCGCCCGAATAGACATCGCCCTTCTTCAACTGCACCAGGCTGGCCAGTTCCTGATCCATGCCGAACATCTCGCCTTCGAGCTTGACGCCGGAGACGGTGTACTTCTCGCCTTCCTTGATGTTGACGGTGATGTAGATGTCTTTCTTGTCCGGCGTGATCGACACCTGGGTGGATTCGACCTGCATCTCCAGGTAGCCGCGATCCAGATAGTAGGAACGCAGGGTTTCGATGTCGCCCTGCAGCTTTTCCTTGGAATACTGGTCGGCCTTGGTGTACCAGGTGAACCAGCCCGGCGTGGTCAGCTTGATCTGGTCGCGCAGGGTGCTGTCGGAGAACACCTTGTTGCCGACGAAGTTGATCTGCTTGATGCGCGAGACCTCGCCTTCATCGACGGAGAAGGTGATCGCCACGCGGTTGCGTTCGACCGGCGTCACGGTGGTCGAGACCTTGGCGCCGTACAGGCCGCGCGACAGGTATTGACGCTTCAGCTCCTGCTCGGCGCGATCGACTTGCGAGCGGTCGAAGATGCGCGACTCGGCCACGCCGATTTCCTTCAGCGCCTTGGTCAACTGTTCCTTGTCGAATTCCTTGATGCCGGAGAAATCGACGCTGGCGATCGCCGGACGCTCGACCACCTGCACCACCAGCACATCGCCTTCGGATTCGATGCGCACGTCACGGAAGAAGCCGGTCGCGTACAGCGCCTTGATGGCGGCAGTGCCCTTTTCATCCGTGAAGGTATCGCCCACGCGGACCGGCAGGTAGCTGAAGACGGTGCCGGCTTCGGTACGCTGGATGCCTTCGACGCGGATGTCCTTGACCACGAAAGGCGTCACGGCCATGGCTTGGCTGGAGCACAGGGCGAAGGCGGCTGCGGCGATCAGGCGACGGGAGAGAGTCGGAATGGGATGTTGCGCAGGGTGTAATTTCATCTATCGTTCATCAACAGTGTTTTCGCTGCGGCACTGCCTGACAAGATGCTGGTAAGCAATTGAAAACGGATTCCAGATCCATTGCCAATTGCTTAACAACTGCCATCGGGGGGTCGGCCGGCAAATGTAAAAAATCCGGTCTTTCTTGCCGGGCCTGCGATTTTCGCCGCAGGTCCGGCAGCAGGCCGGATTCATCCTTGGAACATCAGGCGCGCAATATCGTTGAATGCGGCAACGAGCATCAGCGCCATCAGTATTCCCAGGCCGGCGCGCTGCGCGATTTCCCCAAACCGCTCGGAAACGGGCCGCCCTGTCAAAATCTCCAGCGCATAATACAGCAAATGCCCGCCATCTAAAACCGGGATCGGCAAGAGATTCATCACGCCCAGGCTGATACTGATGAAAGCCAGGAAGCTCAGATAGCTGACCAGGCCCACGCGCGCGGTCTGCCCCGCGTAATCGGCGATGGTGATGGGGCCGGTGATGTTCTTGATCGAGACCTGGCCGACGATCATCTTGCCGATCATCTTGATGGTCATCACGCTGGTGTCCCAGGTACGGCGCGCGCCCTTGGCCACGGCCGTCAGCGGGTCGTCGCTGACGCTGGCCATCTCCGGCGCCAGCGGCACTTCCACCTTGATGCGGCCGATGCGCTTGCCCGAGTTGCCGTCTTCCACGCTTTCCGGCACCACCGACACGTCGAACGGCGTCGCACCGCGCAGGCCGTGCAGAACCAGGTTCTTGCCGGCCGATTCGCGCACCTTTTCGACGAAGGCCAGGCCGTCCGGCACCGGCACGCCATCGATGGCGACGATCTTGTCGCCGGTCTGCAGACCGGCCGCCCTGCCCGGACCGTCCATGATCCTGCCCAGCACCGCCGGCGGACGCGCCAGCGCCAGTCCCAGCTTGGCGAGGAAATCGCCTTCCAGATCGTTGCTGCTGACGCCGTCCAGGCGCAGCCTCACGGTGTTGAGCAGCTTGCCCTGCCCGTTCGGAGAGGCACGCTCGACATCGACGCGGGCATCGGCCTTTTCCAGCACCAGCTGCATCAACTTCCAGCGCACTTCCGACCAGACGTGCACCGGCTCGCCGTTGATTGCCGTGATGCGGTCGCCGGCGCGCAGGCCGGCATCAAAGGCCGCCGTCTGCTGGGCTGCGCCGCGCAGCGTCGGCACCGGCTCCGGCACACCGTGCACATAGAGCCCCGCGAACAGCAGGATGGCCAGCAGGAAATTGGCGATCGGCCCGGCCGCCACGATGGCGATGCGGCGCCATACCGACTGGCGGGTGAATTCGCGCTTCAGATCGGCCTCGGAAATACCGTCCAGGTCTTGCTCGCGGGCATCGAGCATCTTGACGTAGCCACCCAGCGGAAGAATGGACAGCGCCCATTCGGTCTGGTCGCGGCCGAAACGGCGCGACCAGATCACGCGTCCCATGCCGACCGAAAAGCGTAGCACCTTGACGCCGCACCAGCGTGCGACCAGGTAGTGACCCAGCTCGTGCACCACCACCAGGGTGCCCAGGGCGACGAAGAAAGCGATCAGGGTATGCAGCAGCGTCATGGTGAGATCAGGGCTTCAGCGTGGGCACGCGCCTCCACATCCTCCGCCAGCAGCGCGCCGATGTCGGATGCCTGCCGGTTGGGAATGGCGGACATGACCCGCTGTATCAGTTGGTCGATCATCCTGAACCCTATCCTGCGGTCGAGGAAGGCTTGCACGGCGACTTCGTTGGCGGCGTTGAGGATGGCCGCCAGCGTACCGCCCGCGCGCAAGGCATCATACGCCAGTTTGAGACAGGGAAAACGGTCAAAGTCAGGTTGACTGAACGACAACTGCGCGATCTGCGCCAGATCCAGCGGCGCCACACCGGATGCAATCCGCTCGGGATAGGCCATGGCATTGGCGATCGGCGTACGCATGTCGGGATTGCCCAGTTGCGCCAGCACCGAGCCGTCCGCATAGGACACCATCGAATGGATCACGCTTTGCGGGTGGATCACCACCTCGATCTTGTCCGCCGGCGCGCCGAACAGCCAATGGGCCTCGATCACTTCCAGGCCCTTGTTCATCATGGTGGCCGAATCGACCGAGATCTTGCGGCCCATCACCCATTTCGGATGCGCCACCGCCTCCTCCACCGTGACATCGTTGAGCGTGGCCACGTCGCGCGTCAGGAACGGACCGCCGGAGGCCGTCAGCAGGATCTTTTCGACCCCATGCGCCGGCATCGAGCGGGTGTAGCCGGCCGGCAGGCACTGGAAGATGGCGTTGTGCTCGCTGTCGATGGGCAGCAGGCTGGCGCCGTGCGCCGCCACCGCATCCATCAGCAACTGACCAGAAATGACCAGCGCTTCCTTGTTGGCCAGCAGGATCTTCTTGCCGGCCTTGGCCGCGGCCAGGGTCGATGCCAGGCCGGCGGCGCCGACGATGGCGGCCATCACCATGTCGCAGCCCTCGGCCGAGGCGATGGCGCACAGCGCCTCGGGGCCGTAGGCGACGTCGGTCGCGATGTCCTTGGCGCGCAGCAGTGCCTCCAGTTCAGCCGCCGCTGTGGCCGAGCCGACCACGGCGACTTGCGGACGGAAGCGCTCGCACTGCTGCGCCAGTTCGGCCACGCGCGCATGCGCGCTCAGCGCATGGACGCGATAGCGGTCGGGATGGCGGGCGACGACATCCAGCGTGGAAACGCCGATGGAGCCGGTGGAACCGAGGATGCTGATGGACTGCATGGAGTTTCCGGGATGAGACCGGCGGCGCTTAAGCGGCCGCCAGCCAGAGATCAATCAGTGCCGCCAGCGGCAGCACCGGAATGAGGGCATCGATGCGGTCGAGCACGCCGCCGTGGCCCGGCAGCAGGTTACTGCTGTCCTTCATGCCGGCGCGTCGCTTCAATTGCGACTCGAACAGGTCGCCGACCACGCTGGCCGCGACCATCACGCTCAGCACGGCAACGAAGCCCAGCCAGCCCCAGCGGCTATACAGGCGGAACTGGAAGGTCTCGCCCAGGCCCAGCGACATGGCCACCGCGGCCGAGATGACCAGCACGGCCAGCCAGCCGCCAATGGCGCCTTCCCAGGACTTGCCGGGAGAAATCGACGGCGCCAGCTTGTGGCGGCCGAAGCCCTTGCCCGAGAAGTAGGCGCCGATATCGGCCACCCACACCACCGCCATGACGGACAGCAGATACAGCGGCGAGCGTTGGAACAGATCGACGATAGCGACGAAACAGCCCAGGATGGACAGCATGTAGGTGCCGTTGAGCAGGCGATTGCCGAATGCTTCCGCCTTGGGCAGGCCCAGCGCCAGCGCTGGCGTGAAGCGAATCGCCCACAACACCACGCACAGCATGTACAGCGGACGCACGCTGGGCAGGCCGCTGAAGAACAGGATGACGGAGAATGCCAGCGTCCAGGCCACCGCCCACACTGCCGGGCGCGGGCTCTTGAACAACCGGAAGCACTCCCAGGCGCCTGCGGCGAAAAACACTAGCGCCGCCATGGCAAACGCGGGGAAATAATCGAAATACAGGATGGGCAACAGGATTGCCAGCAGGATCAACGCCGTGATGACACGCGTCTTGAGCATCAGGAAGCCTTTTTCTGGTCCAGCACTTGTGCGCTGGTGCGCCCGAAGCGGCGCTCGCGTTGTTGGTATGAGGCAATGGCCAGATCGAGCGCTTCGGCGCCAAAATCGGGCCAGAAGGTCTCGGTGAAATACAGTTCGCTGTAGGCCAGTTGCCAAAGCAGGAAGTTGGAGATGCGCTGTTCGCCGCCGGTGCGGATGAACAGGTCGGGTTCAGGAGCGTAAGCCATGGCCAGATAAGGCGCCAGCGCCTCTTCCGAAAAATCCTCGGCGCCCGGGTTGGCCTTGATCATCCTGGACACCGCCTGCATGACGTCCCAGCGGCCGCCATAGTTGGCGCACACGGTCAACGTCAGCCGGGTGTTGCCGGCGGTCTGGGCTTCGGCCTTGGCGGCCATTTCCTGTAATTTTGGATCGAATCGGCTCATATCGCCGACGATCTTCAGGCGAATGCCGTTGACGGCCATCTTGCCCACTTCTCGCTCCAGCACTGTCATGAACAGGCGCATCAGCACCGAGACCTCGTCGGCCGGACGGCGCCAGTTCTCGGAGCTGAAGGCGAACAGGGTCAGGTATTCGATGCCGCGCACGGCGCAGGCTTCGACGATGGAGCGCACCGCGTCCACGCCCTTGGCGTGGCCCGCCACGCGCGGCAGGAATCGTTTGGTTGCCCAACGCCCGTTGCCGTCCATGATGATGGCAACATGGCGCGGAACCGCGGAAATATCCGGAACCGCAAGAGTTGAGCTTTGATGCTTCATGAAAAATTATTTAGTGCATTGATGGCTGCGAGCCGCACCATGGTAGCGGGCCAAATGAACTTTGACAAACCAGGCGGGCAAAGAGATCCGTTCCGTTTTCCTTGGCGGCATTCCCGCGCTCCCGTTGTCCGCCGCCTTGCGCACATTTCCTTCTGTTTATGATTCTGCGCCGCGCGGCCGGCATGAAGACGGCCGCGCGCTGGCCCTGCAAGACGGGTCACACCGTCATCACTTCCTTTTCCTTGTCGCCGACCAGCTTGTCGATTTCGGCGACAAACTTATCGGTCAGCTTCTGCACCTCGTCCTGTCCACGGCGCTCGTCGTCCTCGGAGGCGACCTTGTCCTTGACCAGCTTCTTCAAGCCTTCGTTGGCTTCGCGACGGATGTTACGCACCGCGATCTTGGCGTCTTCCGCCTCGCCCTTGACCAGCTTGACCATTTCCTTGCGGCGTTCTTCGGTCAGCGGCGGCATCGGCACGCGGATCAGTTCGCCGTGGGTCGCGGGATTCAGGCCCAGGTCGGCTTCGCGAATGGCCTTTTCAACCACGGCCACCATCTTCTTTTCGTACGGCTGGACACCGATGGTACGGGCGTCGATCAGGGTCAGGTTGGCCACTTGCGACAGACCGGTGGGGCTACCGTAGTAATCGACCATGACCTGATCCAGCAGGCCGGTGTGGGCGCGACCGGTGCGAACCTTGGCCAGGATGGCCTTCAGGGTCTCGATCGACTTGCTCATCTTTTGTTCACTGTTCTTCTTAACGTCAGCGACACTCATGCTGCTCTCCTAACTTGATGCAATAACTTGTCTTGAATGCAAATGCCCCGGAAAGGGGGCATTGTAAACGGGAATCCCGGCCTTGCGGCCGGTTTCTGCGCCTGGACCGGCCTCAGACGTGGACCAGGGTACCTTCGTCTTCACCCATGACGACGCTCTTGAGCGCGCCCGGCTTGATGATGGAAAATACCTTGATCGGCAGCTTCTGGTCGCGGCACAGCGCAAAGGCGGTGGCATCCATCACCTGCAGGTGCTTGGCAATCGCTTCGTCGAAGGAAATCGAGGCATAGCGGGTGGCGGAGGGATCCTTCTTCGGGTCAGCGGTATAGACGCCATCCACCTTGGTGGCCTTCAGTACGATCTGGGCGCCGATTTCCGAGCCGCGCAACGCGGCGGCGGTGTCGGTGGTGAAGAAGGGATTGCCGGTGCCGGCGGCGAACACCACCACCTTGCCTTCTTCCAGGTATTGCAGCGCCTTGGGACGGACGTAAGGCTCGACCACCTGTTCGATGCCGATGGCGGACATCACGCGCGCCGTCAGACCGGCCTGGCGCATGGCGTCGGCCAGGGCCAGCGAGTTCATGACGGTGGCCAGCATGCCCATGTAGTCGGCGGTCGCGCGATCCATGCCCTGGGCGCCCGGCGCCACGCCGCGGAAGATATTGCCGCCGCCGATCACGATCGCCAGTTCCACGCCCAGTTTGCTGATTTCTGCCACATCCGCGACCATGCGTTCGATCGTCGCGCGATTGATACCGTAGGCGTCATCGCCCATCAGTGCTTCGCCGGAAAGTTTGAGGAGTACGCGCTTATAAGCAGGTGTTGTCATTGCAGGGCTCCGTGTTCTATCCGATTTTGAATTGCTTGTTGGCGCGTCCGCACCAGCTCCCGCCCTGACGAAACGGCGCACTTTCGTCGCGAGGGTGATGCCTTGACGCATATTGGGGTATTGCCGCGCCCTACTCTTGTTTTTGTAGCCACCTGCCGCCTTATCCCGCGCGCGTGGACCGCGCAGACCATGACAGTAGATGCAGCTTTCCCCAAAAGTTCCGGGGGCAGCTTAAAAAAACGGGCCTCTCGGCCCGTTTTTTCTAGCAACGCTTACTGAGCTTGTTTTGCCGCAGCCACTTGCGCTGCCACTTCCGCAGCGAAGTCGTCCTGCTTCTTCTCGATGCCTTCGCCGACAACGTACATGGCGAACGACTTGACGCTGGAATTAGCCGCCTTGAGCATCTGCTCGACGCTTTGCTTGTCGTTCTTCACGAAAGCCTGGTTGAACAGCGACACTTCCTTCAGGTACTTCTGCACCGAACCTTCGACCATCTTGGCGACGATGTCGGCCGGCTTGCCGGATTCGGCAGCCTTCAGGGAAGCGACCGAACGCTCTTTCTCGATCAGTTCGGCAGGCACTTGCTCGGCCGACAGGGCCACCGGCTTCATGGCGGCGATGTGCATGGCCACGTCCTTGCCGACTTGCTCGTCGGCGCCGTCGAACTCCACGATCACGCCGATGCGGGTGCCGTGCAGGTAGGACACCAGCTTGGCCGGGGTTTCAAAGCGCTGGAAGCGGCGGAACGACATGTTTTCGCCGATGCGGCCGATCAGTTCGGTGCGCAGTTCTTCCAGGGTCTTGCCGTCGGGCAGCTTGCACGCGCCCAACGCAGCGACGTCGGCCGGATTCTGCTCGACCACCAGCTTGGCGGCGGCTTCGACCAGACCGATGAACTCGTCGTTCTTGGTCACGAAGTCGGTTTCGCAGTTGACTTCCACCAGGGCGCCAACGTTGCCGCTGATATAGGTGGAGATCACGCCTTCAGCGGTAACGCGGGAAGAGGCCTTGGAAGCCTTGCTGCCCAGCTTGACGCGCAGGATCTCTTCAGCCTTGGACATATCGCCATCGGCTTCGGTCAGCGCCTTCTTGCATTCCATCATCGGCGCGTCGGTCTTCGCACGCAGTTCGCCCACCATTGCTGCGGTAATTGCCGCCATACTATTCTCCTGACTGGGAGGCGTTCCGCACCTCGCGGAACGCCTGAAACTCGAAAATTGACTCAAAAAAAAGGGGCCACTGCGTCAACACCCGCTGTCACCCCTTTTTGTACTACACGGAAGAAGCAGAATTAAGCCTGCTCGACCTCGACGAATTCGTCGCCCTTCACTGCTTCGACAACGTCGTTCACGGCGTTGGCGCGGCCTTCCAGGACGGCATCAGCCATGCCGCGAGCGTACAGCGCGATCGCCTTGGCGGAGTCGTCGTTGCCCGGGATCACGTAGGTGACGCCTTCGGGCGAGTGGTTGGTATCGACCACGCCGATGACCGGGATGCCCAGCTTGGCGGCTTCGGTGATGGCGCCCTTGTGGTAGCCGACGTCGATCACGAAGATGGCGTCAGGAATGCCGCCCATATCCTTGATGCCGCCGATGGCCTTCTGCAGCTTTTCCTGTTCACGGCTGAACAGCAGGGCTTCCTTCTTCGACAGCTTCTCGACGGAACCGTCTTCGACCGACGCTTCCATATCCTTCAGGCGCTTGATCGAGGTCTTGATGGTCTTGAAGTTGGTCAGCATGCCGCCCAGCCAACGCTGGTCAACGTAAGGCACGCCGGCGCGCTGCGCTTCGCCAGCCAGGATTTCGCGGGCTTGACGCTTGGTGCCGACGAACAGGATGGTGCCGCGGTTGGAAGACAGTTGGCGCACGTACTTTTGCGCTTCCTGGAACATGCCCAGGGTCTTTTCCAGGTTGACGATGTGAATCTTGTTGCGATGACCGAAAATGAAGGGGGCCATCTTGGGGTTCCAGAAGCGGGTTTGGTGACCGAAGTGGACACCGGCTTCCAGCATTTCGCGCATAGTAACGGACATGAATTTCTCCAGGGTTAGGTCTGGAATCCGCTCGGTCATCCGGCTCATGCAGCCTGGACACCCTTTTAGCGAACGGATTCGCGTTTCAAAAAAGCAATTTTCACGAAGCCAAGCAGCGAATATTTCCGCCAATCACCATCCGTGACCAACCTGACGATTTCAGGTTAGCCCGGCATTCTACTCGACCCAACCCATTTGTTCAAGCATCGCATGAACTCGGGAATCTCCCTCGCCCCGCCGCCCGCAAAGCCAAGTGCACCGGCCGCAACCAACAGAAAATACCCCTCTCGTCTATAATCCCTTCTTGACGATTTTCTAGCGAATTGCGATTCATCATGGGCAACATCACCATCAAAACCGCCGAAGACATCGAAGGCATGCGCGTAGCCGGCCGACTGGCCGCCGAAGTGCTGGACTACATCACCCCCTTCGTGAAACCCGGCGTCACCACCGGCGAGATCGACCGCCTCTGCCACGAGTACATGACCAATGTGCAAGGCAGCATCCCGGCGCCCCTGAATTATTGCCCGCCCGGCTACACGCCCTACCCCAAGGCCGTCTGCACCTCGCTCAACGATGTGATCTGCCATGGCATCCCGGGCGACAAGGTGATGAAGAACGGCGACGTGCTCAACATCGACGTCACCATCATCAAGAACGGCTACCACGGCGACACCAGCCGCATGTTCTACCTGGGCGAGCCGTCCATCCTGGCGCGCCGCCTGACCGACATCACCTATGAATGCATGTGGCTGGGCATCTCCAAGATCAAGCCGGGCGCGCACCTGGGCGACATCGGCCACGTTATTCAGCAGCACGCCGAAAAGGCCGGCTACAGCGTGGTGCGCGAATTCTGCGGCCACGGCATCGGCAAGGTCTTCCACGAAGAACCGCAGGTGCTGCACTACGGCCGTCCCGGCACGCTGGAAAAGCTGGAAGCCGGCATGATCTTCACGGTGGAGCCGATGATCAACGCCGGCCGCCGCGAAATCCGCGAAATGGGCGACGGCTGGACCATCAAGACCAAGGATCGCAGCCTGTCGGCGCAGTGGGAACACACCGTGCTGGTCACCGAAACCGGTTTCGAAGTGCTGACGGTGTCGCCCGGCATGCCGGCACCCCCTGCCTTCATCCAGAACCAGATGACAGCGGCGGCCTGAGCCCCTCTGTCCTGACCGGCCCTTCGGCGGAAATTGCGACGATGCCCGCAGCGGTCATCGCAATTTCCGCCGAAGCGTTTTATGCACTGCCACGACGCTTGCGGCGCCGGCCTGGTTCCGGCATGAAACCTGCTAAAGGCAACACGCCGCACGGGGACGCGGCACTCTGACCAGCCAGCGGCGCCCCGCCGCCCATTACCGAATCAACGCCGATGCCGACTCTCGCCGTCACGCTCAAGAAACAACTCAAGGCCGCCCGCCAGCAGGCCATCGAGGTGTTCCAGACCAACCACAAGACCGAACAGCTGCTGACCCAGCTGCGCCGCAACGTTGACGAAGCGCTCACGCAAGCCTGGAACGAACTCGGCATGCCCGCCGGCGCCGCGCTGGTGGCGGTGGGCGGCTACGGCCGCGGCGAACTGTTCCCGCATTCGGACGTGGACGTGCTGATCCTGCTGCCGCACGCGCCCGACGCCGCGCAAAAGGAAAAGCTGGAATCGCTGGTGCAGCTGTTCTGGGATATCGGCCTGGAAATCGGCCACAGCATCCGCACGATCGACGAATGCATGGATGAGTCGGCAGCCGACATCACGGTGCAGACCAGCCTGCTGGAAGCGCGCCTAGTGACCGGCAGCCGCCCTCTGTTCAAGCAATTGCAGGAGCGCTACCAGGCCGCGCTCGACCCGCTGGCCTTTTTCCAGGCCAAGACGCTGGAAATGCGCCAGCGCCATGTGAAGTACGAAGACACGCCCTACAGCCTGGAACCCAACTGCAAGGAAAGCCCCGGCGGCCTGCGCGACCTGCAGGTGATCCTGTGGGTGGCCAAGGCGGCCGGCCTGGGCGACTCCTGGAGCAAGCTGGCCGAGCACGGCATGCTGACCTCCACCGAAGCGCGCCAGCTGCGCCAGAAGGAACGCGCCTTCAAGGACATCCGCATCCGCCTGCACATCTACACCGACCGTCGCGAAGATCGCCTGGTGTTCGATATCCAGACGCCCATCGCCGAGACCTTCGGCTTCAAGACCACCGACACCCGGCGCGCCAGCGAATACCTGATGCAGCGCTACTACTGGGCGGCCAAGGCGGTGACCCAGCTCAACACCATCCTGTTGCAGAACATCGAGGCCCACCTGTTCCCGCAGCAAGCCGTGCCGCGCCAGATCAACGAGCGCTTCAACGAGGTCAACGGCTTCGTCGACATCGCCCATGACAACGTCTTCGAAGATACGCCGTCGGCCATGCTGGAAGTGTTCCTGGTGCTGTCCGAGCACGCCGAACTGAAGGACATGTCGGCGCGCACCATGCGCGCGCTGTGGCATGCGCGCTTCAAGATCGACAACGCCTTCCGCAACGACCCGGAAAACCACCGGCTGTTCATGCAGATCATCCAGAGCAAGCGCGGCATCACGCACGCGCTGCGCCGCATGAACGCCACCAGCGTGCTGGGCCGCTACCTGCCCAATTTCCGCCACATCGTGGGCCAGATGCAGCACGACCTGTTCCACGTCTATACGGTGGACCAGCACATCCTGATGGTGGTGCGCAACGTGCGCCGCTTCACGATGAGTGAGCACGCGCACGAATACCCTTTCTGCAGCCAGCTCATGGCCAACTTCGGCCAGCCCTGGGTGCTCTACATCGCCGCGCTGTTCCACGACATCGCCAAGGGCCGCGGCGGCGACCACTCCAAGCTGGGGATGGACGACGCGCGCCAGTTCTGCGAACAGCACGGCATCTCGCAGGAAAACACCGAACTGATCGTGTTCCTGGTCGAGCAGCACCTGGCCATGTCGCACGTGGCGCAAAAGCAGGACATGTCGGATCCCGACGTGATCAGCGCCTTCGCCCAGCTGGTCAAGGACGAGCGCCACCTGACCGCGCTCTACCTACTGACCGTGGCCGACATCCGCGGCACCAGCCCCAAGGTCTGGAACGCCTGGAAAGGCAAGCTGCTGGAAGACCTGTATCGCATGACGCTGCGCGTGCTGGGCGGCGAAGCGCCGTCGGCCGACCGCGAACTCAAGAACACCCAGCAGGAAGCAATCAAGACCCTGCGCCTGTACGGCTTGCCGGCCGATGCCCACGAGCCGTTCTGGAAACAACTGGACGTGGCCTACTTCCTGCGCCACGACGCCTCCGACATCGCCTGGCAGACGCGCTGCTTCTACGACAAGGTGGACACCGGCGTGCCGCTGGTGCGCTGCCGCCTGGCACCCATCGGCGAAGGCGTGCAGGTGGCGGTCTACACGCCCGACCGCCCCGACCTGTTCGCGCGCATCTGCAGCTACTTCGACGAAAAGAGCTTCAGCATCTTCGACGCCAAGATCCACACCACGCGTAACAATTACGCGCTGGACGCCTTCCTGATCAATGCCCCGGTGTTCGCCAAGAACTACCGCGACATCATCAACCTGATCGAGCATGAACTGGGCGAGCTGCTGCAATCCGACGCCCCGCTGCCGGCCCCCTCCAAGGCGCGCCTGTCGCGGCTGTCGCGCACCTTCCCGGTCAATCCGTCGGTGGATCTGCGGCCGGACGAACGTGGCCAGTACTACCTGCTGTCGATCTCGGCCAATGACCGCGCCGGGCTGCTGTATTCCATCTCCAACGTGCTGGCCAAGTTCAAGATCAACCTGCACACCGCCAAGGTGATGACGCTGGGCGAGCGGGTGGAAGACGTGTTCCTGATCGACGGCCCGGCGCTGTCGCAGGCGCGCACGCAGATCGTGCTGGAAACCGAACTGCTCAAGACCTTGCGCATCTGATCCGCATGCCGCGGCCGGCGTCAATCTGGCGCGCCGGCCGCGCTGGCCGTACAATCTCACCCTCGCCGCTTGCCGGCACTCAACCGTTTCACGCAAGGCAATCCCCCATGACCGAACCCGTCCGCCTCTCCAAACGCATGTCCGAACTCGGCCTGTGCTCGCGCCGCGAAGCCGACGAGTGGATAGAGAAAGGCTGGGTGCGGGTGGACGGCGTGGTGGTATCCGTGCTGGGCAGCAAGGTGCTGCCGCACCAGAAGGTTACCGTGGAGCGCCAGGCCAGCGCCGAGCAGGCGCAACGCGTCACCATCCTGATCAACAAACCCATGGGTTACGTCAGCGGCCAGGCCGAGGACGGCTACAAACCCGCCGTGGTGCTGGTCAACGCGCAATCGCGCTGGCAGGAAGACAAGAGCGAGATGAGCTTCCATCCGAGGCAGTTGCGCAGCCTGGTGCCGGCCGGACGCCTGGACATTGATTCGGTGGGCCTGCTGGTGCTGACCCAGGACGGCCGCATCGCCAAGCAACTGATCGGCGAGGATTCCGCGGTGGACAAGGAATACCTGGTGCGCGTGCACTACACCCGCCCCGGCAAGCTGCCCGAATCCGACCTGAAGCGCCTCAACCACGGCCTGATCATGGACGGCAAGCCGCTGCGCCCGGCCAAGGTGGTGTGGCAGAACGAAGACCAGTTGCGCTTCACCCTGCGCGAAGGCAAGAAACGCCAGATCCGCCGGATGTGCGACATGGTCGGTTTGAAAGTGCTGGGCCTGAAGCGTGTGCGCATCGGCGGCGTCAAACTGGGCGAACTGCCGCCGGGGCAGTGGCGTTATTTGCGGGAAGACGAGAAGTTCTAAGCCCGGCCTCGCGCTTGACGCGCCCTTCTTCAGACACCTGCTCTTCCAAGCGGCTGACTTTCGGCTATCCTTCTCCGTCGTTCCGGCGCAGGCCGGAACCCAGCGGCGTCAAAGCCGTTTCCCTCATCACCGCCGTCGTTTGCGAAGAACGACACTGGGTCCTGGCCTTCGCCAGGACGACGGGAGAGAGAGCAAACGGCGAGGATGGAAGAGCGAATAACGACCGAGATAGCGGCGGCGACAGTGAGTAAGGACAAAGGGAGTAAATAGCGGCGAGTTGGATGTCAGAAGACCGGTAGCCCCAACCCCATCTCCGCCGTTCCGGCGCAGGCCGGAACCCAGTGGCGTCAAAGCCGTTTCCCTCACTACCGCCATCCGCATGCGACGAGCGTCACCGGGCCGTGTCCTTCCCCTGGACGATGCGGATTTGTCCGAGCTGCGACCGGCTCAATAACGGCGACAACCCTGCTTACAGGAATCGATCGAGAATCTTGCGGCTGTGCTTGTCCAGCGCCTTCTGGTCGCGGATCAGGAACTGGATCCCGTGACTGTCCGCGATCAGCAGCGCAGGCGCCGCCAGGCGGCGGATGTCTTCTTCGCCCTTGAGCGTGAAGGTGGTGGTGCCGCGCGTGGTCTGCACGGTCCAGTCGCTGGGCGTAGCAAAGGTGGACACGCCGACGATGCGCTGGATCTCCGGCATGAATTCTCGGCTCCCCAATTCCTCTTCGATCAGCTTGCGTACGACGGCGTCGAGCTGCTCCAGGCCGTCGATCCAGGCCAGTTCGTGACCATCGCTGCTGACCACCGACAGGCCGCGATCGGGCGAGGTGATGGGAAAGGCGCGCACCGGAATCACGTTCTCGTGCGCCACGCCGTCGGCGCCGGTGAACACCAGGCGACCGAAGCTGTTGCGGTGCAGCCGGAACGACGGCTGCTGGCCGGGGTTGGCGGTGATCGTCATGCTCTTCATTCCCCCTTCTCTTCTTCGCTGACCGAGACTTCCGCCTCGCCGTCAGGATTGCGCGCCTGCGCCTGGTACAGCTTGTAATAATGGCCTTCGCGCGCCATCAGTTCTTCGTGATTACCCACTTCGACCACCTGGCCGCGGTCCAGCACCACCAGCCGGTCGGCCTTGCGCAGCGTGGACAGGCGGTGCGCGATGGCGATCGTGGTGCGGCCCTGGACCAGGTTGTCCAGCGCCTTCTGGATTTCCTTCTCGGTGGTGGTGTCCACCGACGAGGTCGCTTCGTCCAGGATGAGGATGCGCGGATCGATCAGTAGCGCGCGCGCGATCGAGATGCGCTGGCGCTCGCCACCCGACAGCGCCTGGCCACGCTCGCCCACCAGCGAATCGTAGCCCTGCGGCAGGCGCAGGATGAATTCGTGCGCGTGCGCGGCGCGGGCGGCGGCGATGATTTCCTCACGCGTGGCTTCCGGCTTGCCGTAGGCGATGTTCTCGGCGATCGTGCCGAAGAACAGGAAAGGCTCCTGCAACACCAGCCCGATGTTGCGGCGATATTCCGAGATCGGCAACGAACGGATATCGACGCCGTCGATGCGGATCGCGCCTTCCGACACGTCATAGAAGCGGCAGATCAGGTTGACCATGGTGGATTTGCCGGAACCGCTGTGGCCGACCAGGCCGATCATCTCGCCCGGGGCGATCGACAGGCTCATGTTGCGGATCACCGCGCGGTTGCCGTAGCGGAAGCCGATGTTGCGCACCTCGATGGCGCCCTCCACCTTTTCCAGATGAACCGGATTGGCCGGCTCGGGCACGCTGGAGACGTGATCCAGGATATCGAAGATGCGCTTGGCCCCGGCCGCCGCCTTCTGGGTCACCGACACGATGCGGCTCATCGAATCCAGGCGCGTGTAGAAACGGCTGATATAGGCCAGGAAGGCGGTCAGCACACCCACCGTGATCTGGTTGCTGGACACCTGCCAGATGCCGAACACCCACACCACCAGCAGGCCGACTTCGGTCAGGAAGGTGACGGTCGGAGTAAACAGCGACCAGATCTTGTTGACCCGGTCGTTGACCATCAGGTTATGCCGGTTGGCTTCGCGAAAGCGCGCCACTTCGCGCTTTTCCTGGGCAAAGGCCTTGACCACGCGGATGCCGGGGATGGTGTCGGCCAGCACGTTGGTCACCTCCGACCAGATGCGGTCGATCTTTTCGAAGCCATGGCGCAGGCGGTCACGCACCACGTGGATCATCCAGGCAATGAACGGCAGCGGCAGCAGGATCACCAGCGCCAGCCAGGGATTGATGGAAATCAGGATGGCCGCCGTCATGATGATCATCAAGACGTCGATGGCGAAATCCAGCAGGTGCAGCGACAGGAACACGCAGATGCGGTCGGTTTCCGAACCGATGCGCGCCATCAGGTCGCCGGTGCGCTTGCCGCCGAAATATTCCTGCGACAGCCGCAACAGGTGCGAATAGGTGGTGGTGCGCAAGTCGGCGCCGATACGCTCGGACACCAGCGCCAGGATGTAGGTACGGGCCCAGCCCAGGCCCCAGGCCAGCAAGGCCGCGCCCAAGAGGCCCGACAGGTACAGCATGGCCAGATGGGTGTCGATCGGCGCGCCGTTCTGGAACGGGATCAGCACGTTATCCATCAGCGGCATGGTCATGTAGGGCGGCACCAGCGTGGCGGCAGTGGACGCCAGCGTCAGCAGGAAGCCCAGCAGCAGCGAGCCCTTGTAGGGCTTGGCGAAGCGCGACAGGCGGAACAGCGCCCAGGTCGAGGGCGGCGCTTCCTTGATTTCTGGGCAGATGGCGCAGGTTTCCTGGCCTTCCGGAATGGGCGCCTTGCATTGCGGGCAGACGTCGCCCTCTTCCTCGGCCTTCACGCCCGATGCCAGCAGGTCGCGCTGCTGCTCGAACAGCTTGATCAGGCGCAGCGCCTGCGGATTCTGGGCCAGCGTGTAACGCCAGACCGCCAGGCGGCCGGCAGCATCGCACAGCTCCAGAGCGCCCACGCCCGCGTGGTCATGGTGCTTCAGCGCGAGTTCAGGACAGTATTCCCACTCCTGCCAGACCGTCCCCTCCGGGGTATTGGCCAGCAAACGCCGTTCGGTGGCGACCACCAGCGAAGACTTGAATTGCAGTTGCGAGTCGAGATCCAGCTCCAGCCAGGCGACGATTTTCTCGTTGGCGGCCAGACGCGCGGCGATTTCCGTTTTCCAGCGTTCGGGCAGGCTGGATGGGGCGGAAGGAAGGGAGTCAGTAGTCATTTAACGGCAACATTGGGCCCGAAGCGAGCAGTTTGGCTATTGGTGATCGATGCACAGGCCGGCACGGGCCTGAGCCCGATTGCGGGCAGCGCGCGATTATAGCGCAGCGCCCTAGCGGTCCGATATGAGTACATAGGAGTCCATCGCATAACGCAAGAGACGACTAAACGGTGTACGCATGAGTCCAAGCAAATTTCCCGCGGAATGCGAAATGCCGCGAATACGGGCCTTGGCGGCCTATCCATCCTGGGTTGACCGTCGTTTTTTTGGTTAATTCGCTCCACGAGCGCCGGACAGTCTGCGACAATACCGCCCAACAACATCCTCACAAGCATAATTCCAATGAGATCCGCCTCCCCATCCCGCAAAACCAACCCGTTTTCCTGCGTGAGGCGCACCCTTTGAATTTCCTTCCGGCAAGCCAATCCTTGCCCGTTTGCCGTTCCCAGTAAACCAATCGCCGTCCAACACGTTAGGGGAGCATGCGCTATTCTGACGGAATGCTGACCGGGGAATTCTGTCGTAACTTATAGAATCCCTCACGCGGCCCGGCAGGGCTTCCTCGCACGGAAGAGCCTGGAAGCGCCCGATGCCGGGCCTGCGATGGATTTGCGAATGGCGCCGTCCTTATTCCGCGAGGTCATACGGACGACAGCCTGAAAACGTTTCACAAATAAGACAGCCCCGGCGGCAGTACGCGGGTCGGCAACATGGATACACCAACGGCACTTTACGCGGCACATCTCCAGACATGAAAAACATCGAATTCCTCCGTTTCCTGCCCTTGAAAGGTCCGAACATCTGGACCTACCGTTCGGCCCTCGAAGTGTGGATCGACATCGGCGAACTGGAAGATTTTCCGTCCAACACCATCCCCGGATTCACCGAACGCCTGACCACCTGGCTGCCCACGCTCATCGAGCACCGCTGCAGCTATGAGGTGCGCGGCGGTTTCGTGCGCCGGCTGGAAGAAGGCACCTGGCCCGGCCACATCCTGGAACACGTCACGCTGGAGCTGCAAAACCTGGCCGGCCTGCCCGGCGGCTTCGGCAAGGCGCGCGAAACCAATGTGCGCGGCATCTACAAGGTGGTCGTGCGCGCCCGCCACGAGACGGTCACCCGCGCCGCGCTGTACGCCGCCCGCGACCTGGTGATGGCCGCCATCGAAGACAAGCCGTATGACCTCGACGCCACGCTGACCAAGCTGCGCCGCATGGTGGACAGGCTGTGCCTGGGCCCCAGCACCGCCTGCATCGTGGACGCCGCCGACGAACGCCGCATTCCCACCATCCGCCTGTCCGAAGGCAACCTGGTGCAGCTCGGCCATGGCTGCAAGTCGCGCCGCATCTGGACCGCCGAGTCGGACCAGACCGGCGCCATCGCCGAAGGCATTTCGCGCGACAAGGATCTGACCAAGTCGCTGCTGGAAACCTGCGGCGTGCCGGTGCCGGAAGGCCGCCTGGTCGAAAGCCCGGAAGACGCCTGGGAAGCCGCCGAAGACATCGGCCTGCCGGTGGTCGTCAAGCCCTGCGACGCCAACCACGGCCGTGGCGTCTTCATCGATCTGAATACCCGCGAAGAAATCGAAACCGCCTACAAGGTCGCGCTGGAAGAAGGCAGCGGCGTGCTGGTGGAACGCTTCATCTCCGGCCTGGAACACCGTCTGCTGATCGTCGGCGGCAAGCTGGCCGCGGCCGCCCGCGGCGAGCCCATCTTCATCGTCGGCGACGGCAAGTCCACCGTGCAGGATCTGCTTGACGAGCTCAACCGCGACCCGCGCCGCGGCCTGCTGGAGGAACATCTGCTGGATCCCGTGCTGCTGGAACGCGAACCGGCCGCGGCACTGGAACTGCAGCGCCAGAACCTGACCACCGAATCCGTGCCGGCCGCCGGCCGCCGCATCCTGCTGCTGCGCAACGGCAACGTATCGGCCGACATCACCGACCAGGTGCACCCCAGCGTGGCGGCCGCCGCCTCGCTGGCCGCGCGCATCGTCGGCCTGGACATCGCCGGCGTGGACATCGTGGCTGAAGACATCTCGCGCCCGCTGGCCGACCAGGGCGGCGCCATCGTCGAAGTCAACGCCGGCCCCGGCCTGCTGATGCACCTCAAGCCCTCCGAAGGCGAAGCGCGCCCGGTGGGCGAAGCCATCGTCGATCATCTGTTCGGCGAAGATGAAAACGGCCGCATCCCCATCGTCGGTGTCACCGGCACCCACGGCAAGACCACCATCTCGCGCCTGGTGGCCCGCATCATCCACCTGTCCGGCAAGCACGTCGGCTTGGCTTGCGGCGACGGCCTGTATTTCGGCGAACGCCAGGTCGAGCGCGGCAACCGCGCCAACTGGGAAGCCGCGCACCGGGTGCTGTTGAACCGCGCGGTGGAAGCCGCCGTGTTCGAGAACGGCAGCGTCTCCATCCTGGCCGAAGGCCTGGCCTATGACCGCTGCCTGGTGGGCGTGGTGGCCAATATCGATCCCAACGACAGCCTGCCCGAGTACTACATCGAGAACGCCGAGCAGATCGCCACCAAGGTCAAGCGCACCCAGGTCGATCTGGTGTTGCCGGACGGCGCCGCCGTGCTCAATGCCGACGATCCGCTGGTGGCCGACATGGCCGAGCTGTGCGACGGCGAAGTGATCTTCTTCGGCACCGATCCCGCCTCCGAACTGCTGGCTGCGCACCTGAAGGAGGGCCGTCGCGCCGTGTTCCTGCGCGGCGGCGACCTGATCCAGGCCGAGGGCGAGCGCGAATGCAAGGTCAGCTCGGTGGACGCCATCCCGCTGACCGAAAACGGCGCCGTGGCCTACCAGGTCGAGAACGTGCTGGCGGCCGTCGGCGCGGCGTGGGCGCTGGGCATTTCGCCCGAGGTGATCCGTGCCGGCATCGAACTGTTCGGCACCGAACAGGCCGAGCAGCAAGGGCTGAAGTTCAAGACCCAGGCGGCCTGAGCGCAGACGCCAGACGCAACAAACCGGTAGCAACAGACAGCACACAGACCGACTCAAGATCAAGAGACACTCAGGAAAACTTGTCCATGGACGTATCCCGCATACGCGCACTGCGCGGCCCCAATCTCTGGTGCAGACACACTGCCATCGAAGCCATCGTTTCCTGTCCCGAATCGGAACGGGTGGTGGACGACATGCCCGGCTTCGAGGTGCGCCTGCGCGCCCGTTTCCCGCAGATCGGCTTCCTCGAACCCGACGGCGGCAAGCAAATGGTGTCGATGGCCCACGCGCTGGCGGCCGCCGCCCTGGCCCTGCAATCGCAGGCCGGCTGCCCGGTGACCTTCAGCCGCACCGTCTCCACCATCGAGACCGGCATCTACCAGGTCGTGGTCGAGTACAGCGAAGAGGAAGTCGGCCGCCTGGCCTTCGACCTGGCGCTGCAACTGTGCCTGGCGGCGCAGGCCGACACCCCGTTCGACCTGACCGGCGCCCTCGCCCGCATCCGCGAACTGGATGAAGACGTGCGCCTGGGCCCCAGCACCGGCTCCATCGTCAACGCCGCAGCCAAACGCGGCATCCCGTTCCGCCGCCTGACCCAGGGCAGCATGGTGCAGTTCGGCTGGGGCAGTCGCCAGAAGCGCATCCAGGCCGCCGAGACCAGCCATACCAGCGCCATCGCGGAGTCGATCGCGCAGGACAAGGACCTGACCAAGATGCTGTTGCACGCAGCCGGCGTGCCGGTGCCCAACGGCCGCGTGGTCACCACCGTGGAAGACGCGCTCAAGGCCGCCGAGGAAATCGGCTCGGCCGTGGTGATCAAGCCGCTGGACGGCAACCAGGGCAAGGGCGTGGCGGTCAACATCAGCACTCCGGCTCAGATCGAACACGCTTTCGCCAATGCCGCGCGCATCAGCGACGAGGTGATCGTCGAACGCTACCTGCCCGGTCACGACTTCCGCCTGCTGGTGATCGGCAAGACCCTGGTGGCCGCGGCCCGTCGCGATCCGCCGCAAGTCATCGGCGACGGCGTGCATACCATCCGCCAGCTGATTGACCAGGTCAACGCCGACCCGCTGCGCGGCGACGGCCATGCCACCTCGCTGACCAAGATCCGCCTGGACGATATCGCCCTGTCGGTGCTGGCCGGACAGAATCTCGATCCGGAAGCGATTCCGGCGCAAGGCGTGCGCGTGGTCCTGCGCAATAACGCCAACCTCTCCACCGGCGGCACCGCCACCGACGTCACCGACGACGTGCACCCCGAGATGGCCGCGCGCGCCATCGCCGCAGCGCAGATGGTCGGCCTCGACATCTGCGGCGTGGACGTGGTCTGCAACTCGGTGCACATGTCGATGGAAGAACAAGGCGGCGGCATCGTCGAAGTCAACGCCGCGCCCGGCCTGCGCATGCACCTCTCGCCCTCGTACGGCAAGAGCCGCGACGTCGGCGAGGCGATCATCTCGACCATGTACGACGACGGCGACGACGGCCGCATCCCCGTGGTGGCCGTGGCCGGCACCAACGGCAAGACCACCACCGTGCGCCTGATCACCCACCTGCTGGCCAAGACCGGCCTGCGCGTGGGCATGACCAATACCGACGGCGTCTATATCGATGGCCAGCGCACCGACACCGGCGACTGCAGCGGCCCGCGCAGCGCCCGCAACGTGCTGTTCCACCCCGACGTCGATGCCGCCGTCCTGGAAACCGCCCGTGGCGGCGTGCTGCGCGAGGGCCTGGGCTTCGACCGCTGCGCCGTGGCTGTGGTGACCAACATCGGCATGGGCGACCACCTGGGCCTGTCCTACATCAGCACCGTGGAAGACCTGGCCGTGGTCAAGCGCGTGATCGTGGAAAACGTCGCGCCCACCGGCACCGCCGTGCTCAACGCGGCCGACCCGATGGTTTCCAAGATGGCCTCGTCCTGCCCCGGCTCGGTGACCTTCTTCGCGCTCGATCCGCAGCATCCCATCATGGCAACGCACCGCGCCCAGGGCCATCGCATCGTCTATCGCGACGGCGACGCCATCGTGGCCACGCAAGGCGATGTCGAGAAGCGCCTGAAGCTCTCCGGCATCCCGCTCACCCGTAATGGCGCCATCGGCTTCCAGGTCGAAAACGTGATGGCCTCGGTCGGCGCCGCCTGGGCGCTCAACCTGGACTGGGATCAGATCACCGCCGCCCTGACCAGCTTCATCAGCGACAGCGGCACCGCGCCGGGCCGCTTCAACCTGTTCGACTACAAGGGCGCCACCCTGATCGCCGACTACGGCCACAATCCGGACGCCATCCAGGCCCTGATCAAGGCCGTGGACGGCATGCCGGCCAAGCGCCGCTCGGTGGTCATCAGCGGCGCGGGCGATCGCCGCGACGTCGATATCACGCGCCAGACCGAACTGCTGGGCGATGCCTTCGACGAAGTGGTGCTGTACCAGGACCAGTGCCAGCGCGGCCGCGTGGACGGCGAAGTGATCGCGCTACTGCGCCAGGGCCTGGAAAAGGCCACCCGCACCAGCGACGTCAAGGAAATCTATGGCGAGTTCCTGGCCATCGACACCGCCCTGGCCTCGCTGAAGAACGGCGACCTGTGCCTGATCCTGATCGACCAGGTCGAGGAAGCGCTGGCGCACATCGCCATGCGCGTCAACGAAAACGCCTGATCGACCGGGTAGCGCCGGCAAGACGACGGCCCGCAGCCCTGAGCTGCGGGCCGTTTTGCCTTCAGGCCGGCCGTTTCAATTGCGCCAGCACATGATCCTTGCGCTGCGCCGGACTGCCCGGCGGCACCTCCAGCAAACGGTAGCCCAGCGCCGCATAGACGGCCTTGACGGCATCATGCGTGGCAACCGCCGTCGCCCAATCCTGCCGGCGTTCGTGGTCGGTTTCGTAGATCTCCCGCCAGGGCGGCAGGATGAAGATCGGCTCCGCATATCGCCATTGCCTGGCGGCCTGATTCGCCCGCGCCAGCAGTCGGGCCGCCTGCGGCAGCCTGTCCAGACCTTCCAGTTGCATGTAGCCGAGCACATCGGGAATGCCGCGGTCGCAAAAAACCGGAGCGCCCTGCCCGGCATGCGCCTCATGCAGGCGCAATTCCGCCGCCAGCATCTCGGCGGAGAACGCCAGGCTGTCTTTCCATGGCAGCGCATCGCCGCCGGCTGCCATTTGCCGCCGGATCACGTCGCGCCCCACCTCTTCCTTGACGCCGTAGCCGGCCTCTTGCAAGGCGGCCAGCAGCGTGGTCTTGCCGGCCCCGGGGCCGCCGGTCAGGATGTGGAAATGATTCATGCGGAAGACCTCGTCTCCCGCGGGTTCGAATGCTTCTTGCATCGAAGACTCCTTGATCGGTTCGAATGAAAAATCGGCTCCGCCACGCGGATCGAGACGAAGACTCAGGAGACCATCGGGAGATGCTGGCGCAATGGTGCTAGCAAGCGCTTGCCATGCCTGTGGCCGAAGGAAGGAAGGAAGGAAGGAAGATCGTCATCTCGGCGCTGCTGGCCGGGATAAGACGCAGAGCAGCGAAAGCTCAGTCGTCCTGGTTGGGATCGAGATCGGGGAACAGCACCTCGGTGAAGCCGAACTGCGTGAAATCGCGTATCCGCATGGGATACAGGATGCCTTGCAGGTGATCGCACTCATGCTGCACCACCCGCGCGTGGAAGCCATCCACGGTACGGTCAATGGCGTTGCCATCCAGATCATAGCCCTGGTAGCGCAGACGGCTCCAGCGCGGCACCACACCGCGCATGCCCGGCACCGACAGGCAGCCTTCCCAGCCATCCTCGATCTCATCGGACAAGGGTGTCAGGATGGGATTGATCAGCACCGTTTCGGGCACCGCCGGCGCATCCGGATAGCGCTGGTTGCTGCCGAAGCCGAAGATCACCAGTTGCAGATCCACGCCGATCTGCGGCGCGGCCAGGCCGGCGCCGCTGACGGCGCGCATGGTCTGGAACATATCGTCCACCAGGGCTGCCAGCTCGGGCGTGCGGAATTGCGTCACCGGCTGCGCCTGGCGCAGCAGGCGCGGATCGCCCATTTTCAGGATGTCGCGAATGGCCATTGCTTGCTCTCCAAAGGACAACGCCCGGCAATCACCGGGCGCCTGCACTACATTATCGCCCATCCCCCAGGCCGCCGCAGCAGCCGGGGAACGTGGATCAGACCTGCTTGCTGGCCACTTCAGTCAAGAACTCGGAGAAGGCCGGACCGGTTTCAGGGTGCTTCATGCCCATGGCCACCATGGCTTTCAGATAGCCGAGCTTGGAGCCGCAGTCATAGCGCTGGCCCTGATAGCGATAGGCCAGCACGGATTCTGCCTGCATCAGCTTGGCGATGCCGTCGGTCAGCTGGATCTCGCCGCCTGCGCCACGTTCGATGTTCTCCAGGTAATCGAAAATGCGGTTGTTCAGCACGTAGCGACCGACCACGGCCAGCGTCGAGGGTGCGTCTTCCGGCGCGGGCTTTTCGACGATGGCGTTCACGCGCTCGAGGTCGGGCTGGTAAGGCGTGGCGCTGACGATGCCGTATTGCTTGGTGTCGCTCTGCGGCACTTCCTGCACCGCCAGCATGCTCATGCCTTCGCGGTTGTAGATGTCGGTCATCTGCGCCAGCACCGGCTTGACGCCGGCGTCGGTGTCCATGAAGTCGTCGGCCAGCAGCACGGCGAACGGCTCCTCGCCCACCACCGGACGCGCGCACAGCACGGCGTGACCCAGGCCCAGCGGCGTGGACTGGCGGATGAAGATGCAATTGACGCTCTTGGGCACCACGTTCTGCACGATTTCCAGCAGCTTCTTCTTGCCCGCGGCTTCCAGTTCGCTTTCCAGCTCGTAGGCCTTGTCGAAGTGATCTTCGATGGCGCGCTTGTTACGGCCGGTGATGAACACCATTTCGGTGATGCCGGCAGCGACCGCTTCTTCGACCGCGTAGTGGATCAGCGGCTTATCGACGATGGGCAGCATTTCCTTGGGCTGCGCCTTGGTCGCCGGCAGGAAGCGGCTGCCCAGGCCTGCGACAGGGAAAACGGCTTTCTTGATCTTCTTGATCATCATGACTCCGGGGGAAAGTAATTGTTCTGAAGCGCCTGGCCTGCCGGCAATTGGAAACCGGGCGCAGTTAAATACAATTTCGACAATAAATTATGTTAGTTTCATGACACGTCGGCGCACAGCAGCTTGAGACCGTCTTCGTCCAGGATCGGGATGCCCAGCTCTTCGGCCTTGGCCAGTTTGCTTCCGGCCTCCGCACCCGCAACCACATAACTGGTCTTCTTGGACACCGAGCCTGTCACCTTGCCGCCCGCCGCCTCGATCAGTTGCGACGCCTCGTCACGCGACAGATTGGGCAACGTACCGGTAAGCACGAAGGTCTTGCCGACCAGATGCTTGGAACCGCTATCGACGCCTTCGCTCTCCGGCCAATGCACGCCAACCGCGCGCAACTGCTCGACCAGCTCGACATTCAGCGGATCACTGAAGAAGGCACGGATCGAACTGGCCACCACCGGACCGATATCGGCCACTTCCAGCAATTGCTCCTCGCTGGCCGCCAGCAGCTTGTCGATGCCGCCGAAATGCCGCGCCAGCTCCTTGGCCGTGGCCTCGCCCACATGGCGGATGCCCAGCGCATAGACGAAACGGGCCAGCGTGGTGTCCTTGGACTTCTGCAAGGCATCAAGCACGTTCTGTGCCGACTTCTCCGCCATGCGGTCCAGCTCGGCCAGGGCCGACAAGCCCAGCCGGTAAAGATCGGCCGGCGTGTTCAGCACTTGCCTATCGACAAGCTGTTCGACCAATTGTTCACCCAAACCTTCGATATCCATCGCGCGGCGCGAAGCGAAATGCTGCAAGCCGCCCTTGCGCTGCGCCGTGCACTTGAGCCAGCCGCCCGAGCAGCGGGCCACCGCCTCGTCCTCGGCGCGCACGATGGGCGAGCCGCAGACCGGGCATTCGGTGGGCATGACGAAGGCGCGCGCGTCGGCCGGACGCTTTTCAGGCACGAAGGCCACCACTTCCGGGATCACGTCGCCGGCGCGGCGCACGATCACGGTGTCGCCGATCTGGATGTCCTTGCGCCGTACCTCATCCTCGTTGTGCAGCGTGGCATTGGTGACCGTGACGCCGCCCACGAACACCGGATTCAGGCGCGCCACCGGCGTGATGGCGCCGGTGCGGCCGACCTGGACTTCGATGTCCTGCACCTGGGTCAGCGCTTCCTGCGCCGGGAATTTGTGCGCCAGCGCGAAACGCGGCGCGCGCGAGACAAAGCCCAGATGCTTCTGCTGATCCAGGCGATCTACCTTGTACACCACGCCGTCGATCTCGTATGGCAGCTTGTCGCGCTTGTCGCCGATGCCGCGGAAGAATGCCAGCAGGCCGGCCGCGCCGGCCACCACGGCGCGCTCCTTGCACACCGGCAGGCCCAGTTCCTGGTACCAGTCCAGCAGTGCCGAGTGGGATGCCGGCATGTCGGCGCCTTCCAGCACGCCGATGCCGTAGGCGAAGAAACGCAGCGTACGCTGCGCGGTGATGCGCGAATCGAGCTGGCGCAGACTGCCTGCCGCGGCGTTGCGCGGGTTGGCGAATTCCTTCTGGCCGGCGTCGCGCTGGCGCTGGTTCAGGCGCGCGAAGTCTTCCTTGTACATCAGCACTTCGCCGCGCACGTCCAGCACGCTGGGAATGTGCTCGCCGTGCAGGCGCAGCGGGATGGCGCGCACGGTGCGGATATTGGCGGTGACGTTCTCGCCCGTGGTGCCGTCGCCGCGCGTGGCGGCCTGCACCAGCACCCCGTTCTCGTAGCGCAGGCTGATGGCCAGGCCGTCGAACTTGAGCTCGGTGGCGTAGCGCACGTCCTGCTGGGTCTCCAGGCCGTCCTTGACGCGCTTGTCGAAAGCTTCGATGTCCTCGTCGGCAAAGCCGTTGCCCAGCGAGAGCATGGGAATGTCATGGCGCACCGGTTCGAACTGCGGCAAGGGACCGCCGCCCACGCGCTGGGTCGGCGAATCCGATGTCACCAGTTCAGGATGGGTGGTCTCCAGCGCCTGTAATTCCTGGAACAGCCGGTCGTACTCGGTGTCGGGAATGCTGGGCTGGTCCAGCACGTAATAGCTGTGGTTGTGGCGATTCAGTTCGGCGCGCAGGTCGTACGCGCGAACCAGCCAGTCCGGCGCCCCTGCCGGGGGCCGTCCTGCGGAAAACAAATTTGCTTGCATCTTGGATGAGAGGGGTTGGCCCCTCAGCTGAACAGGCGCAATGCGCGCGTGGATCCTGCGGGAATGTCGGCCGATTCCATGGCGCTGTAGAACGCCGACACCTGCTCGGCGATATCGGCCAGCGACGCATCGGAGAGCGGCTGGTTGCTGTCATCGACCATGACGCCGCCCAGGCGCGCGGCCAGCGAACGGGCGCAGGCCACCAGCGCGCCGTAGCCATCGCGTGCCGGCGACACGCGCGGCACATCCAGCAGCAACGTCAGGCGGTCGGTGGTTTCATCGGCCTGGCTGGCGTTGGTCGACAGCGCGAACAGCACTTCGCCTTCGCCGTCCTGCATCACCAGATAGCCTTCGGTGCGGCGATCGAAACCCTGGCGGGTCAGCGCCGCCAGCAGCGTGGTCAGGCTCCACGGCGCGCCCTGCGAGCGCACGTTCACCGACAGCTGCACGTCGTGGTCGGCGATGAACTGGTGCAGCGCCTGCGCGGTGCGGATGACATCGGGCATGTCGGGCAGCTCGGGCTCGCCGGACAGCGAATCGGTCAGGTCGCGCAGGCGCATGACCAGTTCCGAATATTCGATTTCGTTCATCGCATTGCTGCGATTGGCCAACTGGGCGCCGGCCAGCAAGGCGCTGTACACGCCGCCGTGGGCAACAGCTTCCCATTCGCCCTCGGCGGTGCGGCCGATGAAGTGCACCGGCTTGTTGCCGACGTGGCGCAGGTTCTGCAGCAGGGGCAGCAGCTTGTCGCCGCGCAGCGGGTGCTCCAGCGCGATGGGGATATTGCAGTCGATCAGCTCATCCACCGGCAGCTCGCGGCGCGGCATCAGGCGCGCCTGCATCTCGGGCGGCGGGGCGAAGGCCGGTGCGGTTTCGATCTGTTCCTCGGCGCCGGCGATGACCTGGGCCACCGTCGATTGCGGCGCCTGCGCCAGGCTTTCGCCCAGGGCCGCGTCGGCGGCCTGCTTGCCGGCGTCGGTCACCGGCGCGTCGCCCAGGAAGGGTTCGCGCTGTTCGAATTCAGCCTGGTCCAGGTAAGCCTTGACCGGGGCCGACATCGGCTTGCGCTCGGGGAGGTCGTAGAAGGACGGCTCGGCGCGCTCGGACGACGGCGCCTGCTCGGCCGGCGCGAAATCGGCGCCGCGCTCCATGACGGGCGCGTGGGCGGCGGGAGCGGCGCCGGTGGCGTCCTGCTCCTCCGGCGACATCAGCACGTCGTCATGGGATGAAGAAAAAGCGCGCTCCACCGTCTTGCGCGCCTTGTGTTCCTGCCACTTGTTGTAGGAAATGACGCCGACGACGAAGACGCCGCCCAGCACGATCAGGCTGGTCTGAAGATCCATCATGCTGCGCGCTCCTTCAGTCTGGCTGGCTGGGTGGCGCCGGCATGGGCGCTGCGTGGCATGGTCGGCTCGAAAAAGCTGCTCATTGAAGGAATCCGAATCCTATAAATCCAAGAGTGCCTGAACCGCGCTCGCCGTCACGGCGGCAATCCATTGCAAATCCGCCTGCGGCGGCGCAAGCCTCCGAGGCGGTTGTCGAATTCATCGAACGGACTGGCTGCGGCAAGATCGCGGTCAAGATATTGTTATTTTTCATGGCCCGTGGGGGCCGCAAAAAGCATATCCGGCTTGGGCAAGCGCCCAGCACCGGGCTGTATGACAAGGCCTTCAGGGTAGTGTTCCGCCCCCTGCTTGTCAAGCCGACAAAGCCCGGCTGGTCGGGGTGCAATCCTGCCGCGGCCGATGTTGCCGACATGGCAAGATTGCAGCCTCGCGGCACCGGCATCAGGCGGCCTGCTCCGCGCTGGAGAAGTTGGCGGCCGACTCCATGTCCACCGCCACGATGCGCGACACGCCCTGCTCCTGCATGGTCACGCCGATCAGCTGCTGCGCCATCTCCATCGCGATCTTGTTGTGCGAGATGAAGAGGAACTGGGTATGGTCGGACATGCGCTTGACCATGTTGGCGAAGCGCTCGGTGTTGGCGTCGTCCAGCGGCGCGTCCACCTCGTCCAGCAAGCAGAACGGCGCCGGGTTCAACTGGAACATCGAGAACACCAACGCGGTCGCGGTCAGGGCCTTTTCGCCGCCGGACAGCAGGTGAATCGTCGCGTTCTTCTTGCCCGGCGGCTGCGCCATCACCTGCACGCCGGAATCCAGGATCTCGTCGCCGGTCATGATCAGCTTGGCCTGGCCACCGCCGAACAGCACCGGGAACAGTTCCGAGAAGTGGCGGTTGACCTTGTCGAAGGTGTCTTGCAACAGGTCGCGGGTTTCCATGTCGATCTTGTGGATCGCGTCCTGCAGCGTGGTGATCGCTTCGTTCAGGTCGGCGTGCTGCGAATCCAGGAAATGCTTGCGCTCGGAAGCGGTCGCCAGTTCGTCCAGCGCCGCCAGGTTGACCGCGCCCAGCGCCGCGATGGCGTTGGTCAGGCGGGTCACTTCGCCTTGCAGGTAGGACGGACGCATGTCGGACGTCAGTTTCTCGGACAGCGCCGCCTCGTCAGCCTGGGTCTGCGCCAGCGCCTCGGAGAACTGCTCCTGGTTCAGGCGCGCGGCCTGCTCCTTCAGCTGCAGCTCGGTAATGCGATCGCGCTGCGGCTGCAGGCTGCGCTCGGCTTGCATGCGGTTTTCTTCATGCGAGCGCAGTTGCTGCGACAACTGGTCCAGTTCGTGGCGGGCATCGGCCAGCGCGCGTTCCTGGTCGGTACGGCGATCCAGCAATTCCTGCAGGCCGGCCTGAGCGGCCTGATCGTCCAGGCTTTCCAGTTCCAGCGTGCCTTGCTGCATGCTCGCGAACAGTTGCGCCGCCTGTTCCAGGGCGGTTGCGATGCCGCGCTTCAATTCCTCGATCTTGTTGCGGTGCGACTTTTCGGCGAACTCGGTTTCCTGGGCCGCGCGCTCCAGCTCGCGCAGACGGGTGCGCGAATCGTTGAGCTGCTGTTCCTTGGTCAGGTAGTCGGTCTGGCCGTTCTCGTGCTGTTCCTGCAGTTCGGCCAGCTCGATATCGAGCTGTTCGAAGCGGGCTTCGGATTCAGCCTGGACCTGCTGCTGCTCCGCTTCCTGCATGGAGATTTCTTCCAGATCAGTGGAGATCTGGGTGCTGCGCTGGTTGAAGCGCTCCTGCACCTCGGCCAGCTTCATCACTTCGATCTGCAGGCTGTGCGCCGACTGGGTGAGCGAGCCCACGCGCTGGCGCAGTTCCTGCAGGCGCTGCGAGGCCGACGACAAGGCCGCCTCGGCACGCACCGCGCGGCCCTTGGCTTCCTCGGCCAGCATGTACTGGGCGCGCTGCTGCTTGGTGATGTTCTCGATTTCCTGCTGGCGCGCCAGCATGCCGTCCTGCTCCGAATCGGAAGCATAGAAACGCACGCTGGAGTTGCCGACCACATGGCCCTGGCGCGTCACGAACATGGCGCCCAGCGGCAGCTTGGCGCGCTCGGCGAACGCGATGGCGGTGTCGTCGGCCACATAGATGTCGTTGAGCCAGTCGTTCATCAGCACGCGCAGGCCCGGGTCGTTCAACTGCAGCAGGTTGATGAACGGCTTCAGGCCATTGGCCGGCTGCGCCGGCGGCTGGGCGGCGCCGGCATTGGGCGCGTACAGCGCCAGCTTGGCCGGCGGGGCATCGCTGAAGAAGGCCTTGGCCCAGTCCAGGTTGGACATTTCCAGGGCCGACATGCGCTCGCGCAGCACCGCTTCCAGCGCGGTTTCCCAACCCTGTTCGATATGCAGCTTCTGCCACAGGCGCGGCAGCTCGGCCAGGCCGTGCTTTTCCAGCCAGGGCTGGACCTTGCCTTGCGCCTGCACGCTTTCCTGCAGTTGTTTCAACGCCGTCAGGCGGGCTTCCAACTGGGCATTGGCAGAGGTTTCCTTGCTTACCAGCTCTTGGGCGGTGCGGCGTTCCTCTTCCAGGCGCGGCATCTGCTCCTGCGCCTCTTCCAGCTGCATGTTGCCTTCTTCCAGCGAAGCCTGCTTCTCTTCCAGCTGCATGCGCAGATTGGTCAGATGCACGTCGTCCGGCATGGCCATGCCATTCTTTTCCTGCATCAGGCGTTCGCGGCGCGAGGCCAGGCCGGCCAGAATGTTGGAGGCATTGCGCTGGTGCGTCGATTGCAATTCGATCTGCTGCTGCACTTGCATGATCTTGCCGCGCGATTCGGTGGTCTTGACCTGCGATTCGCGCCAGGCCTGCTCCAGTGCCGGCAGGCGGTCGTTGATGTCTTGCACCGCATGCTGCGCCTGCTCCACGCGCATGCCGAACTCTTCCAATTGGATCTCGGCCTCGGCCAGCTCATCCTGCTGCTGCGTGCCCTGGCGCTGCCACTGGTCGCGCTGGGCGGTCAGCGAATTCAGTTGCGATTGCAGGCGGTTGCGCGATTCGATGACGAACTTGATCTGCGCTTCCAGGCTGCCGATCTCGGAGTTGGTCTGGTACAGATGGCCTTGCGCCTGGTGCAGGCGGTCGCCGGCGCCGTAGTGAGCCTGGCGCATGTGCTCCAGCTCGGCTTCGACGTGGCGCAGCTTGGCGGTCTGTTCTTCCAGGTCGATCTGGGCGCGCTCGATCTCCTTGAAGAACTTTTCCTGCTCGGCCTTGGCCTCGTTCTTGCGCAGCAGCCACAGCAGCTTCTGCTTTTCTTCCTGGTCGTTTTGCAGCTCGTGGAATTTCTTGGCCACGGCGGCCTGGGCTTCCAGCTTTTCCAGGTTGGCGTTGAGCTCGCGCAGGATGTCTTCCAGGCGGGTCAGGTTTTCGGTGGTGTCGTGCAGGCGGTTCTCGGTCTCGCGGCGGCGCTCCTTGTACTTGGAAACGCCGGCGGCCTCTTCGAGGAAGATGCGCAGCTCTTCGGGACGCGCTTCGATGATGCGCGAGATCATGCCCTGGCCGATGATGGCGTAGGCGCGCGGACCGAGGCCGGTGCCCAGGAAGATGTCCTGGATGTCGCGCCGGCGCACCGACTGGTTGTTGATGTAGTAGGAGGAGGTGCCGTCGCGCGTGAGGGTGCGCTTGACCGCGATTTCGGCATACTGGCTCCACTGCCCCGCCGCCTTGCCGGCGGAGTTGTCGAACACCAGCTCGACCGAGGCGCGGCCCGCCGGCTTGCGGTGGGTGGAGCCGTTGAAGATCACGTCCTGCATCGACTCGCCGCGCAGCTCGGAGGCCTTGGACTCGCCCAGCACCCAGCGCACGGCATCGATGATATTGGATTTGCCGCAGCCGTTCGGTCCGACCACGCCCACCAGCTGCCCCGGAACCTGGAAATGCGTAGGCTCGACGAAGGACTTGAATCCAGATAATTTAATGGAAGTTAGACGCACGTTATCGACAAATTAAACTGTTTGATGGAAAGCGGAAATTTTGCTTCCGGAAAGGCCGGTATCATAACATCGCATGCGCCTCGCAAGGCCAAAAACGGCCTCCCGACGCCGCTTTGGCTGCCATGAAAATGCGCCGGTCGGCCCTCCGACACCCGGACCTCGCATCGGGATAGGGGCGGCCAGAACCTGGCCGATCCCCTCCCACACCACCCGGCGTGCGGGTCCGCACCGGGCGGTTCGAGTCGTTGAGGTCAACAGAGCCGAGGTACCCCAAGCCGGTCGAAGTAGGC
>WNDX01000110.1 GCA_009914615.1 Herbaspirillum frisingense
GCGCCTTCTATGCGATTCTTGTTCATCGGCTCGCGATTTACGCTCCACGCTTCCTTCCCACACTCGGTCACCCTCATGCAGTTGCGCTTCACTTCATTCACTGTGACCAGCTCATGGCGGGACTTGCACCCGCAGGAGTGCGCCCATGCTGGGCGCACAAAGAAAACGGAGCCGAAAGGCTCCGTTTTTCATTGATGCCGGCCATCCGCCAGGGTGGCCGACAGCGGAAGAGTCGCTCTTACTTCTTGAGCTCAAAGCCGCACACCGCCTGCAGCATCGCATCGCCCACCGACAGCGGCTTGGGTTTGCTGGCTTCCATGCCCTTGAGCGCGTCGGAATGGTCGCGCTTGTCGCCCTTGCCATCGTTCTCGGCGAAGATGACTTCGCGCACCAGCTTCATGGTGCCGGCCTTGCAGTCGTACTGGTGCAGATCCTTGTAGGACTTCAGCGTCGGGAAGCCGGAATCGCCGGTATTGGGGCGCGCTTGCTTGAAGTTCCACATCGACCAGGCTTCGCGCACGCCGCCGGCTTCGACGATGGAGTCGGTATCGACCAGCAGTTCGGACTGATCCGAACCACCCAGCGACTGCCAGTTTTCGGCGTGGGCCGGGATGGCCGCCAACAGAGCGCCGAACATGCCAGAAGCCGCCAGCAGGGTCTTGATCTTGTGTTTCATGCCGTTTCCATCCTTCTTGAGTGTGAATGCCGTCTTTGATAAGGCTGCCGTGCAGGAATTCCCGCCCGGGGCGGTTGCACGAAGTGCCGCAGCATAGCCCGGCGATGGCGCGCTTTCAAGACTGGTAACGTTTTATTTCATCTGGGGCAAGGTTTGCGATGGGTAATATTGCTTCCGATGGTAATAGAGTAAATGCGAGTTAACTTCCATTTCGTAAGCTTTTAGGTGGATAGGGTGATTTCCACAAGAGGAGGTTTGTCCAGCACCGGTCAATGTTTTATTCTCCCGCCGAGGGGAAAGCCTGACATTGATCGGGAAAATGAAAATGCAAGCAAATCGCCAGGAGCAGCGGTTCGGCCAACTGGTCGAGCTGATCTATGACACCGTCCATGATATCGGACAGATCATCCCGGCCATGCGCATGTTCTGCGACGACCTGGGGGCCGCAGCCGGCCACTACGTACCACTACGTACACATGAACATGCATAGCCGGGAAGTGATGGCTTCGCTGATCAGCGACATCACCTACGCCGCCGGCGACGCCGGGTACAGGAATGACCACAGCGGCGTGGACGAACGCCTGAGCGGGCTAGTGACCGGCGGCGTTGGCGAATGGCGGGCCCGACCATCAGCGCTTCGACGAGCGCTTCGTGCGCACCACCGAGATCTACAACGACTTCCTCTTCAAATATGGCGTGCGCCATCAAGTGGTGGGCCGTATCGGCGGCGACGCCCGCGGGGACGGAGGAATTTCCTTCCTGCGTCCGGCCAACCTGTTTTCCAAGACCGGCACGCGCCGACAGGCGGAGCTGCTGCGCATGCTGATGCTGGCCGAGCCGCAAATCCGGGTGTGAGGAAAGGCCGCCGCGGGCGTGGGGGACGCTATAATGATCGTCTTTCCCGATTTTTTGCATTCCACGCCTTCTGCTGCCCACACACGTCATGCAATACGTCTCCACTCGCGGTCATGCGGCCACTCCTTCCTTTTCCGAAATCCTGCTGGGCGGCCTGGCGCCCGACGGCGGCCTGTACCTGCCGCTGCAGTATCCGCAGGTGAGCGGCGCCGAGCTGGATCAATGGCGCACCCTGTCATACGCCGATCTGGCCTTCGAAGTGCTGAAGAAATTCGCCACCGACATTCCCGAGGCCGATCTCAAGGCGCTGGCGCACAAGACCTATACCGCCGACGTGTATCGCAACGCCCGTGCCGGCGACGACGCTTCGCAGATCACCCCGCTGCGCACGCTGGAAGACAAGGACGGCAAGAAGCTGGTGCTGCAAGGCTTGTCCAATGGTCCGACGCTGGCCTTCAAGGACATGGCCATGCAATTGCTGGGCAACCTGTTCGAATATGCGCTGGCCAGGAAGGGCGCCGAGCTCAACATCGTCGGCGCTACCTCGGGCGACACCGGCAGCGCCGCCGAATACGCGATGCGCGGCAAGCAGGGCATCCGTGTCTTCATGCTGTCGCCGCACAAGAAGATGAGCGCCTTCCAGACCGCGCAGATGTTCAGCCTGCAGGATCCGAATATCTTCAATCTGGCCGTCGAAGGCGTGTTCGACGATTGCCAGGACATCGTCAAGGCCATCTCCAATGACCTCGACTACAAGGCCGCCAAGAAGATCGGCACCGTCAACTCGATCAACTGGGCGCGCGTCTTGGCGCAGGTGGTGTACTACTTCCGCGGCTATCTGGCGGCGACCACCAGCAACGAGCAGAAGGTGTCGTTCACCGTGCCGTCGGGCAATTTCGGCAATATCTGCGCCGGCCACATCGCGCGCATGATGGGCCTGCCCATCGACAAGCTGGTGGTTGCCACCAACGAAAACGACGTGCTCGACGAATTCTTC
This sequence comes from Herbaspirillum frisingense, assembly GCA_009914615.1. Classification (GTDB taxonomy): domain Bacteria; phylum Pseudomonadota; class Gammaproteobacteria; order Burkholderiales; family Burkholderiaceae_D; genus Herbaspirillum; species Herbaspirillum frisingense_B. The sequence goes on from WNDX01000110.1 coordinate 2,529, forward strand.
CGCACCGGCGTCTATCGGGTGCGCAAGTCGGCCGAGACCTATCACACCAGCAGCCCCAGCATGGACATCAGCAAGGCCTCCAACTTCGAGCGCTTCGTCTATGACCTGCTGGGCCGCGACAGCGAGCGCGTCAAGGCGCTGTTCCACAAGGTCGAGACCGCGGGCGGCTTCGACCTGACCGGCAAGCCGGGCAGCGATGGCGACGAATTCGCCAGCGTGATCAAGTACGGCTTCGCCTCCGGCAAATCGACCCACAACGATCGCCTGGAGACCATTCGCTTCGCCGAGAAGAGTTATGGCATCACGGTCGATACCCACACCGCCGATGGCATCAAGGTGGCGCGCGAGAACCTGACCGCGGGCGTCACCATGATCGTGCTGGAAACCGCGCTGCCGGCCAAGTTCAACGAGACCATTCGCGAAGCGCTGGGCCGCGATGCCGACCGCCCGGCCGGTTTCGACAACATCGAGACGCTGCCGCAGCGCTTCGAGGTGATGCCGGCCGACGCCGCCCGCGTCAAGGCCTTCGTGGCCGAACACACCGGCCTTTGATTCGCCCCGGCCCGGCAGGACGCCGCCCGCGCCTCGACGGCACGCGCGGCGTTTTTCATGGGCGGCGGATACCGCGCCGGGCCGGCCGATTGCTTTAGAATGGCAAGCCCCCGTATCCGCGCGAAAACAGCGCCGATGCCGTTCCGATAGGTACGTAACGCACCTGAAAACAGCAAGGCCATCCGACCCCTTTCAGACCCTGACAGGCAAGACATGCAAGCCACACCCACCGCATCGAACCCTTCCGACAAGCCGGCACGGCCGCCGTTGCAAAGCGTGGCGCAGGCGCTGAACACCTTGCTCGACGCCGCGGCGCCGGTGGCCGGCAGCGACACCGTTTCCACCCTGGATGCCTGCGGCCGCGTGCTGGCCGCGCCGGTGCAGGCGCACATCAATGTGCCCGGTATGGACAATTCGCAGATGGACGGCTACGCCGTACGCGCCGCCGATTGCGTCTCGGGCCAGGCTCGACTGCGCGTGTCGCAGCGCATCCCGGCCGGCCATGTCGGCCAGCCGCTGGAGCCGGGCACGGCCGCGCGCATCTTCACCGGCGCCATGATGCCGGAGGGCGCCGATGCGGTGGTGATGCAAGAGGCCTGCGAGGCCGACGGCGATCACGTCGTCGTGCGTCACACTCCCAAGGCGGGCGAATGGGTGCGCTACATCGGCGAGGACATCCGCCAGGGCAGCACCATCCTGCCAGCGGGTACGCGCCTGCGTCCGCAGGAGCTGGGCCTGGCCGCATCGGTGGGTCAGGCTGAATTATCGGTGCAGCGCCGCGTGCGCGTCGCGGTGTTCTTCACCGGCGACGAACTGGCGATGCCGGGTGAGCCGCTCAAGCCGGGCGCCATCTACAACTCCAACCGTTTCCTGCTGCGCGGCCTGCTGCAAGCGCTGGGCTGCGAGATCAGCGACCACGGCATCGTGCCGGACAATCTCGACGCCACCCGCCAGACCCTGCGCGAGGCGGCGCGGCAGCATGACCTGATCATCACCAGCGGCGGCGTGTCGGTCGGCGAAGAAGATCACGTCAAGCCGGCGGTAGAAGCGGAAGGGCGCATCAACATGTGGCAGATCGCCATGAAGCCGGGCAAGCCGCTGGCCTTCGGCGAAGTGAACCGCCAGGGCGCCGGCGGGCGCGCCTTCTTCATCGGCCTGCCGGGCAATCCCGTGTCTTCCTTCGTCACCTTCCTGGTGTTCGTGCGGCCCTTCCTGCTGCGCCTGCAAGGCTTGCCGCGCGAAGCGGTGCTGCCGCAGCCGGTCGCCATGCGCGCCGACTTCGACTGGAAGAAGGCCGACAAGCGCCAGGAATTCCTGCGCGTGCGCCGCAATGCCCAGGGCGGGCTGGATCTCTTCCCCAGCCAGGGTTCCAATGTGCTGACCTCGACCGCGTGGGCCGATGGCCTGATCGACAATCCGCCCGGCCAGACCATCGCCGCCGGCGATACGGTGCAGTTCCTGCCGTTCGATCATCTGTTGAACTGAACGGCGGATCGGCGACATGGGGTTGAAACTGGCCGACATCGACCGGCACCTGACCGGGAGCATCCCCAGCACGACCAGCGGCTGGCGCCGCTTCGTACTGGAATTTCTCTATTTCGGCATCAAGGAAGCGCGCGCCTGCCTGTTCGCCGGGCTGTTCTTCGCCGCGGTATTCCTGATGCCGCGTGCGGGCCTGTTCGGCATCCCGCGCTACGACGCGCTGCTGCTGTTCGCGGTGCTGGTGCAGTTGTGGATGGTGGCGTCGGGCATCGAGACGTGGGACGAGCTGAAGGCGATCAGCGTGTTCCACCTGGTGGGTTTCGCGCTGGAAGTGTTCAAGACTTCCGGCCCTATCCAGTCGTGGAGCTATCCCGATTTCGCCTACACCAAGCTGTTCGGCGTGCCGCTGTTTTCCGGCTTCATGTATGCGGCGGTGGGGAGCTACATCATCCAGGCCTGGCGGCTGTTCGATCTGCGCATCCAGCACCATCCGCCGTACTGGATGGCCACGCTGATCGCGCTGCTGATCTACCTGAATTTCTTCACGCATCATTACATCGGCGACTACCGCTGGTATCTGGCGGCTTGCGCGCTGGGCCTGTATGCGCGCTCCACGGTGCTGTTCCGGCCGCTGGACCGCGACCGCAAGATGCCGCTGCTGCTGGCTTTCCTGTTGATCGGCTTCTTCATCTGGCTGGCCGAGAACATCAGCACCTTCTTCGGGATCTGGCGCTATCCCAACCAGATCGGCGCATGGTCCACCGTGCATCTGGGAAAATGGAGCGCCTGGGCCTTGCTGGTGATGATGACCTTCACCATCGTGGTCCATCTCAAGCACATCCGCGGCAAGATCCACATCGCCCAGTGACGGCGGCGTGGCGTAACAGCAAAGGACATCCTCATGAAAATCGAACTCCGTTTCTTCGCCAGCGTGCGCGAAGCGCTCAAGACTTCCCAGGAAGTCATCGAACTGCCCGACAGCGTCAAGACCGTGGGCGACGTGCGCGCCTTCCTGATCGGTCGCGGCGGCGCCTGGGCCGAGGTGCTGGGGCCGGAAAAAAACCTGCGCATGGCCTATGACCACGACATGACGGAAGCCTCCACCGAGATCGCCGACGGCGGGGAAGTGGCGTTCTTCCCGCCGGTGACCGGTGGCTGAGATGGCCGATAGCAGCGAGGCGTCGGCCGGCACGCTGGGTCATTACCAGCGCAATGCCGAAGGATTCCGTGTGGGCACCTGGGACCATGACGTCAGCCAGAACATCGCCGCCTTGCTGGAGGCGCTGAGCGCGCGTGCGGGTGAGGCTGGCAAGGGGCCGTTCGCCATCCTCGATCTCGGCTGCGGCCCCGGCCGCGATCTGCTGGCGCTGTCGAGGATGGGGCATGTCGCCACCGGCCTGGACGGCACCGCAGAGTTCGTGCGCATGGCGCGCGAGGCCTCGGGCTGCGAGGTCTTCCATCAGGACTTCATCCGGCTGGAATTGCCGCCGTTGCGTTTTGACGGCGTATTCGCCAATGCCTCGTTGTTCCACGTACCCTCGGCCGAACTGCCGCGCGTGCTGCGCGAATTGCATGGCGCGCTCAAGGAGGGCGGCATCCTGTTCAGCTCCAATCCGCGCGGCGCCGACGTCGAAGGCTGGAGCGGTGAGCGTTACGGCGTCTGGCACAGCCTGGAAGGCTGGCGCCGTTACCTGGTCGCTGCAGGATTTGCCGAATTGCGGCATTATTACCGCCCTGACGGTTTGCCGCGCGAGCAGCAACCGTGGCTGGCCAGCGTCTGGCAAAAGACCTGAACTGACCGGCGACCCGCTCCCAACGGGCCGCGATCCCGCCTTTGAATTCATTTCTTTAGGAGGAGACCGGGCATGCGCCAAACATGTCCGAGGAGGGGATGCACAAGACATCGTTCAACGATGCGCATTCATCCACACCTGAAGAAGGAACACATCGTGATATCGACTCAACTGGCCGCCTGGGCGGCTCAGGACACGCAGCTTCTGCTGGTGACGCTGGTGGCGCTGATCGCCATCGTGGTGCTCATCAGCTTTCTCTCCATCGCTCCCTTTCTCGCCATCCTGATCGGCACCTTCGTGGCCGGCATCGGCGCCGGCCTGCCGCTGGAAGACATCGCCAAGGCCTTCAGCAAGGGCGCCGGCAGCATCCTCGGCGAAGCCGGCATCATCATCGCGCTGGGCGCCATGCTGGGCGCCTTGATGGCCGATTCCGGCGCGGCCGACAAGATCGTCACCACCTTGCTGCGCTATGCGCGCGGCAAGGCCATCCCGTGGATGATGGCCGTGGTGGCGCTGGTGATCGGCCTGCCGCTGTTCTTCGAAGTGGGCCTGGTGATGATGGCGCCGATCATCTTCGTGATGGCGCGCCGTTCCGACCTGCCCATCATGCGCGTGGCCATCCCCGCGCTGGCCGGCATGACCACGCTGCACGCGCTGCTGCCGCCGCACCCGGGCCCGCTGATCGCCGTGAGCGCATTGCATGCCGATCTCGGCACCACCATGCTGCTGGGCTTCGCCGTGGCGATTCCGGCGGTGATCATCGCCGGTCCGCTGTACGGCAACTTCCTGGCGCCGCGCCTGAACGTGTCCGAGCCGGACCAGATCGGCAAGCTGTTCAGCGCGCGCGAGCAACAGTCGCAACCGGGTTTCCTGCCGGCGCTCGTCACCATCCTGCTGCCGGTGGTGCTGATGCTGGGCCGCACCGTGGCGCGCATCTGGGTCACGCCCAAGACCGAGCTGTATGAGATGCTGAACTTCTTCGGCGAGCCCATCATCGCGCTGACCGTCACCGTGCTGTTCGCCGTGGTGGTACTGGGCTGGGGCCAGGGCACCAGCCGCTTCGATGTCGGCGCCACGCTGCGCAAGGCATTGCCGCCGATCGCCGGCCTGCTGCTGACCATCGGCGCGGGTGGCGGCCTGAAGCAGGCGCTGCTGACCGCCGGCATCAGCGATACCATCACCAAGGTCGCCGCCGGCACCCACATGCCGCTGATCCTGCTGGCCTGGATCATCGCCGTCGCACTGCGCCAGGCGACCGGCTCGGCCACCGTCGCCACCACCGCCACCGCCGGCATCGTGGCGCCGCTGGTGGCCGGCCTGTCGGCCACCCACAATTCGCTGATGGCGCTGGCCATCGGCGCCGGATCGGTCTTCTTCTGCCACGTCAACGACGCCGGCTTCTGGATGGTGAAGGAATACTTCGGCCTGAACCTGAAGCAGACGCTGGCGACCTGGTCGGCGATCCAGACCATCGTCTCGGTCATCGGCCTGGGCATGACGCTGGTACTGTGGGGCATTCTTGTCTAAGCCGGATGTCATGCCGTTGGCGGTGTTCTGTTCTTTCATCCTGGCCATCTGGCGCGGGCGATAGTCTCAGGCGCCGCCAATCTCTCGACGTCGCTGGATCCCGGTCGGCGCCGAAAGACAAGAGGCAGCACCTGCCCCATCCCGGAATCGAGTTCATCCATTCCCTGGCGTCCCGGCGCAGGCCGGGACCGCGTGTCATTTGCGGCCGCAGCACCGCTGGTAGAATCTGTTGCTGCATTCCATTTCCTTGCCGACCCCGCCATGCCCGTACGCGTCCAGACCGCCGATTTCGATCTTTCCGCCGAAGTGGCGCAACTGCGCCTGTCCAACCCCAAGGTGGGCGCGGTGGTGACCTTTGTGGGAACGGTGCGCGACCTGAACGACGGCGCCACGGTGTCGGAGCTGGAGCTGGAGCACTATCCCGAGATGACCGAGCGTGCGCTGGAGCAGATCGTGGCCGACGCCAAGGCGCGCTGGCCCATCTTCGATGCGCTGGTGATCCACCGCATCGGCCCCATGCAGCCGCAGGAGCAAATCGTACTGGTGGCGGTCACTTCGCCGCATCGTGGCGAAGCTTTCGCTGCCTGCGAATTCATCATGGATTATCTGAAGACCCAGGCGCCATTCTGGAAGAAGGAACAGACGCCCGACGGCGCGCGCTGGGTCGATGCCCGGGAGAGTGACGACAGCGCGTTGGGCAAATGGAAAAAATAGGGCGGCGGCAACGGGCACGGCTTGCGCATCGTCGCCGGCCCAGCCGCGGCACACACTGATAACAGGGGACCACCGCTTTGCCATTTACCTTCCGACTACCGCGCATTCCCGGCCTGCCCACCACCGCCACGGCGCCGTTCTGTCCCTCCGAAGTCGCCGGTTCGGTCGATGTGCCGTTGAGCGCATCGGTCTGGCAGAAGCTCAAGATCTACGTCGGCCCCGGCCTGCTGGTCTCGATCGGTTACATGGATCCCGGCAACTGGGCCACCTCCATCCAGGCCGGCTCGCAGTTCGGCTATCAGTTGCTGTTCGTGGTGCTGCTCTCCAGCCTCGCGGCGATCGTGCTGCAATGCCTGTGCGCGCGGCTGGGCATCGCCACCGGCAAGGACCTCGCGGTGCACTCGCGCGAGCATTATTCGCCGGTGGTGGGGCGCGGCATGTGGCTGCTGGCCGAGCTTTCCATCATCGCCTGCGACCTGGCCGAAGTGCTGGGCTGCGCCCTGGCGTTCAATCTGCTGCTGGGGGTGTCGCTGCCGGTGGGCGTGATGCTGACCGCGCTTGATACGCTGATCGTGCTGGGCTTGAAGGGCAGGGGTTTCCGTCAGGTGGAGGCCATCATCCTCGGCCTGGTGATCACCATCGCCGTCTGCCTGCTGGCGCAACTGGCCTTCGTCAAGGCCGACTGGCATGAGGTGGCGCAGGGCTTCGTGCCGTCGCTGCAAGCGATCTCCAGCCGCGAGCCGCTGTACCTGGCGATCGGCATCATCGGCGCCACCGTGATGCCGCACAACCTCTACCTGCATTCCTCCATCGTCCAGACCCGCACCGTGCGACGCGATCCGGCATCGATCAAGGACGCGGTGCGCTACACGCGCATCGACACCATCGTCTCGCTGATGATCGCCATGGTGATCAACGCCACCATCCTGATCCTGGCGGCATCGGCCTTCCACAAGAGCGGCAACACCCAGGTAGCCGAGCTGGACGAGGCCTACCATTTGCTGGATCCCATCACCGGCTCGGCCATGGCCGCGATCCTGTTCGGCATCGGCCTGTTCGCGGCCGGCCAGAGCTCGACCTTCACCGGCACCATCGCCGGCCAGGTCATCATGGAAGGTTTCCTCAAACTGAAAATACCGTGCTGGCAGCGCCGTGTCATCACGCGTGCGCTGTCGCTGGTGCCGGCGCTGATCGGCGTGATCACGCTCGGGCCGCACTCGGTGGGCAAGCTGCTGGTGGCCAGCCAGGTGGTGCTGTCGCTACAGTTGCCGTTTGCCATGTATCCGCTGATCCGGCTCACCAGCCGGCGCGACCTGATGGGCGAACTGGTCAATCCGTGGTGGGTCAGCGGCGCCGCCTGGGTGCTGTTCGCCGCGATCTCGGCGGCGAACATGTGGCTGGTGTTTCAAGTGTTTGCCGGCTGACGCCTGTTCCGATAAGCTGCTCAAGCCCATGGGACTGACGGTGGGCGCGGTTGGTCGCAAGCGGGAGCGATAGCAGGCAGCGCGAATAAGAGGCCGACCACAGAGGCCCCTCATAGAGGCCGATCAGAGAAGCCTCATAGAAGCCGATCAGCCCGGCGAATGCTTGCCGCTGGGATCGGCATGTGCGCCGCCCGCAGGCCGCTTGGCTGTGCCGTATTCCTTACCGTCGTTATGCGAGCCCTGACCGGGCGGCAGCGGCGGTGGGTGAGGGGTTTTCTGCGCGGATTCCCGGGCCGGTTCTGCCGGTTTGTGTTGAGTGGCCATGGCGATGTCTCCTTTGATGGTGGGCGCCGGCTTGCGCCTCAAGGCCAGTGGCGCCCTGGGATCATGCTAGACCGGCATGTGCAGCGCAGCCATAGGCGTTTTCCTGCACATGCCGGTAGCGCCCGCTGTCATCCTTGCAGGACAAGTGGAAGCCGTGGGCGGCCATGAAAAAAGCGACCCCTGAGGTCGCTTTTTTTCCTTCTGGCATCTTGTCTCAGTTCTTCGCGACCGGCTGGTTCCGTTGCTTGCCGCTGCCCGGTTCCAGCACCACGGTGCAGGTCAGGCCGGAGGCCAGCAGCACGTCCTTGGGAACATCGTCCAGGTGGATGCGCACCGGAATGCGCTGGGCCAGGCGCACCCAGTTGAAGGTGGGGTTGACGTCGGCGATCAGTTCGCGGCTTTGCGGGTTGTCGCGGTCGTAGATGCCGCGGGCGATGCTGTCCACGTGGCCGCTCATGGTGGCGCCGTTGATCAACTGGATATTGGCCTTGTCGCCGATGGACAAAAGCGGCAGCTTGGTTTCTTCGAAATAGGCATAGACCCAGAACGAATGGCTGTCGATCACCGCGATCTTGGCCGCGCCGGCGGAGGCGTAGTCGCCGCGGCGCACGTTGAGATTGGTGATGTAGCCATCCACCGGTGAGAACACCTTGGTGCGCTCCAGGTTCAGCTTGGCAGTGTCGCGCTGCGACAGCGCGGCCTGGTATTGCGCCTGGGCACCCTGGTATTGCGCTTGCGCGGCCTGGTATTGCGCTTCGGACGCGGCGACCTGGCTGCCGGCGTCTTCGCGCGCTTCACGCGAGACCACCAGTGCATCGACGTCGGCGCGACGGCGGGCTTGGGCGCGGCGCATGGTGAGGTCGGCGCGGCGCGCATCGACCTCGGCCTTGCGCACGTCCAGATCGGCCTTGCGGCCGGTGACGGCGGCTTCGGCCTGTTGCAGCGCCAACTGGTAGCGTGCCGGGTCGATTTCCATCAGCAGGTCGCCTTTCTTGACCAGTTGGTTGTCACGCACCGGCAGTTCGACCACCTGGCCCGAGACATCGGGCGCGATGTTGACGACATCGGCGCGCACGCGTCCGTCGCGGGTCCAGGGGGACAGCATGTAGTGCTGCCACAGGCTCCAGGCGAGGAGGATGGCCAGCAGGAAAATCACCAGGGTGATGATGACGCGGAAAATCGATTTGACCGACATGATGGACTACTCCTGAATGTTTCTTGTCTTTTCGTATGACTTGTTGGATGGGCGCGGAAAGCGGCAGCGGCGCTAGCGATATACGTACAGCCCCATCAGCGCCGCGAAGCAGACGAACATGCTCACGCGAAACAGTGCCGGATGCCAGGTCAGGTCATAGAAGCCGAAACGTACCAGGATGCGGTCGGCCACCAGGGCCAGCGCCGCGGCCACGATCACCAGCAGCAGCACGGTGGGGATATAGGCGTCGAAAAAGGAAATCTCACGTGGCATGGCGTGCTCCCGAATTATTGTTGGCGTCCGCGCGCATGGTATGCAGCGGCGATTGCTGATCGAGCAGGGCGGTGCGGATGAAATGCAGATAGCTCAAGGTGCGCTGCAGGCGGTGGCGCTCGCTGCGTTCGCGGTAGTGCGGGCCGATGGCTTGCTGCACCTCGGTGATGGCCTGGTCGTTGGCGGCCAGCGCATCGGCCAGGGTGTCGCGCGTGGGCTGGCCGAACAGCGCGGGGATGGTCTCGCGCAGGCGGTTCAGGGCGACATAGGCCGAGGGCGGCAAGAGATCGGGCGCTTCGGTGCGGATGCCGTTGAGCTCGGTGCGCAGTTCGATGATGGCGTGGCCCACTTCCAGCGTGGCGAACATCCAGCCGAAGGCGATCTGGCGCAGCGCCGGGCGGCTGGCGGTGAGCATGGTGATCTGGTGCATCAGGTCGCGCGTGCCGCTTTCAAACTTCAGCGCCAGGTGGCCGAGCTTGCCGAAGCAAGCGTCCACCACCTGCTTGCGCAATTGCTTTTCCAGCACGCGCACGGTCCAGTCGGTGGTCGGCGGCAGCAGCAGCATGAAGGACACGGCGGTGACCACCAGCGACACCATCAGGGCGACGGATTCGTTGAGATAGCCGGCGGCGTTGAAGCGGGCGAAGTTGTCCGGCACCGCGAGGAAGGGGAAGAAGATGCAAATCCCCAGGCCGTAGCCGGCCCACTTGGGCTTGGTGGTTAGCAGCACGGCCAGCATCAGCACCGGCGTGAGCGCGGCGGCGAGCATCCAGTAACCATCCAGCCGCGGCAGGATGTGGAAGGTGTAGAAATAGCCGGCAACGGCGGCAAAGGCCACGCCGATGGTCACCGTGCGGGTGGCCTTGGCCGGGTCGGGCGCGGCCGAGGTGATGGCGCAGAAGGCGGCCGCGTTGAGCGCGGCGACGTCGCCGCTGGGCCAGCCGCTGGCCAGCCAGAAGGCCGACAGCAACAGCAGCGTGATGGCGGCGCGGGCGCCGGCGATCAGCGCGGTGGTCATGCTGGTCTTGGGAGCGTAGGCGTGTTCCCATTGCTCGCGCTCGTGGCGGCGCTGGGTCAGCGAGGCGTAGGTCAGCGTATAGGCGTGCAGTTCTTCGATCACGCGATACAGCAGTTCGGAGGCCGTGTCGAAATCCAGCATTGCGCTGTCGCTCTCCAGTTGCAGCGTGTCGCGGGTGGCCCGCACGCGGCGCGGCAGTTCGCGCTTGTAGGCTTCCAGTTTCAGTGCGGCGTCGGCGGCATCGAGTGCGCTCATCACCGGCTCGCCGCTTTCGCGGGTGAGCAGCGGCTGCACCTCCTTGAAGTAGGGCGAGATGGCATCGATCACGATGCGCGCGCCGGGGCCGGGATTGGCATGCAAGCGGTTCATCAACTGATGCAGCGCATGCACCCGCGTCGAGAGCGCCATGAACTCGCTGTTCATGCGCGTCAGGCGGCCGCTGCGCAGGCGGATCTCGGGGTCTTCGAAAATGGCCGAGCTGCGCAGCGCTTCGAGGCCGATGATGTCGCCCACGAAGCGGGCGTTGGTGGTTTCCAGCTTCTTGCGGTCGGTGGACCCGCCCAGCGTGGCGCCGATCAGATCCACGAAAGCCGAGAAGCGGCCGCGGATGATGCGCACCAGGCCCGGGGCGCTGGCCTGCGGGAACACCAGGGCGCTGACCAGGCCGGCGCAGACGATGCCCACCGTGATCTCGGTCACGCGCGTCATCACCGAGTCGAAGGTGATGCCGGGATTGAGCGCCGCCGGCAAGCCGATCAGCGCCACCGTGTAGCCGGACAGCACGAAGCCGTAGGAGCGGAAGTTGCGGTTATGCGCCGAACCCACCGTGCACAGGCCGATCCACAAGGCCGAGGCCAGCAGGAACAGCTCCGGCGTCTGCGCGAACAGACCGACGAACACGACGATGGCAGCCGAACCGATCAGCGTGCCGACCACGCGGTAGAAGCTCTTGGCCAGGATCATGCCGCTTTGCGGCTGCATGACGATGAACACCGTGATCAGCGCCGAGCGCGGCGACTCCAGGTCGAGCGCGTAGCCGATGCCCAGCGCCAGCAGGCCGGCGAACACCATCTTGAAGACGTAGACCCAATTGGGTGCGTCGTTGCGCCACCAGTCGGTAGCGGCGTCGCGCAACTGGGCGTTAAAGGAGGGGCGCGGCGGCGATGCCGGTGCGCTGCTGTCGGCGGCCTGGTTCATTTTGCGGCCGCCTTCAGGGAAGTGCCCTCCGACGAGGCCACCGCTTCAGGTGCGCCGACCGGTTCCAGACCTCCGCCCAGGGCCGCGGTCAGCGCGGCATAGGCCGACAGGTGCTGGGCCTGCAATTGCTGCACGATTTGCTGCTGGCGCAGCCATTGGGTCTGGGCATGCAAGACGTTGAGGTAGTCGGTCAGGCCGCGCTGGTAGGCGCGGGTGGCGATATCGACGTTCTTCTGCGCCGCGGCGATCGATTCGCGTGCCTGCTGTTGCTGACGCTGCACCGATTGCAGCGTGACGATCTGGTCGGAGATGCCCTTGAGCGCCTGCGAGAGCAGGGCATTGTAGTGCTCCACTTCCAGATCGTAGCCGGCGGTGCTGGCGCCGAGCTGGCCGCGCAGGCGGCCGCCTTCGAAGATGGGCAGCGAGATCGCCGGGCCGTAGGTGGTCTGGATGTTGGGCGCGCTGAGGAACGAGAACAGCCCGCCGCCGGCGGCCGCCGGGCCGATGCCGGCCATCAGGTTGATATTGGGATAGAAGGCCGCCTTGGCCACCGCGATGCCCTTGGCCGCGGCTTGCACGCGCCAGCGCGCGGCGCTGATGTCGGGGCGCCGGCCCACCAGTTCGGCCGGCAGGGCGCTGGGCAGGCCGATGGCGGCGTGCAGCGCCAGCACCGGGCGGGCGATGCCGTCGGCGGCGCCCGGGCCCTGGCCCAGCAAGGCGGCCAGTTGGTTGCGGATCAGTGCGATGCTTTCATTGAAGGCTTCGATCTGGCGGCGGGTTTCCGGCAGCGGCGCTTCGGCCTGGGTGATGTCCAACTGAGTGCCGAGCCCGCCCTGGAAACGGCGGCGCGCCAGATCGAGGATCTTCTGCTCTTCCTTGAGCATGGCTTCGGTGTTGTCCAGCAGGCCGTATTGCAAGGCCAACTGGACGTAGGTGCGCACCACGTTGCTTTCCAGGTCGAGCTGGGCGGCGCGGCCGTCGGCGGCCACGGCATGCATTTCATCCTCGGCGCGTTCGGTGGTGTTCTTGTTGCGGTCCCATAGATCGACGTTGTAGGCGAGGCCCAGGGTAGCCGTGTTGTTCCAGGTCAGCTTGTCGCGGAAGCTGGCCCCGTAATAGACGTTGTCGGACCAATCCTTGCGACCGACCGCCACATCCAGCTGGGCGCTCGGCAATTCGCCGGCATGCGCCACCACTGCCATGGCTTGCGCCTGGCGCACGCGGGCGGCGGCGATCGCCATGCTGGGATTGCCCGCCACGGCCTGCTCCACCAGGCGATCCAGTTGCGGATCGTTGTAGGCCTTCCACCATGCGCGCTGCGGCCAGCCGGCTTCCGCGCCCGCCTGGCGGATGGCTTGGCCGGCGTCCAGCACGGCGACGTCGCGCACCTGGGATTGCGGTTTGATGCCGCCCTGGTCGGCGCAGCCGGCGATTGTCAGCGATAGCGCAATGACGGTCAGGGCAGACAGGCGATGGTAGGCGATGCGTTTCATGGAATTACCCAAAAATATGCAAATATCAGATGCTATGTATTATATTTTGTAATTATTCTTGGAAAAATTCGCCAATTCGCAATTGTTTATATCAAATAATGAAATAATAATTGCTCCATTTTGGGTAACAATGCTGTCATCCGCCAGTGCGCCAAACGCGAGCCAGCTTGTTGCAAAGCTTGTTCACGCGCTGGCTACAGCATAGGAAATGGAATGGACGCCTCCCCCGTAAGGGCGAGATGCTAAAGTTGAAGTGAGGGAGTTGCGGTAAGAGGTGGATCCTCACGTTCCGGCGGCATCGAGTGCCCAAAGTGAGAATATAGAGGTTCTCA
>WNDX01000111.1 GCA_009914615.1 Herbaspirillum frisingense
GAAAGCGTTCTCCTCCTCCAGCCGCGCCACTTCACGTTTGAGCCGTGCATGTTCGGCCAACTCCAAGCGTTGTGCCTGATCGTCCTGGTCGTGCCGCCGCGCCTGGGCGCGCCAACTGTACAGCTGGGCAGGCTGCAACCCCAGATCACGAGCCACCGTGGTTACCCCTTCTGTGGCCGCTCGCAACAGTGCCTGCTGCCTGAACTCCAGGCTGAACTCCTGCCCCTTTCTGCCTGCCTTGCTCTTGGTCATCGTCCACCTCCTATTGCGATAGTTAATCGCTTATAGGGGTGTCCGTGAAACGGGGGCAAGATCAGACAGCTCGACGCCATCGGCCAGCGGCACCGACAGGTAGCCGTTGGCGGACGAGCGCACGTAGTCGAGGAATTCCTGGCTGTAGGCCGCGTCGTCGGCGACGATCAGGGCGCCGGGACGCAGGCGGCTTTCCACCCGCTTCAGCACTTCCGGATAGATGGCCTTGGCGCCGTCCAGCAACAGCAGGTCGATCGCCTGCGGCAAGTCGCCGGCCAGGGTCAGCAAGGCGTCGCCTTCACGCACTTCCACCAGGTCGGCCAGGCCGGCTTCGAAGAGGTTGGCGCGGGCGCGCGTCACCTTCGAGGCTTCGAATTCGGTGGTGATCAGGCGGCCGCCGCCGTTGTCACGCAAGGCTGCGGCCAGGTACAGGGTGGACACGCCCAGCGAGGTGCCGAACTCGATCACGTTGCGCGCCTTGATGCTGGTGGCCAGCATGTAGAGCAAAGCGCCGGTGTCGCGCGAGACGGCCAGCGGCAGGTGCTTCAGTTCGGAGTAGAAATCGAGGTATTCGGTCTTGCTGCGCAGCAAACGGTCGAGCTCGTCGTCGCCAAGCTTGGCGACATACAGGCTGTCCTGCGGCGAGGTCACGGCGGCTTGTGCGAACAGGCGGTCCAGCACGGCGGCGACGGGAGAGGTTGTCAGAGTGGTCATGAATGCAAAGTCCGGTTGAGCGCTTCAGGGCGCGGGGGTAAAATGCGACGAATTCGTCACATCGCTTCGGATTGAAGTATGCGACTAATCCGTCATATTTTCTATTCGCATTCATTGACCGTTGCAACGCCGCCATGACAGACCGCCGCCGCCCCCAGATTTCCCTGCGCAAGCAGCCACAACAAGCCCGCTCCACCGAACTGGTGGCGGCGATCCTGGAAGCAGCTGTTCAGGTTTTGGTGCAGGAAGGGGCGCAGCGCTTCACCACGGCGCGGGTGGCCGAGAAGGCAGGCGTGAGCGTGGGATCGGTGTATCAGTACTTCCCGAACAAGGCAGCTATCCTGTTCAGGTTGCAGGCCGATGAGTGGAAGCAGACCACGGAGATGCTGTGCCGCATCCTGGAAGACGCCGGCACGCCGCCACTGGAAAGGCTGCGCAGCCTGGTGCACGCCTTCATCAAGACCGAATTCGAGGAGGCGCAGATCCGCCTGGCGCTCAACGATGCCGCCCCGCTATACCGCGACGGCGCCGAAGCCCAGGAAATGGAAAGCATGTGGGACAAGATCGTGGCGAACTTCATGCGCGAGGCCCTGCCCGAGGAAGCCGACGCCGAGCGCGCGCTGGCCGGCGACCTGATCATCACGACACTGGCCACGGTGGGTGAGCACCTGTCGCGCAACGAGCGGCCGGCCGAGGCCATCCAGACCTACGGGGATGCGATGGCCGATATGTTCTGCGCCTATCTCAAGACCTTCCAGAAGCGCTGACCGGCACGCCCCTGCGCGGCAGGCGCAAGCCGGCTAACCGCACTGGCCGCCGGCTTCCGGCCGGATCGCGCGCGCCGCGGGACAGCGGATACCGAAGACGGCCAGGCTGAGCGCGGCCAGCAGGCAGACACCGATCCCGCCATACAGCATCAATGCCGCGAAGCCATGCGCCAGCGCCGACTGCGCCAGCGCGGCATGGGCGCCGTCGGCCGACAGGCGCGCCGCGCCTTGCGCCAGATTGCCGGCCGCCACCGCTTCGGCGGCGCCGCGCAACTGGGCCTGTGCGATATCGCCCGCCAGGCGCTGCCGCAGGTACGACAGCACGCTCTCTTGCAACAACAGGCCCATCACCGCGATATTGAAGGCCAGCGTGATCAGCCGCGCGCTCATGTCGATGCCCGACGCCATCCCGGCGCGGCCGGCCGGTACGGCGCCGGTGGTGGTATTGGTGACCGGGGTGTTGGTCAGCCCCACGCCGCTGCCCGCCAGCAGGCATCCCGGCAGCATGCTCAGCCAGCTCGCGCCGTCGATCGTGCAGCCGCGCCACATCGCGATGAATCCCAGCCCGATCATGAGCAGCCCGACCGGAATCACCACTCCCGGCCGGTAACGCAAGGACAGGCGCTCGGCGAAGGGCGGGACGACCAGCGTGGGCAGTGTATAGGCCAGCAGATACAGCCCGGCCTCGACGGCGCCGTGGCCCAGCACCGACTGGTAGTACAGCGGCAGATAAATCATCAGCGGCCAGAAGCTGAAATTCATGCCGACCGCCCCCAGCAGCGCGCCGGAGAAATCGCGGATCCTGAACACCGAAAAATCGAACATGGGATGCGCGCGCGTGTTTTCCACATACAGGAAGGCAGCGAAGCTGAGCACGGTGATGCCGCTGATGGCGATCCCGGCGGCGCTGGTCAGGCCGAGCTCGGCGCCTTGCGTGACGCAGTAGGTCAGACCGAACACTGCCAGGGACAGCGTGACGATGCCCGCCAGATCGAGCCGCCCCGCGCCGGCGTCGCGGGATTCCCGCACGCCGGCGGCGGTCAGCAACAACGTCAGCAGGCTCAGCGGCACATGCACCAGGAATACCCATTCCCAGCTCAGCAAGGCCGCGATCGCGCCGCCGACCAGCGGCCCGAAGCCCAGTCCGGCGCCGAAGACGATGCCGAATGCGCCGAACGCACGGCTGCGCTCATGCTGGTCACGGAACTGGCTGGAGAGGATCGCCAGCAAACTGATCAGCATGGCGCCGCCGCTGATGCCTTGCAGGAAGCGGCTGGCGATCAGCACCGGCATGCTGGTGGCGATGCCGCACACCAGCGACGCGGCGCCGAAGCAGGACAGCGTGATCATGAACAGGCGCTTGCGGCCATAGCGGTCGGCCAGCGTGCCGGCCGCCATCAGCACCGTGGTGCAGGCGATGGTGTAGGCGTTCATGACCCACTGCAGATCCTTGAGATCGCCGTGCAGCAGGCGTTCCAGCGTGGGCAGGATGACCGGCACGCTGGAAATTTCCAGGCCGAACATGAGCGCGGCCAGACAAACCGAGGCCAGCGCGAGATGGTTCTTGCGGGAGGAGGTAGGCGACATGGACGGTAACGTTTCCCTTGGTTGGCGGAAGCGGCGCCGCCCAAAGGCGTGCCGAACGAAGCGCCGATTCTGGGCGATACTTACTCATGCCACAAATGATTTAATTTTCTGAGATTCATTAACAGTCATCATTAATCAATCCGCCGCCATGGACCTGGATCCCGCCCTCCTTCGCACCTTCGTCGCCGTGCATGACGCCGGCAGCTTCACGCGCGCCGCCGAGCGCCTGCACCTGACCCAATCGGCCGTGAGCCACCAGATCCGCCGGCTGGAGGAACAGATCGGACGCCCCCTGCTCCGGCGCACCACGCGCCGCCTGACCGTCACCGACGACGGCGCCGACGACGGCGCCGACCTGCTGCACCACGCGCAGCAGATCCTGGAGGCGCTCGATGCACTGGGCCGGCGCTTCAAGCCCTCGCCGGTGTCCGGCGAAGTGCGTTTCGGCGCGCCGGAGAATTTCATCGGCAACAGCCTGGCGACCTTGCTATGCCAGTTCGCGCGCGCCTTCCCGTCGGTACGCCTGGATGTGCGCGTCAACATGAATCTCGACTTGCACGGCCTGGTCGCAGCGGGCGAGCTGGATCTGGCGGTGGTGCTGACTCCCGGCGAGGTCCAGGGCGGCACGCTGCTGCGCAAGACGCAACTGGTCTGGGTGGCCGCCGATGACTTCGATCTGCCGGCGGGCAAGACGCTGCCCTTCGCCTTCTTCCCGCTGCCGTGCATCAACCGCGAAGTCGCCGTGCGCGCGCTGGACAGCACCGACATGAAATGGGATGCGGTGTTCACCTCGCCCAGCCAGCAAGGCATCAGCGCGGCGATCCTGTCGGGCCTGGCGGTGTCGATACTGCCGCGAGAGAACATCGAACCCGGCATGCGCATCGTGGACGGGCAATATGGTTTGCCGCCCTTGCCGAAGGCGAACTTCTCGCTGATCTGGAGCGCCAGGGGCAAGACGCCCGCCACGCTGGCCTTCGGCGAATTGATCAGCGAGACATCGAAGCAGATCGCAAGAGCGAGGAAGTGACGACGGTTGCCGGCCAAGGCCGGCTCCGTGACATCAGCGGTCGCGCGCGGGCGCCGTCGAAGCGCGCTGCACCAGTTGCGGCGTGGCCGTCACGCGCATCACCGGCGACGGGCTGGTGCGATTGATCAACGCCAGCAGCAGGTCGATGGCCATCTCGGCCGCGCTGGCGGTGGGCACCGCCACGGTAGTCAGCGCCGGGCGCGATACGCGCGCCCACTGGATGTCGGTGATGCCGATGACCGAGATATCGCGCGGCACGTTCAATCCCATGTCGGCGATGGCGTTCATCGCACCCAGTGCCGGCAAGTCGTTGCTGGCGAAGATCGCGGTCAGTTGCGGAAACTCGGCCAGCATGGACATGGTCGCCTGGTAGCCGGCTTCCACCGTGTCGCCGATGAAGCGGGTGCGGTTCTGCGGATGCTTGATGCCGGCCTCGGCACAGGCGCTCAGGTAACCGCTGTAGCGCTCGGCATGGATGCCGCTCTTCTTGCTGCCCACCAGCGCGCCGATGTGGCGATGGCCGAGCGAGATCAGGTGGCGGCCGGCGGTCAGCCCGGCCTGGTGGAAATCGACCGCGATGCAAGGCAGCTCGGGCGGCGCATCGGGTTTCTCCCACATGCACAGCACCACCGGCGCGCCGCGCTGTTCGGTCTTTCTCAACTCATCGATGGACAGGTTGGCGTTCATGATCAGCACGCCGTCCGACAGGGTGCCGGCCATCTGCTCCAGATAGGCGCGGCCGATGGCCGGATCGTCGTTGGTATTGCAGACGATCAGGAAGCGGCCATGCGCGCGCGCCGCGCGTTCGGCGGCCAGCGCGAATTCCGGATAGAAGGGGTTGGCGATGCTGGAGACCATCAGCGCCAGCGTCGGTGCGCGTCCTTCCGCCAGGGCGCGCGCGGTGAGATGCGGCCGGTATCCGAGTTGCTCGACCGCCGCCAGCACGCGCTGCCGGGTCTGTTCGCCGACCTTGCCGCGCTGGCGCAGGACGTTCGATACGGTGGCGGACGTGACGCCCGCCAGACGGGCGACTTCGGATAAGGTTGTCATGGAGTGATGAGGTTGGAAGCCCTCGCATTCAATCCTCTATCGCCGGCCTTGTCAACGCGACGCGGCCACGTCGACCGGTGCGGATGCGCCGGCCTTTACATATGCAAGCGATGCGATGCCTTGCCGCCTTGCTATTGCGTCCCAAAAATAAGATGGGTATGATCGGTCGCAAAACATGCCACCCAAACCGGCAGCACAAGCAGAACAACGATGTGGAGACAAGCCTGATTGCACTCAAGAAATTCGGTACTTCCTTTTTTTTGGAAAATCTGATTAAGCGCTTAACCTGACGCCAGCCGGGCATTCCGGCGCGGCTGACCTGCGATTGACAAGCGGCTGCGACAGCCGCATGCGGTGTGATTCAATTCTTTTGGGAAGAGATGATGGCCAGCATTACCTTGCGTGCAGCACAAAAAGCCTATGGCGACGCCCCGCCGGTGATTCGCGATGTCGATCTCGCCATCGGCGAGCATGAATTCTGCGTGTTCCTCGGCCCTTCCGGATGCGGCAAATCGACGCTGCTGCGGGTGATCGCCGGCCTCGAAGACCTCAGCAGCGGCGACCTCTTCATCGGCGACAAGCGCATGAACGAGGTGCCCTCGGCACAGCGTTCGGTGGCGATGGTGTTCCAGAGCTATGCACTGTTCCCGCACATGACCGTGTACGAAAACATGAGCTTCGGCCTCACGCTGGCCAAGCTGCCCAAGGCCGAGATCGAGCAGAAGGTGCGCGACGCCGCGCGCGTGCTGCAGCTGGAAGAACTGCTCCAGCGCAAGCCCAAGGAATTGTCCGGCGGCCAGCGCCAGCGGGTCGCCATCGGTCGCGCCATCGTGCGGCGCCCGGGCGTGTTCCTGTTCGACGAACCACTCTCCAATCTCGACGCCACCCTGCGCAGCCAGACCCGCATCGAAATCGCCCGGCTGCATCGCCAATTCGAGCAGGCCAGCGTGGTCTATGTGACGCACGACCAGGTCGAGGCCATGACGCTGGCCGACCGCATCGTGCTGCTGCACGCCGGCGCCGACACCGCGCGCTTCGGCAGCATCGCCCAGGTCGGCACGCCGATGGAGCTGTATCACCACCCGCGCAACCGCTTCGTGGCCGGCTTCATCGGCTCGCCGCGCATGAATTTCATCCCGGCCCAGGTCACCGGCGTGAACGAGGCCCACGTCACCGTGCGCCTGCCGGCGACCAACGAGCAGGTGGTGGTGGCCGCCGCCGGCGCACGTGTGCAGCCCGGACAGGAGATGACGCTGGGCGTGCGCCCGGAGCACATGGACATCGCCGACACCACCTCCTCCGCGCTGACGCGCGAGGTGGTGCTGGTGGAACGCCTGGGCGAACAGACCTATGTGCACCTCGATCAGCCCGGCGGCCAGCCGCTGGTGGCCAAGGCGCCGGGCAATGCCCGGACCGAGCGCGGCGAGCGCTTGCGCTTCGGCATCGCGCCCGCCTGCGCCTATCTGTTCGACCAGGACGGCATCGCGCTGCCGCGCGCGCAAGTCCATACCGGCCTGGCTGCCGCCGCCTGAGCGCGCGGCCCGGTCTTTCCATCCAACACAACCCGTAGGAGTCACATCGATGTCGATACGATTGGGAGTCTGCTATTACCCCGAGCACTGGCCCGAGGCAATGTGGGAGAGCGATGCGCAGCGCATGCAGGCGCTGGGGATCAAGCAGGTGCGTATCGGCGAATTCGCCTGGAGCCGCATCGAGCCCTCGCCCGGCGACCTGCGCTGGGAGTGGCTGGACCGCGCCATCGAGGTGCTGGCCAGGCACGGCCTGGACGTAGTGATGTGCACGCCGACGGCGACGCCGCCGAAATGGCTGATCGACCGTTACGACGATGTGTTGGCGGTCGATGCGAATGGCCGCAAGCGCGCCTTCGGTTCGCGCCGCCATTATGATTTTTCCTCCGACTCTTATTTCGAGGAATCGCAGCGCATCGTGCGCCTGCTGGGCCAGCGCTACGGCAATCATCCCGCGATCACCGCCTGGCAGCTCGACAACGAATACGGCTGCCACCAGACCGTGGTCAGCTATTCGGCCTCGGCGCAGCGCCGCTTCCGCGCTTGGCTGCGCGCCCGCTACGGCACCATCGATGCGCTCAACACAGCCTGGGGCACGGTGTTCTGGAGCATGGAATACCGCAGCTTCGATGAAATCGACGCCCCCATCGGCACCGTCACCGAGGCCCATCCTTCGCATCGCCTGGACTATCGCCGCTTCGCCTCGGACGAGGTGGTGCGCTACAACCGCATGCAGGTCGAGATCCTGCGCGCGCACGCGCCGGGCCGGGTGATGGTGCACAACTTCATGCAGATGTTCGTGGAGTTCGATCACTATCCGGTCGCCGCCGACCTCGACGTCGCCAGCTGGGACAGCTATCCGCTGGGCGCGCTGGAAGAGATGTGGTTCTCGCCGGACACCAAGGCGCGCTGGCTCCGCACCGGCCATCCGGATTTCGCCTCGTTCAACCACGACCTCTACCGCGGCATGTCGGCCCAGCCGTTCTGGGTCATGGAACAGCAGCCGGGCCCGGTCAACTGGGCGCACTGGAATCCGCATCCGCTGCCCGGCATGGTGCGCCTGTGGAGCTGGGAAGCCTTCGCCCACGGCGCCGGTTGCGTCTCGTATTTCCGCTGGCGCCAGGTGCCGTTCGCCCAGGAGCAGATGCATGCCGGCCTGAACCGTCCCGACAACCGGCTCGACGTCGGCGGCGTCGAAGCCGAGCGCGTGGCGCAGGAAATCGTCACCGTCGAGCAGGCCGCCGGCGCGCTGGCGCAGCCGCGCGGCAAGGTGGCGCTGCTGTTCGATTACGCCGCCAAGTGGCTGTTCGAGATTCATCATCAGGGCGCCGATTTCCACTATCCGCGCTTCGCCTTCGAGTACTACTCCGCGCTGCGTTCGCTGGGTCTGGACGTGGATATCGTGCCGGTCGACGCGCCGCTGGATGGCTATGCCATGATCGTGGTGCCGCCGCTGCCGATCGTGCCGGACGACCTGCCTGGCCGGCTGCAGCGCAGCGGCGCGCAGGTGGTGTTCGGTCCGCGCAGCGGCTCCAAGACCGAGTCGCTGCAGATCCCGACGACGCTGCCGCCCGGCCCGCTGCAAGCAATCCTGCCGATGCGCGTGTGGCGCGTGGAATCGCTGCGGCCCAATGTCACCGAGGCGGTGCAGCTCGACGGCCAGCACGGCCGCGCCGCGCATTGGCGCGACCTGATCGAAGGCGAAGGCATCGATATCCTGGCCGCCTTCGGCGACGGTCATCCGGCGATCGTCCGGCACCAGCGCGTGCATTATCTGGCCAGCATCTTCGACGCCGATTTCACGGCCGGCGTCTTCGCACAGATCGCCCGCGCCGCCGGCCTGGCGCCGCAGCACCTGCCGGAAGGCTTGCGCCTGCAACGGCGCGGCGGCCTGGTGTTTGCGCTCAACTACGCCGATGCGCCGCTCACGCTGCCCGACGCCGACGGCGCCGACTTCATCGTGGGCGGCCCCGAGCTGGCGCCGCAAGGCGTGGCCATCTACCGCGCGCGGGGAGCATAAGAACCGACACACTCTGGAAGACCGCCCGGCGCGCGACCACCCTCCCGCCGCCGGTGCACAAGCAGGCGACCAAGAACCTGCCGGCAGGTAGCGCAAGACGAGAACGCAAGAACGAGAACGCTGTTTTTGACAAATCATTCGGAGACAACAATGAACAACATGATTCGCATGGGTGTGCTGGCCGGCCTGCTGGCCGCGGCGACCACCGCAGGCGCCGGTACCTTGGCCGTCAACATCGCTTACAAGGGAGCAGTCCAGCGCACCGTCTGGCAATCGACCCTGGATGAATTCAAGAAGGCCAATCCCGACGTGGACATCAAGGTCGCCTTCGTCGAGGAAGAAGCCTACAAGGTGCAACTGCCGGGCTGGCTCTCGACCCAGGCGCCCGACATCATCAACTGGCACAACGGCGAACGCATGGCCTTCTACGCCAGCCGCGGCCTGCTGGAAGACGTCAGCGAAGACTGGAAGAAGAACAACTGGGACGCCACCTATGCCTCGACCAAGGGCGCCTCCTCCTATCAGGGCAAGCAATATGCCCTGCCCACCGTTTATTACTCGTGGGGCATGTTCTATCGCAAGGACATCTTCAAGAGCGCCGGCATCGCCGCCGAGCCCAAGACCTGGGATGAATTCCTGGACGCCTGCAAGAAGCTCAAGGCCGCCGGTGTCGCGCCGCTGGCGGTGGGCGGGCGCGATGCCTGGACGCTGGCCGGCTGGTTCGACTACCTGGATCTGCGCCTGAACGGCAACACCTTCAACCAGCAACTGATGGCCGGCGAGATCCCCTACACCGACGCGCGCGTCAAGAAGGTGTACAGCGCCTGGAAGACCCTGATCGACAACAAGTACTTCATCGACAACGCCCTGTCCTATGACCTGGACGGCGCCCAGCCCTTCCTGTTCCAGGGCAAGGCGGCCATGATGCTGATGGGCACCTTCATCGCCAAGGGCTTCCCGCAGAAGATGGCGGCCAACATGGGCTACTTCCAGTTCCCCATCATTGACGCCAACGTGCCGACCGCCGAGGAAGGCCCGACCGAGTCCATCCACATCCCCAGCAAGGCCCGCAACAAGGCCGACGCGCGCCGCTTCCTGGCTTTCGTCGGCAACCCGGCGATCAGCGCCAAGCTGGCCGACGGCCTGGGATCGCTGCCGGCCAACAGCCAGTCGCCCGAGCCGACCGAACCGATCTCGCGCATCGGCTTCCAGATCCTCTCCAACGCCAAGGGCGGCATCGCCCAGTTCTATGATCGCGACATGACCAAGGAAATGGCCGACGAAGGCATGAAGGGTATGCAAAAGTTCGTGAGCGATCCGAGCAAGATCGACGACGTGCTCAACGAGCTGGAGCAAAGCCGCAAGCGCATCTACAAGAAGTCCTGAGCCGCCCACGCAGCGCCGCGCCTTCCCCTCGACGGGAAGGCGCGCTTGCCGGCCGCCTCGCATCATGCGCGCGGCCGGCAATAGAACCAAGGAGTCCCTCGCCATGATCGTGCAAACGCCCGCCCTCCATCCGCCCGCCGATGCTGCCAATGCGGTCAATGCCGCCAATGCCACCGATACGTCCACGCCGCCCGCGGCCGGCGCCCTGACCAGCCGGCGCGTCGCCGCGCGCAGGAATCGCGCGGCCCTGTGGTTCCTGGCGCCGGCCTGCGTGATGACCCTGGTGTATGTGCTGTACCCGATCGCCTCTACGATTTATCTCAGCTTCTTCAACTGGGACGGCATGACCGCTCCCCAATTCGTCGGCCTGGCCAACTACGCCGAACTGCTGCATGCGCCGGCCTTCTACACCGCCCTCAAGAACAACCTGGCCTGGCTGCTGATGTTCCTGCTGGCGCCGCCGATGGGCCTGGCCATCGCGCTGTACCTGAACCAGAAGGTGCGCGGCATGCGCGTGATCAAGGCGCTGTTCTTCGCGCCCTTCGTGCTCTCCGGGGTGGTGGTGGGCCTCATCTTCAGCTGGTTCTACGATCCCAGCTTCGGCCTGCTGTCGCTGCTGCTGGGCCACGGTATCCCGGTGCTGGGCGACGCCCGCTACGTCACCTTCGGCATCATCTTCGCCGCGCTGTGGCCGCAGACGGCCTATTGCATGATCCTGTTCCTGACCGGCCTGACCGCGATCAACAACGACCAGGTCGAGGCGGCGCGCATGGAAGGCGCCAAGGGCTGGAGCATGCTGCGCTACGTGATCCTGCCGCAACTGCGGCCGACCACCTTCATGGCCTTCGTGGTCAGCATCATCGGCGCGCTGCGCAGCTTCGACCTGATCTCGGTGATGAGCAGCGGCGGCCCTTACGAAAGCTCCACCGTGCTGGCCTATTACGCCTACGACCAGGCCATCAAGTATTACCGGCAAGGCTATTCGGCGGCGATCGCGGTCACGCTGTTCGCCATCATGCTGGTCTATATCGTTTATCAATTGCGCCGCATGTTGCGCGCCGAACGCTAGGAGGAGGCGCCATGTTTCCGATGCCCATAGAGAAATGGAAGCCGGCCAACCGCCTGCTGTATCAGCTCTCGCTGCCGGTGGCGCTGCTGATCTGGTTGCTGCCCATGCTGACCGCCCTGGTGACCTCGATCCGCTCGAACGACGAGCTGATGGCCGGTAACTACTGGGGCTGGCCGAAAGACTTCGCGATGCTGGAAAATTATCGCGAAGCCCTGACCGCCTCGCCCATGCTGCATTACTTCTGGAACAGTTGTCTGAT
Organism: Herbaspirillum frisingense; assembly: GCA_009914615.1. Lineage (GTDB taxonomy): Bacteria > Pseudomonadota > Gammaproteobacteria > Burkholderiales > Burkholderiaceae_D > Herbaspirillum > Herbaspirillum frisingense_B. The sequence continues at coordinate 11,661 of WNDX01000111.1, forward strand.
CACCATCCCCTCGGTGATCGGCGCCATCGCGCTGGCGTCCATGGCCGGCTTCGCGCTATCGACCTACAGGTTCCGCGGCAATACCTTACTGTTCGCCACCTTCGTGGCCTGCAACTTCGTGCCACAGCAGATCCTGATGATCCCGGTGCGCGACCTGTCGCTGTCGCTGGGGCTGTTCAACACCATCACCGGCATGATGCTGTTTCACATCGCCATGCAGACCGGGTTTTGCACGCTGTTCCTGCGCAACTTCATCAAGCAACTGCCATTCGAGATGATCGAGGCGGCCCGCATCGAAGGCGCCAGCGAATGGACCGTGTTCTACCGCATCGTGCTGCCGCTGATCCGCTCGGCGCTGGCGGCGCTGGCGGTGCTGGTGTTCACCTTCGTGTGGAACGATTATTTCTGGGCGCTGTGCCTGACCCAGGGTGATGACGTGGCGCCCATCACGGTCGGCGTCGCGGCGCTGCGCGGACAATGGACCACCGCATGGAACCTGGTCTCGGCCGGCTCCATCCTGGCGGCGCTGCCCTCGGTGCTGCTGTTCTTCGTGATGCAAAAACAATTCGTCGCCGGCCTGACCGTCGGCGCGAGCAAGGGCTGAGGCCGGCCGCGGCGACATCGCCCGTGCCGCGTTTTCCTCAGTCGTCCAGCGCCACCACGATATCCAGCTCGACGCAGGCGTTGCGCGGCAATTGCGCGACGCCGACGCTGGTGCGCGCATGCGCGCCCTTCTCCGTACCGAACAACTGGTAAATCAGCGACGAGGCGCCGTCGGCCACGGCGCTCTGCTGGCTGAAGTCTTCCGTGCAGTTCACATAGACGTTCAGGCGCAGGATGCGATCGATGCGGGTCAGGTCGCCGACCGTGTCGCGCAGCGCCGCCAACGCGCGGATCATCGCCGCGCGCGCGCCGGTCTGTCCTTCCTCGATCGACACATCGCGTCCCAGCTTGCCCGCCACCAGCACACGATCGCCTTCGCGCGGCAACTGGCCGCTGATCCAGGCCAGTCCACGGTGCGCCACGCCGGTGGCGTATTGCGCGCCGGGTGCGGCCGATGCGGGGAGGACGATGGAGAGTTCGTTGAGGCGTTGTTCCAGGTTCATGAGGCTTCCTTGCAAGGCGGTGAAAGAATGGGCTGCTGCAGTCTATGATAAATTCCAGCGTCTCCTCGCCGCAAAGCATCCTTTTTCAGGCTAGCCCCAACCCATCTCATACCGCCATGGCCGCCCGCAAACTCCCGTCGCTCAACGCCCTGCGCGCCTTTGAAGCTTCCGCGCGGCATTGCAGCTTCACGCTGGCGGCGCAGGAGTTGCATGTCACGCAAGGCGCCGTCAGCCACCAGATCAAGGCGCTGGAGGAAGAACTCGGCCTGCCGCTGTTCGAGCGTCTGCCCAACCAGCTGCGCCTGACCCGGGCCGGGCAGGATTATCTGGTCGCCATCCGCGATGCCTTCGACCGCATCGAACGCGCCACCGGCCATCTGCGCACGCCTGCGGGGCGGCAACGGCTGGCGATTTCCTGCTCGCCGAATTTCTCGTCCAAGTGGCTGGTGCCGCGTCTGGGCGAATTCACCGCGCAGCATCCGCACCTGGAATTGCGGCTGGAGCAAAGCGAGCGCCACGCCAATTTTGTCCGCGACGACATCGACGTCGCCATCCGCTACGGCGTCGGCCCGTGGCCGGAACTGGAATGCCTGCGACTGGGCGACGAATGCCTGGTGCCGGTCTGCAGTCCCTCCTTGCCCGCCATGCGCTCGGCGCACGAACTGGCCGCGGCGACGCTGCTGCACGTGCACGACCAGCGTGGCTGGTCGGACTGGTTTCTGGCACAGGGATTAGCGGCGCCCGACAAGGCCAGTATTCTCTTCAATCACGAAAGCGCCTCGATCGATGCCGCGCTCGCGGGCCAGGGCGTGGCGCTGGCGAGGTCGTCGCTGGTGGCGCTGGCCCTGCGGCAGCGCACGCTGATCGCACCGTTTGCGCCGGGCCCGGCGCTGGCGGAAGCCTATTGGATGATCTGTCCGCGGAACGGCAAGGATGAGGAAAAACTGGCGTTGTTCGCCGACTGGCTGCGCCGCAGTGTCGAGGCGGATCGGCAGTTCCGGGCAGCCGGCTATCCGGTCTGAATCGCTGCTGCGCGCACGCTGTCCGGCGTGTGCCCGGTCCATTTCCCGAAGGCGCGGCAAAAGGATTGGGTGCATCGAAACCGGGCAGGAAAGCAATCCCGGTCGGCGGCAGCGCGGTCCTTTCCAGATAATGCCGCGCCAGCGAAATCCTGACACCCGTCATCACCCGCTGGAAGCTGGCTCCCCCTCGCCCATGCGCCGCTGCGAGGTGCGTTTGCCGAGCGCAAGCTTGCCGGTCACCTCTTCTATCGTGCAGCATCCCGCCGGCAAGGCTTCCAGCAAAACTGCACGAACCCGGTCGGCGGTGCCGGCACCAGGCCGACGTTTTACGTGATGCCGTTGGTGCACAGCACGGTGATGTTGCCAGTCTGGTTCACCACGGTTTGCGTATCAGCGCCGAAGGCGATGGAGCAGCCATGCGGCATCTCGTCGAGCCGCGTCGGGGACAGGCTGCGGGCCTGCCTGCTGCCAAAGAAAGTGGCAAAGGATTTCGGCCTGCCGGCCCGCCATCTGGCGCTGCTCTCCATCTTCGTCGGTTATGGCTTGCGCGGCGAACCCGTGGAATTCAGGTCGTCATGGGAGGGCCACCGATACCCACGACTCCCTCAGCGAATTGCACTGGGCCGCGGCTATCGACAACTGAAGCGCGGACAGGACGCGCGCCTGATACGCGCACCCTGCCGCGGGCCGGACTTAGTCCGGGATGAATGCGATCAGGTGCGCGGCAACTTCATCAGGACATTCCTCCATCACGAAATGCCCGCAGTCGGCCAGGACATGTCCCCGCACATTCTTCGCGATGCCTTGCATCGTGTTGAACAGCGATGCGCCCACGCCGTATTGCCCGCCGATCGTCATGACCGGCATCTCCAGCATCGTCCTGGCTCTGGCCTTGTTGGCATCCAGCGCCTCGCGTGAAAACGATTCGCGGTAGTAGGCGAAGGCCGTGCGCGTGCCGCCCGGCTGGATGTAGGTGCGCGTGTATTCGTCGATGACGGCCGGCGTGAACACCCAGGGACGCGCCGCCTTCTGCGCGAACAGCCAGGCGAGATATTCGCGCTCGTGGCCGCGCACCAGGATCTCAGGGAGATCGGGGATGCGGTTGAAGGCGAAATGCCAGGTCCGCTTGTTGACCTCATCCGAGGGAATATCCGACACCGGCAGTGGCGAAATGCCGGGCAGCGCCGCATCGAACAGGGACAAGGTGCGCACGTCGGCCGGCCAGTCCGCCGCATAGGCATACGCTATCCAGGCGCCGACGTCGTGCGCGGCCACGTCCAGCCTTGCATCCTTCGTCAGTCCCAGCAACTGCGCGAAGCGATGGATTTCGGCGGCCACGATGCGCGGCGTGAATCCCTGCGCGGGATGCGCCGAATCGCCCATGCCGCGCGGATCGATGGCAATCACCCGGCGGCCGGCGCGCGCCAGCGTCGGAATGATGTCGCGCCACGCGTACCAGCTTTCCGGCCAGCCCGGAATCAGCAGGATGGGCGCGCCGGCAGCGGCGCCGGCTTCCACGTAATGGATCCTGACGCCGTCCACGTCGATCAGTTTGTGATGCAGTTCGACTTCCTTGTTGCTGGGCTGGGGTTGCATATTGGCGGCTCGTGCGATGGAAATGGGAAGGAGGAGTGCCCAGGCGACACATGCGGCGAAAACCGCCAGCGCGACCAGGCGGCGCAGGGACCATGTCGTCATGGTGCGTCGCGCCCCTGTCATGACTGGCTTGCGCGCGGGAAGAGAAGGGACTTTCCCTGGCGGGAAATTCCACCCTTTACTTATAGTCATATTGGTTTATATGGACGCCTCCAGTTTGGCAAGAAACAGTATGTGCTGTTGGACAGGCTAGGCTGCAGTTTTATATCCGGCCTTGTTGCAGCGGATATCTCCCTGCGGGCCCTAATGGAATCCGCTGACTCAC
>WNDX01000112.1 GCA_009914615.1 Herbaspirillum frisingense
CGGCGTGTTCGAGTTGTACTTCGCTCATCAGCGCTTCGCCAAAATTGATTTGCGACAAGATGATGTCTACGATTGAAGTGTTACCTATGTCCCGACACACGTGTTACCTATGTCACCGGTCTATACAGTGCAGCAAAAAACGTAACTTCCGCGTGCCTGGCACATACGTATGGCCTGATACTTTTCTTTCGTCAAACCTTACCGCAAGCCGCCGCCTTTGTCATTATCGCTAGTTGGGAATCGCGCTGTTTCCTGGTTGATTTCATGTCTGGCGGAAATTTTCATCCATGCAGGAGGGCGTCGGCTGATGCATTTCCGTTTGCAATGCGATAATACGGCCAGTTTCGCGCGAACATCCAGAATTTCCCGCCGTTCCCGGTCTTCGGGAGCGATGCGGCGATCTTCCGCCGCATGCAAGCCGCAGCGTCATCCGCGGCCTGCATGCCGGGCGGTTCACCTAACCCATCATTGACAAAGGACAACATCTCTATGAAGACAAGAGCAGCAGTAGCATGGCAGGCGGGCAAGCCCTTGACCATCGAGGAAGTCGAACTGGGCGGCCCCAAGGCCGGCGAGGTGCTGGTCGAGATCAAGGCCACCGGCATCTGCCACACCGATTATTACACGCTGTCGGGCGCCGACCCGGAAGGCATTTTCCCCGCCATCCTCGGCCATGAAGGCGCGGGCGTGGTGGTTGACGTCGGTCCCGGCGTAAAGTCGCTGAAGAAGGACGACCACGTCATTCCTCTGTACACGCCGGAATGCCGCGAATGCAAGTTCTGCCTGTCGCAGAAAACCAACCTGTGCCAGGCCATCCGCGCCACCCAGGGTCGCGGTCTGATGCCGGATGCCACCAGCCGCTTCTCGCTGGACGGCAAGCCGCTGTTCCACTACATGGGCACCTCGACCTTCTCCAACTACATCGTGGTGCCGGAGATCGCGCTGGCCAAGATCCGCTCCGACGCGCCGTTCGACAAGGTCTGCTACATCGGCTGTGGCGTCACCACCGGCGTGGGCGCCGTGCTGTTCACCGCCAAGGTGGAGGCGGGCGCCAACGTGGTGGTGTTCGGCCTGGGCGGCATCGGCCTGAACGTGATCCAGGCGGCCAAGATGGTGGGCGCCAACAAGATCATCGGCGTTGACCTGAACCCGGCGCGCGAAGCCATGGCGCGCAAGTTCGGCATGACCGACTTCATCAATCCCAAGGACGTGCCCAACGTGGTCGATGCCATCATCGGCCTGACCGACGGCGGCGCCGACTACAGTTTCGAGTGCATCGGCAACACCACCACCATGCGCCAGTCGCTGGAGTGCTGCCACAAGGGCTGGGGCCAGTCCATCATCATCGGCGTGGCGGCGGCCGGCCAGGAAATCTCCACCCGTCCGTTCCAGCTGGTCACCGGTCGCGTCTGGAAGGGTTCGGCCTTCGGCGGCGCGCGCGGCCGCACCGACGTGCCCAAGATCGTTGACTGGTACATGGAAGGCAAGCTCAACATCGATGACCTGATCACCCACAAGTTGCCGCTGGAGCGCATCAACGAAGGTTTCGACCTGATGAAGAGCGGCGAATCGATCCGCTCGGTGGTCGAGTTCTGAGGAAAGGAGACGGCATGCTGGAGACCCTCAGCGAGCATGGCTGCTTCGGCGGCGTCCAGGGCTATTACCGCCACGAAGCGGTGGAAATCGGCCTGCCGATGCGCTTCTCGGTATTCGTCCCTCCGCAGGCCAAGGCCGGCGGCAAGCTGCCGGTGCTGTTCTATCTGGCCGGCCTGACCTGCACCGAGGAGACCTTCATGATCAAGGCCGGCGCGCAACGCGTGGCGGCCGAGCTGGGCATGATCCTGGTGGCGCCGGACACCAGCCCGCGCGGCGCCGGCATCGAAGGCGAAAGCGACAGTTGGGACTTCGGCGTGGGCGCCGGCTTCTACCTCGACGCCACCCGCGCGCCGTGGGAGCAGCACTACCGCATGTACTCTTATGTGGTGCACGGCCTGCGCCAGACCATTCTGCGCGAGTTCCCGGCCGATCCGCAGCGCATCGGCATCTTCGGTCACTCGATGGGCGGTCATGGCGCGCTGACGCTGGCGCTGCGCAACCGCGACATCTACCGTTCGGTATCGGCCTTCGCGCCGATCAGCGCGCCCTCCAAGGCGCCGTGGGGTCACAAGGCCTTCGGCAACTATCTGGGCGAGGATCGCGAGGCGTGGAAGCAGTACGACGCCTGCGAGCTGATGCGCGGATTGCGTTCGCCGTATCCGCAAGGCATCCTGATCGATCAGGGGCTGTCGGATAAATTCCTGGTCGAGCAATTGATGCCGGAGGAGTTCGAGGCGGCCTGCAAGGCGGCCTCGCAGCCGCTGACCCTGCGCCGGCACGAAGGCTACGACCATGGCTATTACTGCATCGCGAGCTTCGTGGAAGACCATTTGCGTTTCCATCACCAGGTGCTGGTGGGCTGAGTCCGTCGCATCGGAGCGCGCAAAGAAAAAGCGCCGGCCCCGCAAGGGACCGGCGCTTTTTTCATGCCTGCGGCAGGTAGGCGCCCGTTTTCTGGCGCTCAGTGCGCGGCGGATGCTTCGGCTGCTCCCGCGCCGCCCTTGGACGGCTTGATGATCCAGATCAGCGGAATGATCACCAGGAAGATCACGGCCGACACATAGAAGATGTCGTTGATCCCCAGCATCGCGGCCTGGAAGGTGATGGTGCGTTCCACCATGCCGGCGGTCTGCTCCTGGTTCAGACCCAGCGTGCTGCTGATGTTGCTGAAGGTCTGCTGCAGCCAGGGGCTGTAGGGCGTGGCGTGCTCGGTCAGCTGCGCGTGGTGCATGATGGTGCGGTTGTTCCACGCGGTGGTCGAGATCGAGGTGCCGACCGCGCCGCAGAACACGCGCACGAAGGACGACAGGCCGGCCGCCGCCGGGATGCGTTCCGGCGGCAGACCCGACAGCAGCAGCACCGTCAGCGGCACGAAGAACATCGCCGTCGGGATGCCTTGCAGCAGCGTCGGCAGGATCACCGTCACCTGATCCACGTCCAGATTGTAGTGGGAGCGCAGCCAGAACACGAAGGCGAAGCCGATGAAGGACGCCGTGGCCACCTTGCGCGCATCGACCAGCGGCAGGAAACGTCCGATCAGCGGCATCAGGATCACCGCGAAGATGCCGATCGGCGCGGTGGAGAGGCCGGAGTCGATCGAGCGGTAGCCCAGGTATTGCTGCAGCCACTGCGGCAGGATCACCAGATTGCCGAAGAAGACGCCGTAGCCGATCGAGATCGCGATGGTGCCGCCGGCGAAATTGCGCCGGCCGAACAGGCGCAGATCGACCACCGGATGCTTGTTGTTGAGCTCCCACACCACGAAGTAGGCGAAGGCGACGGCGGCGATCACGCCCAGCGTGACGATCATGGGCGAGGAGAACCAGTCCAGATCCTTGCCCTTGTCGAGCATGATCTGGAAGGCCGCCACCCAGGTCACCAGCAGCGCCAGGCCGATCTTGTCGATCGGCAGCTTGTGGATGGGCGTCTCGCGCGAGCGGTAGATGGCCAGCGTGACGCCGGCCGCGACCAGGCCCACCGGCACGTTGATGTAGAAGATCCACGGCCAGGTGTAGCTGTCGGTGATCCAGCCGCCGAGCGCCGGCCCGGCCACCGGCGCCACCACCGCCGTCATGCCCCATAGCGCGAGCGCGAACGAGGCCTTGGACTTGGGATAGGCGCCCAGCAGCAGCGATTGCGACAATGGCACCATGGGGCCTGCCACCAGGCCTTGCAATACGCGCGCGGCCAGCAGGATGGGCAGGGTGGGCGCCAGGCCGCACAGCCAGGAGGCCAGCACGAACAGCAGCACCGAGGTGACGAACAGGCGCACCGCGCCCAGCCGCTGGGTGAGCCAGCCGGTCAGCGGGATGGAGACCGCATTGGCCGCCGCGAACGAGGTGATCACCCAGGTGCCTTCGTCCACGGAGACGCCGAGGTTGCCCGAAATGGTCGGGATGGCCACGTTCGCGATCGACGAGTCGAGCACGTTCATGAACACCGCCAGCGACACCGACAGCGTGCCCAGCACCAGGTTGGCGCCGGTCAGCGGCGGTGGCGGCGTATAGGGAGTAGGGCTGTTGGCCATAAAAGTATCAGTTCAGGTCAGCGCTTGCGGATCAGGTATGCGGCACGGCCACCGGCGCGGCAGCCTTGTTCTTCTTGGGCATGGGCAGGCCGCTGGCGTTGTCGCTGATGATGCGATCGACGATGGCGTCGGCTTGCTTGCCCAGGTCTTCATAGACGTTGGTCTGGAAGTTGGTCGGGACGTTTTCCAGCGCCTTGCCGTCGCCGTGGATGTCCACGGTGGCGGTGGTGGACAGGCCGATGCGCAGCGGATGGGCGCGCACCTGTTCCGGGTCGAGGGCGATGCGCACCGGCACGCGCTGCACCACCTTGATCCAGTTGCCGGTGGCGTTCTGCGCCGGCAGCAGCGAGAAGGCGCCGCCGGTGCCGGCCGAGAAGCCGATCACGGTACCCTTGTACTTCACGTCCGAACCATAGACGTCGGCGATCACTTCAACCGGCTGGCCGATGCGGATGTGCTTCAACTGGCCTTCCTTGAAGTTGGCGTCGATCCAGATCTGTTCCAGCGGCACGATGGCCATCAGCGGATTGCCGGCGGCGATGCGCTGGCCGACCTGCACCGAACGCTTGGAGACGAAGCCCGACACCGGCGCCACGATGTTGACGCGGGCATAGTTCAGGTAAGCGTTGCGCACGGCGGTGGCCGCTTGCATCACGTTGGGGTGCTCGGTGACGCTGGTGTGGTCGGTCAGTGCACGGTTGGCGGCGGCGGCGGCGCGCGTCTGGTCCAGCGCGGCGCTGGCGCTCTTGAGGGCGTCGCGGGCGTGAGAGACGTCTTCCTGCGACACCGCGCCCGAGGCCAGGCCGGCCTGCCGGCGCTGCATGTCATCCTTGGCGCGCGCCAGGTTGGATTCGGCCGCGGCCACGTTGGCGGCCAGCGTGTCGTTGTTCAGGAACAGCTGGCGGGTCTGGCGCACGGCCTGGGCCAGGGCGGCCTCGGCCTGGGACAGCGCCAGTTTGGTGTCGGCGGCGTCCAGCGTGACCAGTTGCTGACCGGCCTTCACGATCTGGGTATCGTCGGCCTTGATCGAGGTCACGGTGCCGCCGACCTGGGCCGAGATCTGCACGATGTTGCCGCCGACGTAGGCGTCGTCGGTCTCTTCGAAGAAGCGGCCGTGCAGGAACCAGTACAGGAAGCAGCCGACGGCGATGATCAACAGCAGCAGCGTGAGCAGGAACAGTTGGCGCTTGCGTTTGCCGTTACCGTTGGTCTTGCCGTTGGCGGGTTGGTTGGGAGCGCCCGGGGCGTTCTGGGTGGTGCTGTCACTCATGGATTACTCCGTTTGATTTTTTCGTAAGCAATTTTCCGGCTGCGCCACGCAAGTGGCGGGCCGTGTCCGCCGCCGGCCGGATGGATGAGAGTCCGGCGGCAGACCTTGTCCGTTCATGGGGTCAGGGTTGCGGTCGGGCGGCCTCGCCGGGTCCTGCGTTGAGCGCCAGGCCCGCCTGCTGGGCATCGAAACCGCCGCCCAGCGCCTTGTACAGCGCCACCTGCTGGTCGCGGCGCGCCGCTTCCAGGCTGACCATGGCCTGGCGCTGGGCCAGCACCGCGGTCTCGGCGGAAAGCAGGGTGAGCTGCGACGCCAGGCCGATGCGATAGCGTTCCTTGGCCAAGCCATAAGCACGCTCGGCGGCGTCCAGCGCTTCGCGGCGGATCGGCAGTTGGCGTTCGGTCGAGTTGATCGAGGCGATCTGGCGCGCGACGTCGGCATAGGCGTCGTTGAGCGTCTTGTTGTAGGTCGCCACGGCCAGGTCATAGTTGGCGTACTCGCCCTTCAGACCGGCGCGCAGGGCGCCGCCCTCGAAGATGGGCAGCGAGATTGCCGGACCGAAGGCGATGGTCTTGCTGGCCGCCGTGAACGGGTTATTGTTCATCAGCGTGTCGAAGCCGATCATCGCGCTCAGGTTGATGTCCGGATAGAAACGCGCCTTGGCCACGTCGATGCCGTGGCTGGCGGCTTCCACCTGCCAGCGCGCGGCCACGATGTCGGGGCGGCGGCCCAGCAAATTGAGCGGCAGGTCGGCCGGCAGCGCTGGCGTGGCCAGGTTCTGCATCTGCGGCGCGGCCAGTTGCAGGCCGCGATCCGGGCCCTTGCCGGCGAGCGCGCCGAGCTGCTGGCGGGTCAGCAGGATCTGGCCTTCGCTCTGTTCCAGCTGGGCGCGGGCGTCGGCGCTGCTGCTGCGCGACTGGTCGCGTTCGATCTGGGTATCCAGGCCGGTGCGCACGCGATCGACGGTGATCTTTTGCAGCGATTCGCGTTGTTCCACCGTGCGCTGGAGGATGTCATGCTGCGCATACTGCGCGGCCAACTGGCTGTAGGCCGCGACGATGGAGGTGGTCAGCGCCAGACGGGCTTCCTGTTCGCTGGCCTCGGCCGCCTTTTCGCTGGAGATGGCTTGTGCCAGCGCCGCATGGTTCTTGTTCCACAGGTCGAGCTCGTAGCTCAGGTTCAGGCCGGCTTTCTTCTCGTTGAACCAGTTGCCGCCGTAGGGCTCGGGATAGATGGTGGTATTGGAAAACTGGTTGCGCACCACCGAGGCGTCGGCCGTGACGGTGGGCAGCAGCGGCGCGCCCTTGGCTTCAGCCATGGCGCCGGCCGCGGCGATGCGCGCCTGGGCTTGCTGCAGGTTGGGGCTGGCCGCCAGGGCTTCTTCGATCAGCGCGCTCAACTGCGGATCGCCGAACTGGCGCACCCAGTCGCTGCCGGGCCATTGACCCGCATTTTGCTGGTTTTGCTGCTGCGGATTCGTCAAGCTGCGTTGCGTGGCAAAATCGGAGGCTTGGGCAATATGCTTGTCGCTACCGATGCCGCTGAAGCTGGCGCAGCCGGACAGGCCCAGCAGGCCGATCATGGCGGCAACGGCGGCGATCGCCCGCGGCCGGATGGCGGGCGACGTAATGCGTTTCATAGAATTCTCCACGTGAAGGTTTTGGCGATGCGAGTTCTTTTGCGACGTCGTTCTTACGGTTTCGTCTCGCCTGGTGCGGCGTGGCTGGATCGGGCGTTGAGGTAGGCGGGGAGGGGCTCTCCGGCCGGCTACAACTATTTACGCGAGTCCGCTGCGGGATGCGGGCGAGTAAAAACTCATTTTTGTATTATACTCTGAGATACGAACAATAACTCATGTTGCGAATTCGCGTCGGAGACCGGCGAATTCTTCACCGAAGCTGAAAATGAAACTGCAACCCAGAAAAGAACCTCGCCAGGCGCGCTCGCGGGCGATGGTCGATACCATTCTTGACGCCATGTCGCGCGTGCTCGTCGAGCGCGGCTACGCCAAGACCAATACCAATCTCGTGGCCGAGTCGGCCGGCATCAGCGTCGGCTCGCTGTACCAGTACTTCCCGAACAAGGATGCGCTGATCTTCGCCCTGCGCGAGCGCCACGTCACGCGCATGCTGGCGCTGTTCGAAGACGTGGCGGCGCACATCGACGGCGCCGGTTCGCTGCAGAGCGACTTCGAGGCGCTGATCGATGCGCTGGTCGCGGCCCACCTGGTGGAGCCCGAACTCAATCGCATCCTGGAAGAGGAATTCCCGGCCTATAACCTGCCGGTCTCGACCGAGATCCGCCAGCGCTTTTTCGACGCCATCCGCGGCGTGCTGGAGAAGCACCGCGGCACGCTGACCACGCCCGACCTGGACGTGGCGACCTTCGTCATCCAGCGCATGCTCAAGGCGCTCATCAACGCGGTGGTGCTGACCGGCCCCGGCGGCTTGTCGCCGGGCAGCGTGCGGCCCGAGATCCTGCCCGCGGTGATCGGTTATCTGACAGCCCCGCGCAAGGATTCGCAGGCATAATGGCTGCTGCGTCCGGAACGCCCGAGGGGGCGGCGCCGGAGTATCCGGGCATGGGGGAGCGGCGAGGGCCGGCGCCCATGCCGTGATGGCGGGCAACTCAGAAACTTCCTTATTTCATTTCTTGCGGCCTGCCGTATAGTGAACGGAAATTCTTGTCGGACGCATCATAAAAGCGTTGGCTCTCATACCATTCACCTATATTCGATATGCGGCAGACAAAACAGACCCTGACCAGGGCCATGGGGGCGGCTCTCTTGCTGGGCGCGGCGCTGGCGGCGGCGCAGGCGCGCGCGGCGGTATCCGTCGAGGTGCTTGATGCGGCCGGACAGCCGGTACCCAATGCCGTGGTCTATGCCGAGCCCGCGGGCGGCGCGCCGGTGCCGTCCAAGCCGCCGCGCCAGACCGAGATCGAACAAAAGAACAAGACCTTCTTCCCGCTGGTGACGGTGGTGCAGACGGGGACGCCCATCCTGTTCCCGAACCACGATACGGTGCGTCACCACGTCTATTCCTTTTCCCCGGCCAAGACCTTCGAGCTGAAGCTGTATTCCGGCGTGCCGGGCAGCCCGGTGGTGTTCGACAAGCCCGGCACCGTGGTGCTGGGCTGCAACATCCACGACCAGATGGTGGCTTATGTGCAGGTGGTCAATACGCCTTACTTTGGCGTCACCGATCGCAGTGGTTCGGTGAAGCTGGAAGGCCTGGGCAATGGCAAGTACACGCTCAAGGCCTGGTATTTCAAGATGGCGCCCAACGAGGCGGCGGTGGAACAGCCGTTGCAGGTGCAAGGCGGCGACGTCAAGGCCGCGGTGAAACTCAACGTCAAGGCGGTGCCGCTCTAACGCGGGCATCGTCCAATCCAACCAAGGAAGCGGGGCTCCGGTGCGGTTATATCGTCTGGAAAGCAAGATCGTTGCGCTGTTCATCATCCTCATCGTGGTGGTGCAACTGGCCGGCTTTGCCGCCATCCGCAAGGCCATCGACAGCAACGCCCGCAATTCCATCAATGACGAGCTGGTGATCGGCCAGCGCGTGTTCGTGCGCCTGCTGGAGCAGAACGCGCAAAAGCTGACCCAGGGCGCACGCCTGCTGGCATCCGACTTCGGATTCCGCCAGGCGATCGGCACCGACGACCGCGACACCATCAATTCCGTGCTGGCCAACCACGGCGCCCGTATCGGCGCCTCAATGGCGATGCTGATCGGCATCGACGGCCAGATCCGTGCCTCGACCCTGGAATATCCCGATACCGATCTGCAACGCAGCAGCCTGGAACTGATCCACAAGCCGGAAGCCGAGAACGGCGCCGCCGACAACGTCGTGGTGGGCGACAGCCTGTTCCAGATCGTGGCCGTGCCGATCAAGGCGCCGGTGACCATTGCCTGGGTCGTGATGGGCTTCCCGGTCGATCATCAACTGATCACCGACATGCGCGCGCTGTCCTCGCTGCAAGTCTCCATCCTGGTCAGCAACCGCGGCGCCACCGGCTGGTCCTCGGATGTTTCGACGCTGGCGCCGGATGCCGCTTCCATGCTGGCCAAGGAAGTCATCGTGCCGTCCATGAAGACCGGCGCCGTGTCCGACCTGCAGATTTACGGCAACGAATACCGCGCCCGCCTGATGCGGCTGGCGCGCTCCAGCAGCGGCCAGGAGGCGGTGGCCGTGCTGCAGCGTTCGATCAGCGAAGCGGTGGCGCCTTACCATCGTCTGCAAGTGATTCTGCTGACCATCAGCGTCGTCGGCGTCCTGATCGCCGCGCTGGCCAGCGCCGTGATGGCGCGCCGCATCACCAGCCCGCTGCGCGAGCTGGCGGCCGTGGCCAAGCGCCTGGGGGCGGGCGATTACAGCGAGGGCGTGCAGATCCGCCGCCAGGCGTATCAGGATCAACTGACCGATTTGCCCAACCGGGTGCAGTTCGCCGATCTGCTCAAGGACGCCATTGCCGCCGCACGCCAGGTGCCGCACGGCACCTGTCATATTCTGATGATGGATCTGGACCGCTTCCAGCAGGTCAATGACGTGCTGGGCCATAGCTTCGGTGACGACCTGCTGCGCCAGGTGGCCTATCGCCTGGCCGACCAGTTGCTGTATCCCGAGGCCAAGGTGGCGCGCCTGGGCGGCGACGAGTTCGCCATCCTGCTACCGGGCGTCGATCTCGACGGCGCGCTGGAGCAGACCATGCATATTCTGCGTGCGCTGGAGCACCCGCTGTCGCTCCAGGAGCAGACCGTGGATCTGGGCGCCGGCATCGGCATCGCCGGTTTCCCGCTGCACGGCCAGACCAGCGACGTGCTGCTGAGCCATGCCGAAGTGGCGATGTACACCGCCAAGCGCAAGGGCAGCGGGATGGTGGTATATGACCCCGCCATCGACAAGACCAGTCAGGAAAGCCTGTCGCTGCTGTCCGAGCTGCGCCGCGCGCTGGAGCGCGACGAATTCATGCTCTATCTGCAGCCCAAGCTGGATCTGGCCTCCGGCACGGTGATCGGGGCCGAGGCGCTGGTGCGCTGGATCCATCCGGAAAAAGGCTTCATCGGCCCGGACAATTTCATTCCCTTTGCCGAGACCACCGGTTTCATCCGCATGCTGACCACCTGGATGATGGAAAAGGTGGCGCGCCTGTGCGGCGAGCTGGAAGCCAAGGGCACGCATCTCAAATTTTCGGTCAACCTCTCGACGCGCGACCTGATGGACCAGGAATTGCCGACCACCTTCGGCGCCATCCTGAACCGCTATCGTCTGTCGCCGTCAACGATGTGCCTGGAGATCACCGAAAGCGCCATCATGGACGACCCGACGCGCGCGCAGAATACGCTGGAGCGCCTGTCGGGCATGGGCTTCGCGCTGGGCATCGATGACTTCGGCACCGGTTATTCCTCGCTGGCGTATCTCAAGAGCCTGCCGGTGGACGAGTTGAAGATCGACAAGTCCTTCGTCATGAAGATGGAGCAGGACCAGGACGACGCCAAGATCGTGCGTTCCACCGTCGATCTCGGCCATAACCTGGGCCTGCGCGTGGTGGCCGAAGGCGTGGAGAGCGAGGCCGTGTGGTTCCTGCTGCGCCAGATGGGCTGCGACCAGGGCCAGGGGTATTTCATGGGCAAGCCGATGCCGGTCGATCGTTTCCTCGAATGGCTGCAAGGCTGGCGTGCGCCGGCCATGCTGGACCAGTCCGAGAACGTCGCGGTGTGAGGGCCCTGCCGGGCGCAAAATAACAAGAGCGCAGTTGAATTCATCAAAAGATTCAGTAGTGAGAGTGGGGTAGCGCAAACGACGCATCCGGGGGGATGCCATGTCGCGGGCGCGAAGTAGCTGCGGCGATGCGGCATACGAAAGCGGGGTAAGCATGAAGCAATTGAACGAGGGGAGCGGCATCGCGCTCGCCGCCGCAGCGGTTCTGGCCGTGCTGGCGGCGCCGGCGATGGCGCAGATGAGCGCGGCCGACCGGAACGCCTGGGCGGCGGCCCAGGAAAAGAAAGCCGAGCAAGTGGAGCAGGGCGCTCAGGCGCCGGCTGCCGATCCGGCCGACAGCCGGCGCTGGGTGCCCGACATGGGCAAGCTTACCGCCACCGGCGGCGTGATCCAGATCGAAGGCGCGGGCGGCGGCGGACTGACGCCCTGGGCCCTGATCACCGGCTACGGCACGCGCGACAGCTACGGCGCCAGCGCCCATTACACCTACGTCAACACCCAGGATTACACGCTTAAATCCTACGGCGTGGCGGTCGGCATCATGGACCGCGTGGAGCTATCAGTGGCCAAGCAAGAGTTCTACGGCAGCCTGGCGCCACTCAACAATCTCAAGATCACCCAGGACATTTTCGGCGTGAAGGTCAAGCTGGCCGGCGACGCCGTCTATAACCAGGACGATTGGCTGCCGCAGATCGCCGCCGGCGCGATGTTCAAGCGCAACAACGGCATCGGGGGCCTGGGCGCGGTGTCCGGCGTCAAGCAACTGGGCGCGGCCAGCGATGCCGGTATCGACTACTACGTTTCGGCCACCAAACTGTTCCTGCAGCAAAGTCTCCTGCTCAACGCCACGGTGCGCCTGACCAAGGCCAACCAGATGGGCCTGCTCGGCTTCGGTGGCGACAAGCGCGACCGCTACCAGCCCATGGGCGAGTTCTCGGCGGCTTATCTGATCAACCGCAAGCTGGCGGTAGGCGCGGAATACCGCATGAAGCCCAACAACCTCACGGCCGACAACGAAAAGGCGTACTACGACGCCTTCCTGGCCTGGTTCCCCAGCAAGAACCTGTCGGTCACGCTGGCATATGTGTCGCTGGCCGACATCACCGTCTACAACCCCAAGCGGCAGAACGGCGTCTATCTGTCGCTGCAGGCCGGATTCTGAGGAGGCCGCCATGATTGCACGCACGATTTTCCTGCCGCTGGTGGCGGCATTGCTGGCCTGCTCCCTGGCGGCGCAGGCACAGACTGTCGCCCCCGCTGCACCGGCCGCATCCGACGTGAAGGTGGCCGATCCGACCCTGTTCAAGGATCTCGGCGGCCTGCCGGTGATCCGGAGGGTGATCGATGACTTCATGGACAACATGCTGACCGATCCCCGCATCAAGCACACCTTCGAAGGCGCCAACATCAAGCGCGTCAACGAAAAGCTGGTGGAGCAGTTCTGCCAGCTCAGCGGCGGCGGCTGTGCCTATACCGGCGATCCGATGAAGGAAGTGCACCAGGGCCTCAAGCTGACCAATGCGCATTTCAACGCGCTGGTCGAGGATTTGCAGATCGCCATGGACAAGAACGGCATTGCTTCGCGCACGCAGAACCGCCTGTTGGCGCTGCTGGCACCGATGCAGCGCGATACGGTCACGCGCTGACAGGCTGGCGACGCAACGTGTGGGGTACGGGCAGGCGCCAAAAAATATTTTTCCAAAGCGGGAATAATCCGGGGAGGGCGCACGTATACCTCGGCATGGGTATGGCAAACCGCGCAACCCGACCAAGAAAGGAAATGACATGAGACTGCTCGTAACCTCCCTGATCGCACTGGCCTGCGCCGGCACTTCGTTCACCGCCTCGGCCCAGAGCGCCGGCGTCAAGACCATGGATGGCGTGCTGGTCGATGCCAAGGGCATGACCGTCTATACCTTCGACAAAGACACCGCCAACAGCGGCAAGAGCGTCTGCAACGGTCCTTGCGCCAAGCTGTGGCCGCCGGTCGCGCCGATGGGCACGCCCGCCGCGCCGTATTCCAGCGTCACCCGCGACGACGGCAGCGCCCAGTTGGCCTATCAGGGCAAGCCGCTGTATCTGTACGAGCAGGACAAGAAGCCGGGCGACCGCGCCGGCGACAACTTCAAGGACATCTGGCACGTGGTCAAGCCCTAAGCCGGTTCTGGACCAGGATCGCCCGCGATGTTCGGACGCAAAGCCAGGCAAGATCAGGCGCGGCAAGCCGACGAGCAGTTGATGCTCGCCTGCCTGCCGCGGCTGCGCCGCTATGCGCGCGCGCTGGCGGGCGATCGCAATGCCGCCGACGATCTGGTGCAAGACACGCTGGAGCGCGGCTGGCAGAAGCTCGATTCCTGGCAGCGCGGCAGCGATATGCGGCCCTGGTTGTTCGCGATCATGCATAACCTGCACGCCGACCAGCGGCGCAAGCCCGTGCTGGCCACCGTCGAGCTGGACGAGGCCGAGGCCGAGGCCATGTCGGCCCATGTCATGCCGACCGACCGTGGCCTGGCGCTGGATCTGGAGGCGGCGCTGCAATTGTTGCCCGCCGAGCAGCGCGAGGTCTTGCTGCTGGTGGTGCTGGAAGAAATGCGTTACGAAGACGTGGCGGCGACGCTGGGCATTCCGGCCGGCACCGTGATGTCGCGCCTGTCGCGCGCCCGCGAGCGGCTGCGGCTGCTGATGGATGGCAAGGGCGCACGCCCGGATGCGGCGGGGAATTCCGCATTGAAGGTGGTGAAATGAATACTCCGGCAATCAGCGAACACGATCTGCACGCCTACGTGGACGGCCAGTTGCCGGCCGCGCGTGCCCGCGAGATCGCCGAGTGGCTGGAACAGGATCCGGCCCATGCCGAGGCGCTGGAACGCGTGCGCGCCTGGCACGGCCAGAACCGCGCACTGCATGCACTGTTCGATGAAGTATTGGAAGAGCCGCTGCCGAAGCGGCTGACCGGTTTCGCGCAATCGGCCGATCGCCGCAGGGCGGATGACCGTTTCCGTGACGGCGGACCGGAGGCCGCCAACGGGCCGTCATGGCTGCGTTATGCCGCCATGCTGGTGCTGGCCCTGGCCGGCGGCGCCGGCGGCTGGCTGCTGCGCGACATGGCCGACGACGGCGCCATGCAATGGCTGCCCGGCGCGCGTCCGCAATTGGTGGCCGCCGCGCCCATCACGCTGGCGCGCCAGGCCGCGGTGGCGCACAACGTCTATAGCCCCGATCTGCGGCGCCCGGTGGAAGTCGGCGCAGACCAGGAGCAGGCGCTGATCACCTGGCTGTCGCGCCGCATCGGCGCCAACGTGCGCGCGCCCAAGCTGGCGCCGCTGGGCTACGACCTGATCGGCGGTCGCCTGCTGCCGGGCCAGAGCGGGCCGGTGGCGCAATTCATGTACCAGGATGCCGGCGGCCAGCGCCTGACCCTGTACGTCTCCCGCGACCAGGTGCAAAGCCAGGGCACCGGTTTCCGCTTTGCCCAGGAGGGCAAGGTCAACGTCTTCTACTGGATCGACGGCCAGTTCGGTTATGCGCTCTCGGGCGGCATCCCGCGCAACGAGCTGTCGCGCATCGCCAGTTCGGTCTACGAGCAGCTGGAGCCGGTGCCGCGGCCGGTCAACTGATCTCGCCGGTGCGAAGGCGGGCGCGCCTGCCTTGCTTTCTCTTCCTCCGTATCTTCCTCATCCATGCAGCCGCGCAGCCGCCGGCAACTTAACACCTGCAAATCAAGGTAAGGACGGGGCAATCACTGTTAAGACCTGGCGCCTTGTTGCCGCTAACACATTTGCCCATGACGTAAAGAACACATTCGCAGGCATGCCGGATCGGGGGACCGGCAACAGGCGGCGAGATGCGGCGGCATGCGGAAGGTTGGGCGGCATGTTGCACCAGCCCTTCCGTGCGTCCGTCGCAACGACTGCGCCCGCGCGGTCGCGCCTCCTGTGGCGGTTTTCCGCTCCACAGGCCTGCGCATGCGCGCTTTGCGCGATGGTCCGGTTGCACTTCAACTAAGGAGTTCCCATGGAGATGGCAACTATCGCCAGTGGTGTAGTGTAATGACCCACTAAAAACCTGCTCAGTAGATAATCCTAAAAGGAAATCAAAATGAGCAAGGTCATGGAAGAAGAATTCAAGCGTTGGACAGCCAAGCGCAAAGCGGCGCTGGTGATGGAAATCA
>WNDX01000113.1 GCA_009914615.1 Herbaspirillum frisingense
GAAAGCGTTCTCCTCCTCCAGCCGCGCCACTTCACGTTTGAGCCGTGCATGTTCGGCCAACTCCAAGCGTTGTGCCTGATCGTCCTGGTCGTGCCGCCGCGCCTGGGCGCGCCAACTGTACAGCTGGGCAGGCTGCAACCCCAGATCACGAGCCACCGTGGTTACCCCTTCTGTGGCCGCTCGCAACAGTGCCTGCTGCCTGAACTCCAGGCTGAACTCCTGCCCCTTTCTGCCTGCCTTGCTCTTGGTCATCGTCCACCTCCTATTGCGATAGTTAATCGCTTATAGGGGTGTCCGTGAAACGGGGGCAAGATCACAGTACGTAGCGGGACAGGTCTTCATTGACCGCCAGCTCGCCCAGGCGCGTATTGACATAAGCGTCGTCGATCACCAGCGCATTGTCCGCGCCCGATTCGCCGGCGGTGAAGGAGATTTCTTCCAGCAGCTTTTCCATCACCGTGTACAGGCGACGGGCGCCGATGTTTTCGGTCTTTTCATTGACCGAATAAGAGATTTCCGCCAAGCGCTTGATGCCGCTGTCGGCAAACTCGATCTTCACGCCCTCGGTGCCCAGCAGCGCTTCGTACTGCTTGGTCAGGCAAGCGTCGGTGCCGGTCAGGATGCGTTCGAAATCGGCGATCGACAGCGAATCCAGTTCAACGCGGATCGGGAAACGGCCCTGCAATTCGGGGATCAGATCCGAAGGCTTGGACAGATGGAACGCGCCCGACGCGATGAACAGGATGTGATCGGTCTTGATCATGCCGTACTTGGTGTTGACGGTCGTGCCCTCCACCAGCGGCAGCAGGTCGCGCTGCACGCCGGCGCGCGAGACGTCGGCGCCGCCATTCTGCGAACGGGTGGCGATCTTGTCGATCTCGTCGAGGAACACGATGCCGTTCTGCTCGACGTTGGCGATCGCCTTTTGCTTCAACTCATCTTCATTGACCAGCTTGGCGGCCTCTTCCTCGATCAGCAGCTTCATCGCTTCCTTGATCTTGACCTTGCGCGCCTTCTTGCGCTGGTTGCCCATGCCGGAGAACATGGACTTGATCTGCTCGGTCATTTCTTCCATGCCCGGCGGCGCCATGATTTCCATGGCGGGCGAACCCTCGGCCAGTTCCAGTTCGATCTCGCGATCATCCAGTGCGCCTTCGCGCAGGCGCTTGCGGAAGGTCTGGCGGGTGGTGTTCTTGTCGTCCTTCTCGCCGGCGTTGCCGCCGTCCGGCGTGAAGCCGAAGTCGCGGGCCGGCGGCAGCAGCAGGTCGAGGATGCGGTCTTCCGCGGCGTCCTCGGCGCGTGCGCGCACCTTGCGCGTTTCCTGCTCGCGCGTCTGCTTGACGCCGATATCGATCAGGTCGCGGATGATGGTATCCACGTCGCGGCCCACGTAGCCGACTTCGGTGAACTTGGTGGCTTCGATCTTGATGAAGGGCGCATCGGCCAGCTTGGCCAGGCGGCGCGCGATTTCGGTCTTGCCCACGCCGGTGGGGCCGATCATCAGGATGTTCTTGGGCGTGATCTCGTGGCGCAGCGGCTCGTCGATCTGCTGGCGGCGCCAGCGGTTGCGCAGCGCGATGGCCACCGCGCGCTTGGCGCGGGCCTGGCCGACGACGTGCTTGTCGAGTTCCGAAACGATCTCTTTGGGGGTCATGTTCATGGCAGTGTTCTTTTCGCTGAGGCTGTTCGTCTTGTCGTCCGGTGGCGATACGGTCAAAAAAGAGCCGGAATCCCTTGCTTGCGATATCCGGCTCAAGTCTCGCTCACCCTTATTCCAGCGTCTCGATGATGTGATTCAGGTTGGTGTAGATGCACAGTTCGCCGGCGATGGTCAGCGACTTCTTGACGATCTCGGCCGGCGACAGGTCGGTGTTTTCCTGCAAGGCCTTGGCGGCCGATTGGGCGTAGCTGCCGCCCGAACCGATGGCGCCGATGCCGTCATTGGGCTCGAGCACGTCGCCGTTGCCGGTGATGACCAGGGTCGCGTCCTTGTCCGCGCACAGCAGCATTGCCTCCAGGCGGCGCAACATGCGGTCAGTGCGCCAATCCTTGGCCAGCTCGACCGAGGCGCGCATCAGGTTGCCCTGGTGCTTTTCCAGCTTGGCTTCGAACAGGTCGAGCAGCGTGAAGGCGTCGGCCGTGCCGCCGGCGAAGCCGACCAGGACCTTGCCGTGGTAGAGCTTGCGCACCTTGCGCGCGGTGCCCTTCATGACGATGTTGCCGAGCGTCACCTGGCCGTCGCCGCCCAGCGCGACCTGATTGCCGCGACGGACGGAGAGGATGGTGGTGCCGTGAAATTGTTCCATGCTTGCCTCTGTTCAATATATGCGTTGTGTGCTGCCTGCCGACGCGCCGCGCTCCCGGGAAGCGGGACGGATGACGTCCGCGTGATGTCGAGATGGGGCTGCCCGGCCGGATTGCAAGACATTGCCGGAATGCCATGCCCAAGGCGGGCTGCGGGTGCAGAGGGCGGTATTTTACGCCCGCATGGAAAACGGGCGCCCGGCATTGCTGCCTGGGCGCCCGGCGGAGGCCGGTGCCTGCGTCGACATCCGGGCGGTCAGGCCGGGCGTCGCGCCATGACACGCAATTACACGGAAATGGTCATCAGACTGGCATTGCCGCCCGCTGCGGTGGTGTTGACGCACAGCGCGCGCTCGGCCAGCAGGCGCCACAGCGGAATGGTGGTGTCGGCGCTGCACACGATGATGGGCACCAGGGCGCCGTCGCGCGCGGCCAGCTTGCCGCGCCAGGCTTGCACCGCATGGCTGTCCACCAGCGCCGCTTGCAGCGGTTCGGCGTCGAGCTGGGCGGCCTGACGGATCGCCGAACGCACCTGTTGCGGCAGGCCGGCCGGGATGAAGGCCGCGGCCGCGGTATCCACCAGCACCGTGTTGCCGGTAGCGAAGGCGGCCGCCAGCTGGTTGAGCAGCGTACCGACGCTGCTGGCCACGCACAGCACCAGACCGCGCGGCGCGAACGTCAGGGTGTTGCGCTCGCCGGTTGGGCCGGGCAGCACCAGGCTGCGCTGCAGCAGGCTGTCGCCGTGATAGCGCTGGCCGGCGGCGGCCAGGCGCTCATGGCCGTGGGTGCGGGCCCATTCCAGCAGGCTGTCCAGCAGCGCGTTGGCGACCGTGGCCGGCTGCGCGCGCGTCAATTCTTCCTGCAATTGCGGATTGCGCTGCAGGCGCTTCAGGTAGAGCGGGCCGCCGGCCTTGGGACCGGTGCCGGACTTGCCTTCGCCGCCGAAGGGCTGCACGCCGACCACGGCGCCGACGATGTTACGGTTGACGTAGATGTTGCCCACGTGCGCGCGCCGGGCGACGAAATCGATGGTTTCGTCGATGCGCGAATGCACGCCCAGGGTCAGGCCGTAGCCGGTCGCGTTGATGGCATCGACCAACTGCGGCAGTGCATCGCGGCGATAGCGCAGCACGTGCAGCACCGGGCCGAACACTTCGCGCTTGAGCTGGGACAGATCGTCGATCTCGATCACGGTCGGCGGCACGAAGGTGCCGTGATCGCAATCGGCGCCCAGCGTCAACTGGTGCACCGCGCGGGCGCTGCCGCGCATGCGCTCGATGTGGCCCAGCAGGTTGTGCTGCGCCTCGGCATCGATCACGGGGCCGATATCGGTGGCCAGGCGATCCGGACGGCCCACGCGCAGTTCCGCCATGGCGCCCTTGAGCATCTCTAGCGTGCGCTCGGCGATGTCTTCCTGCAGACACAGGATACGCAGCGCCGAGCAGCGCTGGCCGGCGCTGTCGAAGGCGGAGGACAGCACGTCCTGCACCACTTGCTCGGCCAGCGCGCTGGAATCCACGATCAGCGCGTTCTGGCCACCGGTCTCGGCGATCAGCGGCACGTCGCCGTGTTCGCCATTCTCGCCGTGGCTGCGCTTGGCCAGGGTGCGGTTGATCAGTTGCGCCACTTCGGTGGAGCCGGTGAAGATCACGCCCTTGACGCGTTCATCCGAAGTCAGCGCGGCGCCGACGCTCTCGCCGCGGCCCGGCAGCAGTTGCAGCGCGGCGCGCGGCACGCCCGCCTCGTGCAGCAATTGCACGGCGCGATGCGCGATCAGCGCGGTCTGCTCGGCCGGCTTGGCCAGCACCACGTTGCCGGCGGCCAGCGAGGCGCTGAGTTCGCCGATGAAGATCGCCAGCGGGAAATTCCACGGGCTGATGCACACCACCGGCCCCCAGGCCAGCGCGTTGCCGTCGTGACGCGAAGCGATCGCGTAGTAGCGCAGGAAATCCACCGCCTCGCGCACTTCGGCGATCGCGTTGGGCAGCGACTTGCCGGCTTCGCGCACGGCCAGCGCCATCAGTTCGGCGATGTTGGCTTCCAGCAGATCGGCGGCGCGCTCCAGCATGCGCGCGCGCTCGGCGGCCGGGGTGGCCTGCCATTGCGGCGCGAAGGCGGTGGCGGCAGCCAGTGCGGTCTCGACGTCGGGCAGCGTGGCCTCGATCACCTGGCCCACCAGCTCGCGGCGATCCGCCGGGTTGCGCACGTCCTGCGCTGCGCTGGCCACCGGCTCGCCGGCGATCAGCGGCGCGGCTTGCCACTGGCGGCCGGCCATGCCGGCGAACAGCTGGTCCAGCTGGCGCAAGCGGTCTTCATTGGAGAGATCGATGCCGGCCGAATTCTTGCGTTCCTGGCCGTACAACTGATGCGGCAGCGCGATCGATGGATGCGGCAGGCCGCCCTGGGCGCGCACGATGTCGATGGGGTCGGCGACCAGCTTGTCCAGCGGGACTGCCTCGTCCACGATCTGGTTGACGAAGGAAGAGTTGGCGCCGTTCTCCAGCAGACGGCGCACCAGGTAAGCCAGCAAGGTCTGGTGCGAACCGACCGGCGCGTAGATGCGGCAGGCCTTGCCCAATTGTTCCTGGCCAACCACCTGGTCGTACAGGGTCTCGCCCATGCCGTGCAGGCACTGGAATTCGTAATCGTCGATGCGGTTCAGCCTGGCCCAGTTGTAGATCGCGGCCAGCGTATGCGCGTTGTGCGTGGCGAATTGCGGATAGATCACGTCAGTCGCGGCCAGCAGCTTCTGCGCACAGGTCAGGTAAGACAGGTCGGTATGCACCTTGCGCGTATAGACCGGATAGCCCTCCAGGCCATCGACCTGGGCGCGCTTGATCTCGCTGTCCCAATAGGCGCCCTTGACCAGGCGGATCATCAGGCGGCGCTGATGACGGCGCGCCAGATCGACCAGGTAATCGATCACGAACGGGCAACGCTTCTGGTAGCCCTGCACCACGAAGCCCAGGCCGTCGAAACCTGCCAGCTCGGGATCGGCGACCAGCGCCTCCATCATGTCCAGCGACAGCTCCAGGCGATCCGCTTCCTCGGCGTCGATGTTCAGGCCGATGTTGTAGTGCTTGGCCAGCAGCAGCAGCTTCTTCAGGCGCGGCAACAGTTCGCCCATCACGCGCGCCTGCTGGGCTCGCGAATAGCGCGGATGCAGCGCCGACAGCTTGACCGAGATGCCCGGGCCGTCCTTGATGCCGCGGCCGTTGGAGGCGCGGCCGATGGCGTGGATCGCGTCTTCGTAGGATTGGTAGTAGGCATCGGCATCGTGCATGGTCAGCGCGGCCTCGCCCAGCATGTCGTAGGAATAACGGTAGCCGCGTTTCTCGTTGTCGCGACTGTTGTCCAGCGCCTCGGCGATGGTCTGGCCGGTGACAAACTGGTTGCCCAGCATGCGCATGGCCAGGTCCACACCCTTGCGGATCAGCGGCTCGCCGCCCTTGCCGATGAGTCGGGTGATGGCTTGCGTCAGGCCGTTCTCGCTATTGGTGGAGACCAGCTTGCCGGTGATCAGCAGGCCCCAGGTCGCGGCGTTCACGAACAGCGACGGCGACTCGCCCAGATGCTTGCGCCAGTCGCCACGGCTGATCTTGTCGGCGATCAGGCGGTCGGCGGTCTGGCGATCGGGGATGCGCAGCAGCGCCTCGGCCAGGCACATCAGCGCCACGCCTTCTTCCGACGACAGCGAGAACTCGTGCATCAGCGCATCCACGCCCGAGGAGCGGGTGCGCTTCTCGCGCACCTGCTGTACCAGCTTCTTGGCCAGTTGTTGGGTCTGCTCCTTCCAGGACGGGTCGCCGCCGACCTGGCCCAGCAGCCATTGCACGGCGTCGCGCTCGTCGCGCCGATAGGCCGCGGTGATGGCCGCGCGCAGCGCGCCGGGCGCATGCATCACCTCGGCATGAAAAGCGCCGAAGGGCAAGCCGGTGGAGGAAGGGGAAACGGCGGCCGGAGCGGCGATGGAAGCGTCGGTAGTCATGGGCAGGAAGCAATCATTGGAAGGATTTTTAGCACCCGGATTCTATGTGGGAACAACCAATATTAATTCTGTATTTATGCCTTATATCCAATACTTAATTTCGTCAAAACTGATCCTTCAAAATTAAATTCGATTGCACCGACCCTCGTCGGCGGCTTCCCCAGCTCAGCCCCCGTCGGCGGCCGCCCAGCGCGTGGAAATCGCGTTCCGAGCCGAGCAGCAGCGCACGGCTCCAGCTCCAGCGTCGGCCAAGGCGATACAGCAGATAACTGCCCGCCAGGCCGGCGACCACCCGCAACAAACGGTACTCCTCACCGAGCATTGCCGCCAGCCCCATGGTGAACACCATGTGCATAAACATGATGACGATGGCCGCCTGCCCCAGTTCAGCCAGCCAGAGTGCGACTGCCGGCCAGCGCGCGTCGACTCGGCGCGCCACGCGCGTCATGCACACGCAACAGCCCAGCGCCGCGATGAAACTCAGGCCCGGCACGCCGTATTGCGTGACCTTCATGTCATAGCCCAGGCTAAGATGCCAGCCGAAGTAGTGATTGACGATCGCCGCGATGACCGCCAGCGCGGCGACCGCCACCGCAATGCGATCACCTCGCTGCCGCTGCGGCAACTGGCGCCATAGATGACCGGCATAGAAGAACGGCGCCGCCGCCAACACCAGGTTGAGCGCCCACGGCACCTTCAGCGCCGGCGCGAAAAAGGCATTGAGATAGCTCGCCGCCAGCATCGCTGCATGCAGCCAGAGCAACGTGGAACGGGCATGACGCCCGATCAGCGCCGCCTCGATCAGCAGCACCGCGAAGAACACGGTCACGAACCAGAACGCCGCCACCCACGCCGACAGGCGGCTGCCGCCCAGCAGCATGTCGCCGGCGAATGTCAGCACTGCGGCCGCGTCATGCGGCTTGTTCAGGAAAAGGTCGATGGTCAGCGGGATGCCGATGGCCAGCAGGAACACCGCATAGGGAACCAGCAACTGGATCGCCTTGCGCCGGCAGAAGGCGCCGAGGTCGGCGACCGGGCGGAACAGGTAGCCGCTGATGAAGAAGAACAGCGGCATGTGGAACAGGAAGATGATGTCGAAGCTGTAGCCGCCATAGACATGCCCCCACACCACCAGGATGATGCCGATGCCGCGCAACACGTCTATCCATCGTTGTCTTTGCATGCGCTGTCCTTGGGGTAGGAGGGCCGGCGACATGCGGGTCTTGCCTGCGGGCATGCCGGCGGCACGTGGCCGATATGGGGAAGGACAGCGGCGGTGGGGATCAAGTTTCTTGCGGAGGATCGGCCTTGCCTATCGTCTCCGCGCTTGCCCCGGGCCTGTTACGCCCAGCTGCTTACGCCCTTCCCCATCATCCCGGCGCAGGCCGGAACCCAGCGACGTTTGCTTGCCGCATCACCGGGTTCTGGCCTTTGTCAGAGCGATAGTGTGAATGCACGCCTGTGAATGACTTAAGAACGTCCCCGCAATAAAAAACGCCGCAAGCAAGCCTGCGGCGTTCTCTCTCGATGCGCGGGATTTCTGGCTTAAGCCTCAGCCTTCGCCCAGGTACGCGGCCTTCACCCGTGGATCGCTGAGCATCTCCTTGGCCTGGCCCTGCATCGTGATCAGACCCGATTCCATCACATAGCCCCGATGCGCCGCCTCCAGCGCCAGCTTGGCGTTCTGCTCCACCAGCAGGATCGTGATTCCCTGCGCCGACACATTGCGGATCACCTCGAAGATCTTCTCCACCATGATCGGCGACAAGCCCATCGACGGCTCATCCAGCAACAGCAGCTTGGGATGGCTCATCAGCGCGCGCGCCATCGCCAGCATCTGCTGTTCGCCGCCCGAGAGCGTACCCGCCATCTGCGCCGCGCGCGTTCCTTCAGGCGCGGGAAGACCTCGAACCACTTGTCGATATCGGCCGCGATCTGCGCCTTGTCGTCGCTGGTGTAGGCGCCCATGAGCAGGTTTTCCTGGATGCTCATGCGCGTAAAGACGCCGCGCCCTTCCGGCACCATCGCCAGCTTGTCCTTCACCAGTTCGAAGGACTTCTTGCCCTTCAGGCCGTGGCCCAGGTATTCGATATGGCCCTCCACCTTGCTGCTGGGCAGCGTGCCGGTGATGGCCTTCAGGGTCGTGGTCTTGCCCGCGCCGTTGGCGCCGATCAGCGTCACCAGTTCGCCTTCGTTGACTTCCAGATCGATGCCCTTGACGGCCTGGATGCCGCCGTAGGCCACGCTCAGTTGTTCGACTTTTAAGATGTTCGTTGTCATGTTCTTTCCAAACTCATTCTCTTGAATGATCTGTGTTCTGGCTCGCCCGAGACATATGGATTAATGGGAGGCAGCCGGCGTAGCGAGCGGGTTCGGAGGGGCCCGAGAAGCGCAGCCGCACGGAGGTACGGCGAGCATCGCAGAACCTCTCCGGACACGCGCATTAGCCTGATGCACCCATTAATGGCCGGCGCCCAGATAGGCCTCAATGACGGCGGGATTCTTCTGCACATCCGCCGGCACGCCCTCGGCGATCGGCTTGCCGTAGTCCAGCACCGTGATGCGGTTGCACAGGCCCATCATCAGTTTCACGTCGTGCTCGATCAAGAGGATGGTTTTACCTTCCGCCTGGATCTTGACCAGCAGTTCGCGCAGACCCAGCTTCTCGGTCGCGTTCATGCCCGCCGCCGGTTCGTCCAGCGCCAGCAGTTGCGGGTCGGTCGCCAGCGCACGGGCGATCTCCAGTCGTCTCTGGTCGCCGTACGACAGGTGGCGCGCGGTTCTCTTGGCAAACTGGCCGATGCCCACGAAGTCCAGCAGTTGCTGCGACTTGGCGCGGATCGCCGCCTCTTCGTCGCGCGCGGCCTTGTGGCGGAACACCGCCCCGAAGACGTTCTGTTTGGTGCGCACGTGGCAGCCCACCATCACGTTCTCCAGCACCGTCATCTCGCCGAACAGGCGGATGTTCTGGAAGGTGCGGGCGATGCCCGCCTTGGCCACTTCGTGCGGCGCGCTCGGGCTATACGGTTTGCCGTCCAGCTCGAAACTGCCGGTATCGGGCTGGTACAGGCCGGTGATCACGTTGAAGAACGTCGTCTTGCCGGCGCCGTTGGGGCCGATCAGGCCGTAGATCTGGCCGCGTTCGATCGTGATGCCCACGCCATTCAAGGCTTGCAGGCCGCCGAAGCGCTTGCTCACGTCGCGGATCTTGAGCAGTGTTTGCGTCATGTTCTGTGCTCCTTATGCCTTGACTTCGCCGGTGCTGCCGACGGATGCATGGTCCGCTTCCGGACGGTCTTCGTGGCGCGGCGAGGGCCACAGGCCGGCCGGGCGGGTCAGCATGATGATCACCATCGCCAGACCGTAGAGCAGCTGGCGCAGCACTTCCGCATCGATCCAGACACGGCCGAACAGGCTCATCTGCAGCGGTTCCACCACGTGGCGCAGCACTTCCGGCAGCGCCGCCAGGATCACCCCGCCCAGCACCACGCCCGGGATGTGGCCGATGCCGCCCAGGACCACCATGGCCAGCACCGCGATGGACTCGGTCAGCGAGAAGGATTCCGGCGACACGAAGCCCTGGAAGGCGCCGAACATCGCGCCGGCCACGCCGCCAAACGACGCGCCCATCGCAAAGGCCAGCAGTTTCACGTTACGGGTGTTGATGCCCATCGCCTTGGCCGCGATCTCGTCTTCGCGGATCGCCACCCAGGCGCGGCCCAGGCGCGAATCCTGCAGCCGCACCGAGAAGAAGATCACGCCGATGCACAGCAGCAGGAACAGGAAGTAATACGCATTGACCGACGGCGTGCTCATGCCGAAGAGCTTGACCATCGAGCCCGAGCCCGGCTCGCCGGCCAGCGACACGCCGAACACGCGGATCGGGTCGATCAGGTTGATGCCTTGCGGGCCGTTGGTGATGTTCACCGGCGCGTTCAGGTTGTTCATGAAGATGCGGATGATCTCGCCGAAGCCCAGCGTCACGATGGCCAGGTAGTCGCCGCGCAGCTTCAGGGTCGGCGCGCCCAGCAGTGCGCCGAAGAAGGCCGCGAACAGGCCCGACACCGGCACGATCAGCCACAGCGACAGGTGGATGCCGTTCTGCACGATCTCCGGCCCGCACAGCCAGATCAGGAAATTGCCCACCACCGGATAGGTGTTGACGAAGGACTCGATCACCGCCGCGAACTGCGGCGAAGCCAGCAGGCCGGCCGTATAGGCGCCGATCGCATAGAACGCGATGTAGCCCAGGTCCAGCAGGCCCGCAAAGCCCACCACCACGTTCAGGCCCAGGGCCAGCATGATGTAGAGCAGTGCGATGTCCATGATGCGGACCCAGGAGTTGCCGAACTGCTGGGCGATGAAGGGGAATACGATCATCAGCGCCAGCAGCACCAGCAGGCTGGTTCTGGCCTGCTTGGGGTTGCGCTTCATGTCGAAGTTCAGGAGAGCCATGGTGTCTTCTCTTCTTTAGTAATAATTAACGAACGTAAAATTGGCTCAGGTTCCATAGCGAGCCCGCGTCAGCGACTGACGACCGGAGCGCAGCCACCGGAGTGTGCTGCTGCACACGAGGATGGCGAGCACCGTACGGCAGTCGATCACGCGGGCGCAGTAGGAACATGGGCCAATTTTTAAGCGCGGTCTGCGACGCGTTCACCCATGATGCCCGACGGGCGCAGGGTCAGCACGATGATCAGCACGATGAAGGCGAAGATGTCCTGGTAGTTGCTGCCCAGGAAGTCGCCCGTCAGGTCGCCGATGTAACCGGCGCCCAAACTCTCGATCAGGCCCAGCAGGATGCCGCCCAGCATGGCGCCGTAGATGTTGCCGATGCCGCCCAGCACCGCCGCCGAGAAGGCCTTCAGGCCCGGCACGAAGCCCATCGCGAATTGCGCCGTCGAATAGTTCGCCGCCCACATCACCCCGGCAATGGCCGCCAGGCCCGCGCCGATGGCAAACGTCACCACGATCACCTTGTTCGAATCCACCCCCATCAGGCCCGCGATGCGCGGGTTCTCGGCGGTGGCGCGCATGGCGCGACCCATCTTGGTCTTCTCCACGATCAGCACCAGACCCACCATCGCCAGCACCGCCAGCAACAGCAGCATGATCTGCGTGGGCGAAATCAGGGTGCCCGCAATATGCACCGGATCCGACGGCATCACCTGCGGGAACGGCAGCGGGCTGCGGCCCCAGATCATCATGGCGATGGTCTGCAGCAGGATCGACACGCCGATGGCCGTGATCAGCGGCGCCAGGCGCGGCGCGTTGCGCAGCGGCCGATACGCCACCCGCTCGATCAGCAGGCTGACCACGATGCACACCGGGATCGCACCGATGATGGCAATGATCAGTTGCACGATCCCCGGCAACTGCGGCGCCACGTGCTGCACCAGTTTGAGCAGGCTCAGGCCCACCATCGCGCCCACCATCAGAATATCGCCGTGCGCGAAGTTGATCAGGTTCAGCACCCCGTACACCATCGTGTAGCCCAACGCGATCAGCGCGTACATGCTGCCTAGCACCAATCCGTTGATGATCTGCTGGATGAAAATGTCCATGAATCGATGTCTCCTGTGCGTCGTTATGCCTGGGGTGGGGCCGCCGGCCGTGGTGGGTGGTTGCGTGCGCCTTCTGGACGGCGCTGCGATGTGGTGGTCATTGAATTCTCCCTTTTTTGACTGCTTGCCTGCCGATAAGAAAAGAGCGCGAACCAGGTTCGCGCTCCATGAATGGTGTCACCGCGCCAGCGACGCTCGCATCACGCGCCCGGCCGCCAGATCCCAGGAAGCCTGGCCCACGGTCTTGAAGACCGGCAGCGCGCCGTTCTTGCTTAGCGCAGCCTTGTCCGCCTTGCCCGACAGCACGTCGCCGATGGCCGTCACGCGCTCCCAGTCCACCTTGGCCTGGATCAGGTCGCCGGCTTCATGGTGGGCGCCGCCCAGGTCATCGACCACGATGGCGCGCGCGTGCAGCAGCGCGGCCGGGAATTCCACCATGTCGGGCTTGAAGGCGCCCACGCCGATGGCCAGGGTATCGGAGGCGACATGCTCGGGAATCACGGCGGTGCGCGAAGTGGTCAGCGCGATCAGCACGTCGGTCCTGGGCAAATCATGCTGCAGCAACTCGGCCGGCAGCGGACTGGCGACGACCTGCGGATGACGCTCGCACAGGGCGCTGCAGAAGGCCTGGGTGCGCGGCAGGTCGCGCGCGGCGACCCAGAACTGGGTGACGCCGAAGAATTCGACCAGCGCATCGGCATGCGCCGCGGCCTGCACGCCGGTGCCGATCAGCAGCGCCGAGCGGGGCGCGCGCGGCAGCAGCGTCTTGATGCCCAGCATGGTCATGGCGGCGGTGCGGCGGCCGTTTCCAGCGCGGCGACCAGTTGCGCGTAGGGCAGCGCCCGGGCGGTCTGTTGTGCGTCGAGGATATGCATGCGGCGTCCTTGTCCGAAACGTGGGCGCGATCAGCGCAGGAAGAAGCCGGTCGGGAACGGATCGGAATCTTCCAGCACCCACTGGTTGGTGCTCATGATGTGGGCGTGGCCGCTGACTTCGGTGAGCGCGCCGTCGAATTCGCCGACCTTGGTGGGCGCGGTCACCCGCACGCCGAAGTTGCTGCCGACGATGCTGCCGTTGACGTAGTGTTGGTTCAGCGCCAGCCGGCCGCGCAGGAACAGCTGCGCGGCGCGGCCGGAGGTGCCGGTACCGGTCGGCGAGCGATCCACTTCGCGGTCGGCGAAGATGCAGACGTTGGACTGGTCGGCGCCGGGGAAATTGGGCTCGCTGTCGACGATGGTGCCGTACAGGGTGTTCAGGCCCGGCTCCAGCGGATGCTGGATCTGCACCTTGGCGATCACCGCCGCCTTGGTCTCGGCGCCCAGCTGGATCAGCTGGCGCACCAGTTCCGGCTTGACGGTGAGATTGGCTTGTTTGGCATTGATGTAGTAGTAGAAGGCGCCGCCGAAGACGATGTCGCCGACGATCTTGCCGAAGCTGGGCGTCTCGACTTCGACGTCGCGGCGATAGATGAAGGCCGGCACGTTGTTGAAGCTGACCTTGCCGGCGCGCGTGCCGTCCCATTCGACGAAGGCTTCGATGAAACCGGCCGGCGCATCGAAGCAGATGCGGGTGGTGGGCTGCGTGCGTTCGACATAGCCCATCTCCACCAGCACCTTGCCGAGGGCGATGATGCCGTGACCGCACATGTCGCTATAGCCTTCGTTATGGATGAAGATGACGCCGAAATCGGCGCCCGGCGTGACCGGCGGCAGCAGATAGGCGCCATACATGTCGGCGTGACCGCGCGGCTCGTTCATGAGGAACTGGCGCAGGTCGTCCCGATGTTCTTTCAGCCAGCCGCGCTGCTGCAAGATGGGGCCGGCCGGCACCTTGGGCAGGCCGGACACGACGATGCGCAGCAGTTCGCCGCCGGTATGGGCGTCGATGGTCTGGACGGTGCGGGTATAGCTGAGCATGGTCTTCCTTCTAACTGTTTGCAGCGTCTGCCGATTGAGGCAGAGAGTACCACCTTGCGGTCACCGGCCGCCCTTCCGGCACGCCCCGAAAATGCGTGCGAACTGGCGGCAGGAACACAATCCCGCGACAACAGGCATCCTCGCCGGCGGCGGCCGACAGGAAGCGATGCTGCGCGATGGAATGGCTGGCGGGGAGTTTGGACTTGCCGCCCGCCGCTGCCGGCAAATTCCGGCGGAGGCGGGCGGTCAGACTACGACCGGCGGATGGCCGATCAGTAGCTGGTCAGCGGAACCGGCAGGCCGTTCTTGAAACGGTACACGGTCACCGGGGATTGCTTCAGGTCGTGGTTGGCGTCGAAGTCATACTGGCCGGCCACACCCTTGTAGCTGATCTTGGCCAGGGCCGGACCGAACTGCTTGGGCTCGATGGAATTGGCTTCCTTCATGGCCTGGGCGATCAGCATCATGCCGTCGTAGAACGACACGGCGTAGGTTTCCGCAGGACGGCCGAACTTCTTCTGGTAGTCGTCGGCGAAGACCTTGCCTTCCTTGGCCTTGTCCAGCATGGTGCCGCCTTGGGTACAGTAGACCGATTCGCCGATGGCGTCGCCGCCCAGACGGCCCATTTCCGGCGAGCAGATGCCATCGCCGCCCATCAGCACGGCGTCGATGCCCAGCTGCTTCATCTGGCGCTTGATCGGGCCGCCTTGCGGAGCGTAGCCGCCGATGAACACGGCGTCGGGCTTCTTGCCCTTGATGGAGGTCAGGATGGCGGTGAAGTCGGTGGCCTTGTCGTTGGTGAAGTCCTTGCTGACCACGTCGATGCCGTTGGCCTTGGCGACCTTGCTGAATTCTTCCGCCAGGCCCTGGCCGTAGGCGGTGCGGTCGTCGATCACGGCGACGCGCTTCAACTTCAGTTCCTTGGCTGCGTACAGGGCCATCTTGCCGCCCAGTTGGCTGTCGCTGGCCGCGACGCGGAACAGGGTGGCGAAGCCTTGCTGGGTGATCTTCGGGTTGGAGGCCACGGTGGCGACCACGATGCCGGCGTCATTGAACACGCGCGAAGCGGGGATGGTCACGCCCGAGTTGTACGGACCGACGATGGCCTTGATGCCCTGGTCAGCCAGCTTTTGCGCAGCGGCCACGCCCGACTTCGGGTCGGCCTGGTCGTCTTCGGCGATGACTGATCTTGCCCCTGATTTACGGACACCTATCTAAGCGACATTGGCCAGCTCGTACTGCTCTGGGCTGAGGTAGCCCAGGGTCGAGTGCAGCCGGATCCGATTGTAGTCAACCTCAATGTAGTCAAACACATGAGCCTTGGCCTGCTCCCGTGTGGCGAGGTGTTCACCATGGATGGCCTCGACCTTCAGACTGTGGTTCCAACTCTCCATTGCTGCGTTGTCGTAGCAGTTGCCTCTGGCACTCATGCTGGCGATCAAAGCGTATTGCTCCAACAGGGCGCGGTGCTCGCGCGAGCAGTATTGGCTACCACGGTCA
>WNDX01000114.1 GCA_009914615.1 Herbaspirillum frisingense
GGCTGCACTCGTTTCGGCGCCTGAAGATTCGTTACGAACGCTATGCTCATATCCACGAAGCCTTCCTGTCATTGGCTTGCGCCTTGATTTGCTGGACCCGGTTAAAACAACTTTTAAAATAATTTCGCAACAGCCTCTTAATGTAATGGAGAGTTGCCTGAGGCTGGCGGGCGCGAGTGCGCTGCGGGCGGCGCGTTCGCATTTCCCGTTGCGAACGCGTGGTGCTCAAGGCGCCGGGCGGGTCTGGACGGCCCGGCGCAGATCAGCTGGCTGATGCGATATCAGACGAGCTTGTCTCCGGCCTGCGCTGGGCTGTCGGACCCGTTGCCGGGCTTTCCGAAAAGCGCAGTGTAAGTCGGGTAGAAGGAGCAGTACATGACTACCGTCAATATTATCGAGATTGGCAGCAGGATGAAGATCACGATATTGAAGCTGCCGGTCAGCAGGGTGATGACCATGCTGATGAGCGTGGGTACCATGATCGCGATCACGATCCAGGCCAGCGCGTAGAGCAGGAAGGCGCCGCCGGCGCGGCGCACCGAGAAGAAGCTGTAGAACAGCGCCTTCCCCAGCGTCATCCTTTGCCACATGATCAGCGGCGCGGCATACCAGAAGGCCATCGCCGCCGGCACGTACAGCGCGGCCGCGATCAGCATGGCCATACGCATGCTGCCGGCGCTCTTTTCCAGCTCATCGGCGGACAGGCCGCCGCCCATCATGGCTTTCCAGAACACGCCGCCGTCGGCCAGCGTCGAGGCCGCCACCACCACGGTCGCCGCCAGCAGATACAGCAGGCCGAGCTTGAGCAGGGTGTTGCGCGCCGGACTGCGGAAACCCACCAGCAGCAGGTTGGGATAGACGCGTTCGCCTTTCTCGACCTGCGCGCAGGCCTGCATGAAGGACATCGCGAACACCGGGATCAGGATCAGCGGCAGCATCTGGCCGAGCACCGGGATGATGCCCAGCGCCAGCATCAGGAACATGTAGGACAGGAACAGCGTGGACATCTCGGCCGGCTGCTTGCGGAACAGCGCGAAGCCTTGTTTGACCCAGAGCCAGCCGGTTTTTGCGGGGATCTTTTCCATAACTCCAGTCATTAGAGCGCCGGCGGCGTCTCTTTGATGCGCAGGCGCAGGATGCGTTCGAAGTGCGTCGGGTCATGCGGCGTGAGCATCTCGGCTTCGCGCGGCATGTAGAAATCGTACAGGCGCGACAGCCAGAAGCGCAGCGCGGCGGCGCGCAGCATGGGCTGCCAGGCTTCGCGTTCGGCGTCCGAGAACGGGCGCACGGCGCGATAGGCGGCCAGCATGGCGTCGGCGCGTTCGGTGTCCAGCTCGCCGCTGTCCAGATCCACGCACCAGTCGTTGACGGTCACCGCCAGGTCGAACAGCCAGGTATCGCAGCCGGCGAAGTAGAAGTCGAAGATGCCCGACAGCCGGTCGCCCACGAACATGGCGTTGTTGCGGAACAGGTCGGCGTGCACCGGGCCGCGCGGCAGTGAGCGGTAGGCGGTGGTGGCCGCGAAATCCTTCTGGTACTGCACTTCGTCCGCCAGGAGGCGGCCGAGTTCCGCGGGCAGGAAGGGCAGCACTATCGGCGTGGTTTCCAGCCACCAGGCCAGGCCGCGCAGGTTGGGCTGCATGATCTTGAAATCCTTGGCCGCCAGGTGCATGCGCGCCAGCATGTCGCCCAGCGCGGCGCAATGCACCGGCTGCGGCGCCAGCTGCGATTCGCCTTCCAGCTTGCTGACGATGGCCGCCGGCCTGTCGTTGAGCAGGTTGACGATCGCGCCCTGGTCGTTGGGCACCGGCGCCGGCACCGGAATGCCGCGCTGCGCCAGATGGCGCATCAGTTCCAGGTAGAAGGGGAGCTGCTCGATATGCAGTTTTTCAAACAGGGTCAGCACATACTCGCCGCGCTCGGTGCCGATGAAGAAATTGCTGTTCTCGATGCCGGAAGAGATGCCCTTGATCGAGGTGGCTTGGCCGAGCGGGAATTGTTTGATCCAGTCGGAGAGTTGTTCCAGACTGACCGGTGTAAAGACTGCCATGACGAAAGTGAAAGAAGTGGTGCTTGCCGATGCGGCGCGGTTCCGGCGCGAGGCGCTGGTCCGGCGACCGCGGAAAGGTCGGCCCGCGGCCGCGCTTTCCTGTCCCTGAAACCGGCCGCGCGAGGCGGCCGGGGTGTGTGCTGCGTATCTGGCGCTGCGCGCTGGATCAATCCAGGCCGATCCGCGCGGCGGCGCGATTACTTTTTGGTGTCGCCGGCGTTGTCGCCGTCCTGCTGGGGTTTCTTCTTGGTGCCCCAGTCGAATTCGCCGACCTTCCATTGGGCCGAGGTTGGCGGGCCGCTCTGGGCGTCACCCGGGGTGGCGCTGCCGACGTTCTGGTTGCCGGGGCGCAGGTAATAGGTGCTGGGGCCGGACTTGACTTCGATTTCCTTGGTCTGGCCGTGGTCGCGCTGTTCCTTGATGCTGTTGCCGTTGCTATTGCCGTTGTCGCCCGGCTTGCGGATGGTCACGGCCGGCGGTTCGCCTTCTTCCAGCTTTTCCAGCTCGGGCGGCGGCGGCGCGGGTTGGGCGGACGGCGCCGGAGCAGGCTGCGCCAGGGCCAGCGGGGCGGCCAGGCCGGCGGATGCGCACAGCAGGGCGGCAGCCAGGGACTCTTTGAACCAGACTTTGGATGGTTTCATGATGTATGCGGAAGAAAGGTAGTGTTGTTTTAGGCCATTGTAGCAAACCATCGTTCCGGGCTCCCCGCGTTTCGTGGCGGAAATGGCCGGGAAAGCAACATTCGCGGCGCCGCGCGCAAAAAAGCCCGCGCCAGGGACGCGGGCTTCTCATCGGGCGGCGCAGGCTGCCCCAAGGCCGGCGGCTTACAGGAACATGCCGCTCTGGCGTTCGGCCTCGACGTGGGTCTCGGCCGGCTTGTCCTTTTCGGCGTGGAATTTCTGGATGGCGGTCACCACTTCGGCCGGGTCGTCAATCACCTGCAGCAGGTTCAGGTCCTTGGCCGCGATCATGCCGTCGTCCACCAGGCGGGTCTTGATCCAGTCCAGCAGGCCGGCCCAGAACTGGCTGCCCACCAGGATCACCGGCATCAGGCGCGACTTGCCGGTCTGCATCAGGGTCAGCGCTTCGGTCAGCTCGTCGAGCGTGCCGAAGCCGCCAGGCAGCACGACGTAGGCGTCGGCGTACTTGACGAAGGCGACCTTGCGCGCGAAGAAGTGGCGGAAGGACAGCGAGATATCCTGCCAGGCGTTGCCGTGCTGCTCATGCGGCAGTTCGATGTTGAGCCCGACCGACGGGGAGGCGCCG
The DNA here is from genome assembly GCA_009914615.1 of Herbaspirillum frisingense. Taxonomy (GTDB): domain Bacteria; phylum Pseudomonadota; class Gammaproteobacteria; order Burkholderiales; family Burkholderiaceae_D; genus Herbaspirillum; species Herbaspirillum frisingense_B. The sequence goes on from WNDX01000114.1 coordinate 3,317, forward strand.
TCATAGGCGCCCTTGTTGGCGGCCTCCATGATGCCGGGGCCGCCGCCCGAAATCACCGCGTAGCCGGCGTCCGACAGCCGGCGCGCGATATCCACGCATAGCGCGTAATGCGGATTGTCGGGCTTGGTGCGGGCGGAACCGAAGATGGAAACGGCAGGACGCAGCTCCGACAGGCGTTCGGTCGATTCGATGAATTCTGCCATAATCGTGAGTACATGCCACGACTCGCGCGCCTTCTTGGCCGTAGCGCGTTCAATGTCGTCCACTTCCCGCAGTCGCGGTACTTTTTTTCCTCTTTGTTCCATATGCAAAAAACCTTGTTGTTAGTTGATGGTTCCAGTTACCTGTATCGCGCGTTCCACGCCCTGCCCGATATGCGTAACGCGGAAGGCGCGCCCACCGGTGCGCTGTACGGCATCATCAATATGCTGCGCCGACTGCGTAACGATTATCCCGCAAGTTACGTCGCCTGTGTATTCGACGCCAAGGGCAAGACATTCCGCGACGATCTCTATCCCGATTACAAGGCCACCCGCAAGTCGATGCCGGAAGACCTGGCGCTGCAGATCGAACCCATCCATGCCGCAGTGCGGGCACTGGGCTGGCCGATCCTGATGGTCGAAGGCATCGAAGCCGACGACGTCATCGGGACGCTCTCGGTGCAGGCCACCGCTGCCGGGCTCGACACCATCGTCTCCACCGGTGACAAGGACATGGCGCAGCTGGTCGATGAACATGTCACCCTGGTCAACACCATGAGCAACGAGGTGCTGGACATCGTCGGCGTCACCGAGAAATTCGGCGTGCCGCCCAATCGCATCGTGGACTACCTCAGCCTCATCGGCGACACCGTCGATAACGTGCCCGGCGTCGAGAAGTGCGGACCGAAGACGGCCGTCAAATGGCTGACCGCCTATGACTCGCTGGATGGCGTGATGGCCAATGCCGACAAGATCACCGGCGTGGTCGGCGAGAACCTGCGCAAGGCCTTGGACTGGCTGCCGCAGGGAAGAGTTCTGGTGACGGTCAAGACCGATTGCGACCTGTCGGCGCACATGAGCTCCATCCTGGAGTCGCTGACCATGCAGCCGCAGGACAAGGAGACGCTCAAGGATCTGTTCACGCGCTACAACTTCCGCACCTGGCTGCGCGAAATCAGCGAAGGCATCGATCCGGCGCCGACTGCCAGAGCGCCCGGCGCTGCGGCTACTGCCGTCGCCGCCGCATCCGACGCGCCGGCGCAGAGCGGCCTGTTCGCCCCGGCCGCGCCGGCCGACTACGAAACCGTGCTGACCGACGAACAATTGGACAAGTGGATCGCCGCCATCGACGCCGCCGCGCTGACCGCGGTCGATACCGAGACCACCTCGCTGGATGCGATGCAGGCCGAGCTGGTCGGCATCTCGCTGTGCTGCGAAGCGGGCAAGGCTGCCTATATCCCGGTGGCGCACAACTACCAGGACGCGCCGCCGCAACTGGCGCGCGAGCACGTGCTGGCCCGACTCAAGCCGTGGCTGGAAGACGCGTCCAAGCCCAAGCTCGGCCAGCATCTGAAATACGACAACCACATCTTCGCCAACTATGGGATCAAGGTGGCCGGCGTCAAGCACGACACGCTGCTGGAATCCTATGTGTTCGAGTCGCACCGGACCCACGACATGGACAGCCTGGCCGCGCGCCACCTGGATCGCAAGACCATCACCTATGCCGAAGTGTGCGGCAAGGGCGCCTCGCAGATCGGCTTCAATGAAGTCGCCCTCGATCGCGCCACCGAATACGCGGCGGAAGATGCCGACGTCACGCTGGCGCTGCACAACGCCATGTGGCCGCAGATCGAGCACGACGACAAGCTGCGCTTCATCTACGAAAAGATCGAAGTGCCGACCTCGGTGGTGCTGCAGAAGATCGAGCGCAATGGCGTGCTGATCGACAGCGAGCGCCTGGCGCAGCAGTCGAACGATCTGGGCCGCCGCATGCTGGAGATCGAACAGAATGCCTATGAATTGGCCGGCCAGCCGTTCAACCTGAATTCGCCCAAGCAGCTCGGCGAGATCCTGTTCGGCAAGCTGGAGCTGCCGGTGGTGAAGAAGACCGCCTCCGGCGCGCCGTCCACCGACGAAGAGGTGCTGCAGAAGCTGGCCGAGGATTACCCGCTGCCCAAGGTGCTGCTGGACTTCCGCGGCCTGTCCAAGCTGAAGTCCACCTATACCGACAAGCTGCCCAAGATGGTCAACCCGGCCACCGGCCGCGTGCATACCAATTATGCGCAGGCGGTGGCGGTCACCGGTCGCCTGGCGTCCAACGATCCCAACCTGCAGAACATCCCGATCCGCACCGCCGAAGGCCGCCGCATCCGCGAGGCTTTCATCGCGCCGGAGGGCAGCGTGATCGTCTCGGCCGACTATTCGCAGATCGAGCTGCGCATCATGGCCCACATCTCCGAAGACGAGAACATGCTCAAGGCTTTCGCCGACGGCATCGACATTCACCGCGCCACCGCCGCCGAGATCTTCGGCATCGCGCCCGAGCAGGTCGAGTCCGAGCAGCGCCGCTACGCCAAGGTGATCAACTTCGGCCTGATCTACGGCATGAGCGCCTTCGGCCTGGCCGGCAACCTGGGCATCGAGCGCTCGGCGGCGCAGATGTACATCGACAAGTATTTCATGCGCTTCTCCGGCGTGAAGCGCTACATGGACGAGACGCGCATGCAGGCCAAGGCGCGCGGCTATGTCGAGACCGTGTTCGGCCGTCGCCTGTGGCTGCCCGAGATCAACTCGCCCAACGGCCCGCGCCGCCAGGGCGCCGAGCGCGCGGCGATCAATGCGCCCATGCAGGGCACCGCCGCCGATCTGATCAAACTGGCAATGATCGCCGTGCAAGGCTGGCTGGAGTCGTCCGCGCTCCAGACGCGCATGATCATGCAGGTGCACGACGAACTGGTGTTGGAAGTTCCACAACAAGAGCTGGAGCGGGTGCGTGAAAAGCTGCCGGAACTGATGAAAAATGTTGCGGAGCTGAAAGTTCCCTTGCTTGCTGAGGTGGGAATCGGTAAGAATTGGGAGGAAGCGCATTAATTTCGGAAAGCATTTATTACGCTCGCAGTTACGTAGCAAAAAGTCATGCCTTTCGGATAAGCCGGCCGCGTACCAACAAGAACGGGGGTAGCCGGCCGTCAGATCAAGAATAAGAAAGCAGGAAGACGTTCGCCGCAATCGCCCATCACAACAAGACGGAGCGGCGAAGGGAGGGCAGCCGGATCGCATCCGGCGCAAGAAGAGGCTGCGGCGAGGGCGCCGGCAGGGGACAAGACACATCACGGCATCGGCCCACGCGCGGCAAGCGGGGCGGGCGCCGCTCCCCGGCTTTTCGACCACGGCCTCCGGTGACGACACTAGGAGGAGACGTGATGAAATCAGGAATGAAAATGGGGACGCGCCTGGGGCTCGGGTTTGCGTGGGTGGTACTGCTGCTGATCGTGGTAACGGCGTTCGGCATCTTCAACATGCACCAGGTGCAGGGGCGCTTCACCAACGTGGTCGAGGTCAAGAACCCGGAGAGCGCGCTGGTCAAGGACATGATGGATACCGTGGCCGAGCGCTCCATCTCGCTGCGCAACCTCATGCTGCCGGCCGCGCCCGAAGACGTGGATATCGAAGCGCAGTACATCGAAGCCCAGACCCTCAAATACAAGATGTCGGCGCAGAAGCTGCAACAACTGTTCCAGGAATCCCCCGGCACCACCGAGGAAGAAAAGGCCGCGCTGCCCAAGATCAAGGCCCAGGCTGACAACGCCGAAAAGCTGATCACCCAGGCGGTGGAATTCGGGCAGCGCCGCGAAGCCTACGAGCTGGCGCAATTCCTCAAGGATCAATATCTGCCCGTGCAGAAATCCTGGCAGGTCGAGCTGAAGTCGCTGGCCGTGCTGGAAGACCGCCTCAACAAGGATGCCGCCGCCGCCAGCGCCTCGGCCTATGCGCAGGCGCGCCTGCTGATGCTGATCACCAGCGCCATCGGCGTGATCACCGCCATCCTGGCCGCGCTCTGGCTGACGCGCCACCTGCTGCGCAAGCTGGGCGGCGAACCCGATTACGCGGTGCAGATCGCCGGCCAGATCGCCGAGGGCGACCTGGCCGTGGTCATCAACACCCGGCCCGGCGACCGTGACAGCCTGATGGTGGCGATGCGCGCCATGCGCGACAAGCTGGCCGCCATCGTGGCCGAAGTGCGCGCCGGTTCGGAGACCATCACCACCGCCTCATCGGAAATCGCGCGCGGCAACCTCGATCTCTCCTCCCGCACCGAGCAGCAGGCCGGCGCGCTGGAAGAAACCGCCTCGTCGATGGAGCAGCTCAATTCCACCGTCAAGCAGAATGCCGAAAACGCCCACCAGGCCAACGACCTGGCGCTGGCCGCGTCCGACGTGGCGGTGCAGGGCGGCGCCATCGTGTCGCAGGTGGTGCAGACCATGCAATCGATCAACGACTCCTCGCAGAAGGTGGCCGACATCGTCAGCGTGATCGACGGCATCGCTTTCCAGACCAACATCCTCGCCCTGAATGCCGCGGTGGAGGCTGCGCGCGCCGGCGAGCAGGGCCGCGGCTTCGCGGTGGTGGCTTCCGAAGTGCGTTCGCTGGCGCAGCGTTCGGCCTCGGCCGCCAAGGAGATCAAGATCCTGATCGGCGACTCGGTCTCGACGGTGGAGAACGGCAGCAAGCTGGTCAGCCAGGCCGGCGCCACCATGAACGACATCGTCACCAGCATCAAGCGGGTGACCGATGTGATGACCGAAATCACCCACGCCAACCGCGAGCAGAGCGGTGGCATCGAGCAGGTCAACGAAGCGATCATCCAGATCGACGACATGACCCAGCAGAACGCGGCGCTGGTGGAGCAGGCCGCCGCCGCGGCGCGCTCGTTGCAGGAACAGGCCTCCGGATTGCAGCAACTGGTGAGCGTGTTCCGCATCGACGCCTCGCAGAGCCTGGCGCCGCCGGTCTATGCCGAACCGCTCGATGAACGCACGATCGACGTTACGCCATTCGCGCCGGCGCTGCCATCCGGCAATGCAGTGCTGGCCTGAGGCTGCCGGCGGGCCGCGCAATGCGCGGCCCCGCCACACGGTCATACGCGAGTCGCGGTTTGCGGTTAGTATCCGGCTTGGAATGCAAGCCGGTCATTCGGTAACGCGAGAAAGGTTTCTCGTCACCGATCTCGAAGCGGCCTGCGTGCGGGCCGCTTTTCATTGGGACGCCGTGCATGCAGCAGCCGCCAGCCAGCATTTCCGCTTCTTTCAGCAGTGACGGGCAATCCCGCGCCGCGGCGCGCGGGGTTGCAATCATCGATGCAAACAGACTGAACCACGGAGAACCCGATGAACGACTTTCGCAAAGACCTGGATAGCCTGCTGGGCCAAAGCAGCCTGTCCGGCAGCCCCGATCGCCGTACCTTCCTCAAGACCGCGCTGGGCACCGGCTTCGCCGCCGCGGTGCTGCCGGTGTGCGCGCAGACCATGATCAAGACCGATACCGCCGGCCTGACCGCCGGCGAAGTGGCGATCGACATCAAGGGCCAGCGCGTGCCGGCCTACCGTGCCCAGCCGGAAGGCAAGACCAACCTGCCGGTGATCATCGTGGTGTCCGAGATCTTCGGCGTGCACGAGCACATCGCCGACATCGCGCGCCGCTTCGCCAAGCTGGGCTACCTGGCCATCGCGCCGGACTTCTTCGTGCGCCAGGGCAATCCCATGGCCTACACCTCGATTGCCGAGCTGCAGAAGGAAATCATTTCCAAGGTGCCCGACGAACAAGTCATGGGCGACATCGATGCCTACGTGAAATGGGCCGGCGAGAACGGCGGCGATCTCAGCCGCCTGGGCATCAACGGCTTCTGCTGGGGCGGGCGCGTGGTCTGGCTGTATAGCGCGCACAATCCCAAGGTCAGGGCCGGCGCCGCCTGGTATGGCCGCATCGTGGGCGACAAGAGCGCGCTGTTCCCGCAGAACCCGATCGACATCGCGCCGTCGCTGAAGGTGCCGGTGATCGGCCTGTACGGCGGCAAGGACCAGGGCATTCCGGTGGCCACCGTCGAGCAGATGAAGGAAGCGCTGCAGAAGGCCGGCAACAAGTCGGAGTTCCATGTCTATCCGAACTCCGGCCACGCCTTCAATGCCGACTACCGGCCGAGCTATGTGGAGGCCGACGCCAAGGACGCCTGGGCGCAGGTCACGGCCTGGTTCAAGAGTCATGGCGTGATCTGAGCCAGTCAAATGCCTGCACGGGCCCGGCATCGCAATGGTGCGCGTCTGATGCAGGTCAAGGCGGCGCGCACCAATTTGTGCCGGTCGCACGGATAAGGGACGGAGATTTCCGTCCCTTTTTCATGGCCCGGGCGCAAAAACACATGGGTATTGCCGCCAGGGAGCGATGTTTGCTACTGGCACGCGCTTTGCTATATCGATGATTGAGTAGAAGCGGCTAGCGGTCGGTTCACACCGGCTTGCGGGGCATTGCTCGTGACGCCATCGGTTTGCTCCGATGGTCCTGTGCATTCGATAGGACACGAGACCATGACATCAGCCCGCGCCCATCCTCTTTCTCCGTTGCCGCATTCGCCGGTGGCGCTATCCCCATACATATCAGCTTGCCCGTCGCGAGGCGTGCGATGAACGCCGTGGCCGACGCCTTTGCCGCCACTGCCGCGCTGCGCCTGCGCGTGGCCGCGGTACGCGAGATCGCGGCCGACGTGCGCCTGTTCGAATTGCGCGCCGCCGATGGCGCGGCCCTGCCGCCGTGGACGCCCGGCGCCCACATCCGCATGCAACTGGAAGGCGGCTTGGCGCGCAGCTATTCGCTCTGCAATACGCCATCGCAGCGCGACAGTTATTTCATCGCCGTCAAGCGTGACGCGGCCTCGCGCGGCGGCTCCGCCTGGCTGCATGCGCAGGTATCCGAGGGCGCCTCCATTCTTGCCACCGCGCCGGTCAATGCCTTCCCCTTGCACGACGACGAGCGCGCGCCTTTGCTGCTGGCGGCCGGCATCGGCATCACGCCGCTTTATGCGATGGCGGCCGAGCTGGCGCAACGCGGGCGGCGGCATCGCTTGCATTATTTCGCCCGCAGCCTGGGGCATGCCGCCTTCTTCCATGAACTGGCGGCGCTGCCGTCCGGCGTGTCGCTGCACCTGGGGCTGGACGCCGCGGAGACCGAGGCCGCGCTGACCGCCGCCCTGGCGACAGCGGGCGCGCACACGCCGCTCTATCTCTGCGGCCCCGCGCCGTTCATCGACGCCGCGCGCCGCTGTGCACGCCAGGGCGGATGGCGTGACGGCGACGTGCACTTCGAATTGTTTGCCGCCGCAGCCCCCGCGCCCTCGTGCGAGGGGGAAGGGCAGGGTACTTTCGAACTGGTGCTGCAACGCTCCGGCGCGCGCTGCGTGGTGCAGCCCGGCCAGAGCATCGTCGCCGCCGCCGCGCAGGTCGGCGTGCATATCGCCACCTCCTGCGGCGAAGGCTTCTGCGGCAGTTGTGAAAGCGCCGTACTGGAGGGCATCCCCGAACACCGAGACAGCGTGCTGTCGGCCGCCGAACGCGCGGCCGGGCGCAGCCTCATGCCCTGCGTATCGCGCTGCGCGGGAGCGCGGCTGGTCCTGGATCTGTGAACCGCATCTCCATCATCGCATCGACCCACACCACATCAACCCACCGAGAGAGGAAGGCTATGAAGAAGCAAGCGCAAGGCAGGCAAGCGATGGACAAGCGGACATTCATGCGGCGCGCGGCCGGCGTGCTGCTGGGCGCGGCGGCGCTGCAAGTGGCGGCCGCGGCCCACGCTGAAGACAAGGTCACGCTGCTCTCCAACTGGTATGCGCAGGCCGAGCACGGCGGCTTCTACCAGGCGGTGGCCACCGGCATCTACAAGAAGTACGGCATGGACGTCACCATCAAGATGGGCGGCCCGCAGGTCAACAACATGCAGATCCTGGTGGCGGGCCAGGCCGACTTCAGCATGGGTTACGACTTCACCGTGATGAAGGGCATCGAGCAGGGGCTGCCGCTGGTGACCGTCGGCACATCCTTCCAGTCCGACCTGCAAGGCATGATGACGCACGAGGACGTGAGCAGCCTGGGCGGCCTGAAGAACAAGACCATCCTGGTGGCCGGCTCCGGCCAGTCGAGCTGGTGGCCATGGCTGAAGGCCAAGTTCGGTTATACCGACGCGCAGTCCAAGGCCTACACCTTCAACCTGCAGCCCTTCTTCGCCGATCCCAACATTGCGCAGCAAGCCTATCCCTCGTCGGAGCTGTTCCAGGCCGACAAGGCCGGCGTGAAGAGCAAGTTCTTCCTGTTCGCCAAGGACGGCTATCCGCCCTACGGCACCACCATCATCACGTTGCAGAAGACGGTCGCCGCCAAGCCCGACCTGGTGCAGCGCTTCGTCAAGGCCACCGCCGAGGGCTGGAAGAGCTACCTGCAGGATCCGGCCCCGGCCAATGCGCTGATCAAGGCCGACAACAAGAACATGAGTGACGAGCAACTGGCCTACGCGGTCGGCAAGCTCAAGGAGTTGCAGGTGGTGACCGGCGGCGATGCGGCCAAGTACGGCATCGGCATCATGACCGACGAGCGCTGGAAGCAGACCTATGAAGTGATGGTCGCCACCGGCCTGTTGAGGGCCGGCACTGATTATCACAAGGCCTACACCACCCAGTTCGTCAAGGACATGAAGGTCATGCCTTGATGCGAAGGCGGGGCGGATCGACACCGCCCCGCCATCCGATGCCAGCGTGAGGACGCCATGATTCCCTACACTCCGCCCGCCACCGCGCGCACGATTCCGGTGATCGACTTCGCCGGCGCCTTTTCGCCCGAGCGGGCCAGGCGCGAAGCGGTCGCCTGGGAGATCCACAAGATCTCGCGCGACGTCGGCTTCTTCTACCTCGTCAACCACGGCGTGCCGCAGGAATTGATCGACGGCCAGTTCGACTGGGCGCGCCGCTTCTTCGCGCTGCCGCAGGCGGACAAGTCGGCCATCGACATGCGCCGCTCGCCCTCGGGCTACGGCTACGAGCGCATGGGCGCGCAGGCGCTGGATCAAGGCTCGCCGGCCGACCTGAAGGAGGGCTTCCAGTTCGGCTTCGACATCGCGCCCGATCATCCTTACGTGCAGCGCGGCCTGCTGCGCTACGGGCATCACCAGTGGCCGTCATTGCCTGGTTTCGAAGCGCATTCGCGCCGCTATTACGACGCCGTGCGCGCGCTGTCGCATCGCCTGCTGTCGGTGATCGCGCTGTCGCTGCAGATGCCGGAGGACTATTTCGAGCCGGTGCTGAAAACGCCCATCGCCACCCAGCGCATGCTGCACTATCCGCCGCAGCCGGCCGGCGCCCGCGCCAACCAGATCGGCGCCGGCGCGCATACCGACTGGGGCCTGGTCACGATCCTGGCGCAGGACGAGATCGGCGGACTGGAGATCTGCAACGCCGACGGCCACTGGGTGCGCGCCACGCCGATCCGCGGCAGCTTTGTGGTCAACATCGGCGACCTGCTGCAGCGCTGGAGCAACGACCTCTACCACAGCAATCCGCACCGCGTGCTCAACGCCGGCCAGACGGCGCGCTATTCGCTGCCGTTCTTCCAGGACGGCGACCAGGCATTCACCGTGGCGTGCCTGCCCAACTGCTGTTCGGCGCAGCGGCCGGCGCGCTACGCCCCTTGCACCATCGGCGATTACCTGGACATGAAGGTGCGCGAAACCTTCGGCGCCACCGCGGTGCAGGCCTGATTTTTTTGCATTGCCCGGCGAAGGCGACCGTGTTGGCGCGCCGGCCGGACTGCCGCGCAGCATTGCCTGCGCGGCCCATGAAGAAGGAGCACCCATGCTGGTCACTCAACAGAAAGTCTTGCGCCGATTCTGGTACGCGCTGATGCCCGTCTCGCAGCTCAAGGACGGCCCGCAGCCGTTCACGCTGCTGGGCGAGAAGCTGGTCGTCTGGCTCAAGGAAGACGGCGCGCCGGCCGCGCTGCAGGATCGTTGCTGCCATCGCACGGCCCGGCTCTCCAAGGGCTTCGTCGAGAACGGCAACATCGTCTGCGGCTATCACGGCTGGACCTTCAACGGCGCCGGCGCCTGCGTGCGCGTGCCGCAGAGCGTGGACGGCAGCGTGCCCTCGGGCGCCTGCGTCAAGGCGTATCACTGCAAGGAACGCTACGGTTACGTGTGGGTGGCGCTGGAAGATCCGCTGCGCGATATCCCCGATTTCCCCGAGGACGGCGCGCCGGGATACCGTCGTATCTTCCAGTTCTACGAGCGCTGGGACACCAGTGCGCTGCGCATGATGGAAAACTCCTTCGACAACTCGCACTTCAGCTACGTGCACCGCGCCACCTTCGGCCTGTACGACCAGCCCAAGCCGGAGAAGTACGAGATCAACGAGACCGACTACGGCTTCGAGGCCGAGACCCGGGTGCCGATCAAGAACGTGCCGGCCAGCTATCGCGTCACCGGCAGCACCGCCGACACCACCCTGCGCCACATGTTCAACCGCTGGTACCTGCCGTTCGTGCGTCGCTTCGGCTGCCAGTATCCAGAGAGCGGCCGCCACCACATCATCTACAACTGCGCCACGCCCATCGACGACGGCGCCATCATGCTGTCGCAATGGCTGTACCGCAACGACACCGAAGAGGATTGCCCGGAAGCCGAACTGGTGGCCTGGGACGCGCCCATCCTGGTGGAAGACCGCGAGATCCTGGAAGCCACCGATCCCGACGCCTGCATCGACGTGCGGCGCCGCCAGGAATTCCACATGGCCTCCGACCGGCCCGGGTTGATCATGCGCCGCATGCTGCTGCAATTGCTGGAAGACCACGGCGAGTCGGAAGTCTTCCGTACCCCGCCGCTGAACAACGCCGCCTGACCAGGCAAGGGAGCCATGATGGACAGAGACGATCACGCCATGTCGCAGGCCGCGGCATGGGAAGACAGCGGCACCGGCGTGCAGGAGGCGCCGGTGCTGTCGGCGCAGCGGGTGGAGAAGACCTACCGCAACGGCACGCGCGCGCTGGACGAGGTAAGGCTGGATATCCGGCGCGGCGAGTTCGTCTCGCTGCTCGGCCCTTCCGGCTGCGGCAAGAGCACCTTGCTGAAGATGTTCGCCGGGCTGGAGGAACCGTCGCACGGCCATCTGCGCTGGTGGGGCGGCAATCTGGCCACGGTGGGCACGCCCGAGCGCACGCTGGCCATGGTGTTCCAGGAAGCCACGCTGATGCCCTGGGCCAGCGTGGAGCAGAACGCACGTCTGCCGCTGGATCTGCGCGGCATGCCGCGCGCCGAAAGCGATGCGCGCGTGCGCGCGGCGCTGAAGCTGGTCGGGCTGGAGAATTTCCACAAGGTGCTGCCGCGCGAACTCTCGGGCGGCATGCAGATGCGCGCCTCCATCGCACGGGCGCTGGCTACCGCGCCCAATCTGCTGCTGATGGACGAGCCCTTCGGCGCGCTCGATGAATTCACGCGCAACAAGCTCGACGCCGACCTGCGCGACATCTGGAGCAAGCAGGATCTGACCGTGGTGTTCGTCACCCACAGCATCTATGAGGCGGTGTTCCTGTCTTCGCGCGTGATCGTCATGGCGGCGCGCCCCGGGCGCGTGATCGCGGACGTGGCGATCGACGCGCCCGGCCCGCGCGACGACGCTTTCCGCCTGTCGGCGCCGTTCATGCACTATTGCAAGACCCTGTCGGACTACCTGACGCTGGCCAATCAGCAAGGAGGGCAACATGCAAGCCAACACTAAGAGGCTGTTGCAAAATTAAATTTCGGGGCTGTTAACTTCCCCGACTTGATGTTAACTTCCTGTCTTGTTTTTCCTGACGGGATGCGATGCCTAAAGAACTTGTCGACGATGAATTGTGGTCACTCA
>WNDX01000115.1 GCA_009914615.1 Herbaspirillum frisingense
GCGCCTTCTATGCGATTCTTGTTCATCGGCTCGCGATTTACGCTCCACGCTTCCTTCCCACACTCGGTCACCCTCATGCAGTTGCGCTTCACTTCATTCACTGTGACCAGCTCATGGCGGGACTTGCACCCGCAGGAGTGCGCCCATGCTGGGCGCACAAAGAAAATGGGCGCCCGCGCGCCCAGATAAGATCGTTATGCTATCACTGGCCGCCCTCCGGCAGGCGGTACACCTGGCGCGCGACGTCGCTGAAAAGCGAGCCGCGCTCCTGCGCCGAGAGATCCGCGGTCAGCCGCTTGAAGGCATTCCACAGACTGGTATAGCCGAACATGCCCTTGTCCACCGGGAAATTGCTCTCGAACATGCAGCGCGCCGGACCGAACAGTTCGATGCAAGTCTCGATATAAGGCCGCCACGCCTGCGCCAGTTGCTGCGACGCCGGCGGCGCCTCCTGCAGATGGAAATCCCAGCCGCCCACCGGCATGCCCAGGCCGCCCAGCTTGAGCCAGACGTTGGGCATGGCAGCGAGGGCGCGCAGGCCGGCCGCCCATTCGCGCCGCACCTCCTCGCGCTTGCCGGCATACGGCCCGGCGCCCAGCGGACCGCCGCAGTGGTCGAGCACGAAGCGCGTCTGTGGGCAGGCCTGCACCAGCGCCAGTACCTCATCAAGCTGGGTGTGATAGGCCCAGATATCCAGCGGCAGGTCGTACTTCGCCAGCAGCCGCGCGCCCGCGCGGAAACGTTCGTCCAGCAGCATGCCGGGCGGCGGCGGCACGGGATTGCTGCGGATCGCCGCGTGCGGGTGCCAGGCGGTGGTATTGCGGATCCCGCGCAGGCGGTCGTTGCCGGCTTGCAGCAAGGCTTCCAGCACCGGCTGCGCCTGCGCGCCCAGCATCAGGTCGGCGAAGCCCACGATGGCCGCGCAAGCGCGCGCCGGGCCGTATTGCCCGGATGCCGATTGCGCCGCCAGGCCGTTGATGAATTCCACTTCGCCCACCGGTTTCATGGCCTCCGGCCCCTGCTGCCGGTACATCGAGCGGCATTGCACGAACACCGTGGCGGTCACCCGATGGCCGGCGTCCAGATCGGCCATCAGTTCGTCGAACAGATAACGGCCGGTGGCGCGGTCCCAGAGGTGATGGTGCGCGTCCACGATGGGCAGGCCAGGCTCCAGCGCCGCCTCGTGCGTGCGCGCCAGCCAGTCCTCGCGCACGTGCAGATGCGGCGACGCGGCGGCGGGCGTCTCAGCCATGACTCTGCCCTGCTGCCGCGGCGACGAACTCGCAGTTGAGTTTCTTCAGCGAGGCATCGACCCAGCTACGGTCATTGCTGCCGGCCGCGATGGCCGCCATTTGCGTCGCCTCGGCGTCGTTCTTGGCCTTGGCCGCCGCATACACCGTGGCGACGTCGCCATAGGCCACGCACAGCAGGCCGTCGCTGTCGCCGATCACCAGGTCGCCCGGCTCGAACACCATGCCGTCGATGGCGATGGGCACGTTGATCTCGCCCGGGCCGTCCTTGTAGGGGCCGCGGTGCGTCACACCGGCCGCGAACACCGGGAAGCTGCCGGACTGGATCGCATCCAGGTCGCGCACCGCGCCATTGATCACGATGCCGCCCAGGCGGCGGCGCATGGCGTGCGCCACCATCAGCTCGCCGATGATGGCGTTGGACAGATCGCCGCCCGCATCCACCACCACGATGTCGCCCGGCTCGGCCAGGTCCAGCGCCTTGTGCACCATCAGGTTATCGCCGGGACGCGACTTCACCGTGATGGCCGCGCCGGCCAGCTTGCCGCCACGATGCAGCGGACGCAGCCGCGCGCCGCCGGCGGTCATGCGCGACATCGAATCGCTGATATTGGCCACCGGGATGGCGGCGAAATGTTGCACATCCTGCTCGGACACCTTGCGCGCGCGCGCCAGAATCCTGAATCCTGCTGTCATGTCGTTCTCCTTGAATGCCGCTCAACGCAGCGTGGCGCAGAAACGCTGGACGAGGGTGCACGCCTCGCGCAGCCGCTCGGTCGAATCCGCATACGACAGGCGGAAGTTCGGCCCCTGCCCGAAGGCGCTGCCATGCACCAGCGCCACGCCCTCGGCCTGCAGCAGCGCGGAGACGAAATCCTCATCGCTGGCGATGGTCTGGCCGTCCTCGGTGCGCTTGCCGATGATGCGCTCGCACGACGGGAAGACATAGAAGGCGCCTTCGGGCACCGGACAATCCACACCCTCGGCCTGGTTCAGCAGCGACACCACCAGGTCGCGGCGCTCCTGGAACACCTTGCGGCTGGCATGGATGTAATCCTGCGGGCCGCTCAGCGCTTCCAGCGCCGCCCATTGCGACACCGAGCTGGCGCCCGAGGTCATCTGGCCCTGGATCTTTTCCATCGCCTTGATCAGCGGCAGCGGGCCGGCCGCGTAGCCGATGCGCCAGCCGGTCATGGCATAGGCCTTGGACACGCCGTTCATGGTCAGGGTGCGCTCGTAGAGCTCGGGCGCGATCTGCGCCGGGGTGGTGAATTCGAAATCGCCGTAGGTCAGGTGTTCGTAGATGTCGTCGGACAGGATCCACACATGCGGATGGCGTTTGAGCACCTCGGCCAGCGCCTCCAGTTCGGCGCGCGTATAGGCGGCGCCGCTGGGATTGCAGGGCGAGTTGAACATCAGCCACTTGGTGCGCGGGCTGATGGCCGCCTCCAGTTCTTCCGGGCGCAGCTTGTAGCCGGCCGCGCGCGTGGTGCGCGCATACACCACGCTGCCGCCGCACAGCGCCACCAGCTCGGGATAGGACACCCAGTAAGGCGCCGGCACGATCACCTCGTCGCCGGGATTGACGGTGGCCATCAGCGCGTTGGCGATGACCTGCTTGCCGCCGTTGGACACAATGGTCTGGGCCACGCTGTAGTCGAGCTGGTTCTCGCGCTTGAACTTGGCGACCACCGCCTGGCGCAGCTCGGTGATGCCGGCCACCGGGGTGTAGCGGGTTTCGCCGCGGGCGATGGCGGCGTAGGCGGCCTGCTTGATGTTGTCGGGCGTGTCGAAGTCGGGCTGGCCCGAGCTCAGGGCGATGACGTTGCGGCCCTGCGCGGCCAGGTCGCGCGCCTTCTGGCTGATGGCGATGGTGGCCGAAGCCTTGATGCGGGAGAGTGAATCGGAAATGAATGCCATGGTGGTCTCGCGTGGGTGGTCGTGCGGACGGCGTGCCGTCCTGGTCGTGGAATCGGAATCAGGCGTGGCGGATATCGGCCACGAATTTTTGCGCCCGCGCATGCTGGGGGCGCTCGAAGAAGTCTTGCGGTGTCGCGCGTTCCAGCACTTCGCCGTCGGCCATGAAGATCAGGCGGTCGGCGACCTCGCGCGCGAAGCCCATCTCGTGCGTGACGCACACCATGGTCATGCCCTCGGCGGCCAGTTGCTTCATCACCTGCAGCACCTCGCCCACCATCTCGGGGTCGAGCGCCGAAGTCGGCTCGTCGAACAGCATCACCGGCGGCTTCATCGCCAGCGCGCGGGCGATCGCGACGCGCTGCTGCTGGCCGCCGGACAGCTGGCCGGGATAGGACTCGGCCTTGTTGGCCAGGCCCACCTTGTCGAGCAGGCCCATGGCGGTGTCGCGCGCCTGCTTCTCGGAGAGTTTGAGCACGCGCATGGTGGCCAGCATCACGTTGCGCGCCACGCTCATGTGCGGGAACAGGTTGAAGGACTGGAACACGAAGCCGATGCGGCTGCGCAGCCGGTTGATATCGACCCCGTTGCCGTGCACGTCCTGGCCGTCCACGTAGATCTGGCCGTCGTTGATCGGCTCCAGCCGGTTGATGGTGCGGATCAGGGTGGACTTGCCCGAGCCCGACGGGCCGCACACGATCACCACCTCGCCGCGCTTGATCTCTTCATTGACGCCGCGCAGGGCGTGGTAATCGCCGTACCACTTGTTCACATTGTTGAATCGGATCATCAGACGCTCCTGAATTGACGTTTTTGCTTGATGCGACGCTCGGCCAGCCCCACCAGCGAGCTCAGCGCATAGCAGATGGCGAAGTAGGTCATGGCCAGCAGGAAGTACACCTGGAACGGCTTGGTCAGCAGCTGGGCGTTGACCTGGTAGGCCGCATAGGTAAGTTCGTTGACGCTGATGATGTACGCCAGCGAGGTGTTCTTGATCAGCGAAATCAGCTGGTTGAGGATGCTCGGGATCATGTTGAACAGCGCCTGCGGCAGCACCACGTCCCACAGCGTCTTGAAGTAGCTCATGCCCAGCGAGCGCGACGCCTCCACCTGCCCTTGCGGGATGGCCTGGATGCCGGCCTTGATCACCTCGCCGAGGAAGGCGGTCTCGTAGGCCACCAGCGCGCAGATCACGGTGGTGGTGCCGGAGATCGAGGCGCCGGTCAGCAGCGGCACGATGAAGTAGGCCCAGAAGATCAGCATCAGCACCGGCAGGCCGCGCAGCGTGTGCACGATGGCGCCGGCCGGCCAGGCGATCCAGCGGATGCTGCTGGTGCGGGCGATGCCGAACGCCACCGCCAGCGGGAAGGCGCATACCAGGCCCGAGACCGCCAGGATCAGCGTCAATGCCAGGCCGCCCAGCGGGCCGTGCGGGAACTCGCCGATCAGCAGCTGCACGCCATAGGTTTGGATGATGTCCAACATGTCAGCGCCCCTTCGCTTTCAGATTGCGGCCGTTGTACCAGCCGCCCACGGCCATGATGGTCCACGACAGGATGAGATAGAAGGCCGAGGCCAGCGCGAAGGTCTCGAAGGTGCGATAGGTCTCGTTCTCGATCTGGCGGCTGGCATAGGTCATCTCGGCCACGCCGATGGCCATCGCCAGGCTGGTGGACTTGAACAGCGACAGCGACTGGTTGACCAGCGGCGGCACCGAGATGCGGATCGCCTGCGGCAGCAGCACGTCGCGCATCGACTGCACGTAGGACAAGCCCAGCGCGCGTGCCGCTTCCATCTGCGTGGCGGCCACCGAGCGCAGGCCGCTGCGCAGGTCCTCCGACATGTAAGCGGCGGAATTGAGCGAGAGCGCGATCAGCGCGAAGATGAATTCGCCGTTGTGATCGTTGATGAAACCGGTGATGAACGCGGGCAGCAGTTCCGGAATGCCGAAATACCAGACGAAGATCTGCACCAGGCCCGGCACGTTGCGGTGATAGTTGACGTAGCCGGCGATGAGCCACTCCAGCGGCGGCAGCGCCAGCGCGCGCAGGGGCACCAGGATCACGGCCAGGACGAAGGCGCAGACCCAGGCCGCGGCGAACAGCCACAGCGTGGTGAACGCGCCGCCGATGAGCCAGTCGAGATACTGCCCCTGCAGCACCGCGCTGAAATCGAGATTGAGCATGTGGTCGCTTTCTTGCTAAGGCTTCCCGCGACGCCTGCGCCGCGGACAATGGCGAAACCGGTTGCGCCCGGGACGGCAATGGGCCGGCCCGGACGATGGTTCAGGCAAGGAGGCTTACTGGAAGGCGGAGATCGGCGTCAACTTCTTCTCGCGCGGGATGTTGAACCTGGTGTTCGGGCCGAACCACTTGGTCCACAGGGCATCGGTCTCGCCCGATTTTTCCAGCTTGTCGAGCGCATCGTTGACCGCCGCCAGCAGCGTCGGCTCGCCCTTCTTCACGCCCATCGCGGTCGGTTCCCAGGCCAGTGCGCCATCCAGGAACTTGTACTTGCCCTCCGATTCATTGACGAAGCGGATGCCCGACGGCTGCGACAGCGCCAGGCCCTGCACCTTGTTCTGCGCCAGCGCCAGGAAGGCCGCCGGGGTGTCCTGGAAGGTCAGGATGGTGGCCTTGGGCAGCATGCGGCGCGCATATAGTTCGGGGGTGGACCCCTTGTTGGCGCTGATGCGCTTTTCGGCCAGGTCTTCCACCTTGTTGAAGCCGGCGCCGCTGTGGGCGATCAGCTTGATCGGCGTCTGGTAGTGGGCCGAGGTGAAATCGATCTGCTGCGCGCGCTCCTTGGTATAGCCCAGCGCGGCCACCACCAGATCCACGCGACCCAGCGTCAGCTCGGGGATGCGCGCTTCCACCGACACGCCCTTGTGTTCCAGCTTCACGCCCAGCTGCTTGGCCACGGCGCCGCACATATCGACGTCGAAGCCCACCACCTGGCGGGTGGCCGGGTCGGGATAGCCGAGCGGTTCGCTGCTGGTCAGCGTGGCGCAGATCAGCGAGCCGCGCGCCTTGATGTCGGCCAGGCGGTCGGCATGCGCCGCGGTGGAGACAAGCAGCGAGACGGCCGCGGCCGCGATTGCCATACAGGTCTTGTTGAAGCGCCCCAAAGTCATTTTCTATCCTTTCCCAGGTTGAACAACGAACATCGATGGAATAAATCATAATTTCATTATGATTTTTGAACAAGCGTAATTTATCCTTATTTTTCAGTCACTTAGGAAACGCATCGCGGCGGTGCAAAAACTGTTGGAAGATGCGCCGGAATCCCGTTCCGGGTGCGGAAAATACGGTAAATAGTTATTTTTTGGTGCAGCGCGCCAATCCCGGAAAAGGTGATACGCTCGCCCCATTCCGAAAATTCGAAATCGATTTATGAAAAAAGAGAAAGAGGCGGCAAAGAAGGAAAAAGACACGGCGCCCGACCGCACCGTTCTCGGCGCCGAGCGCAGCCTGGCCATCCTGAGCGCCTTCATCGACGCCCCCGAACCATTCGGCCTGACCGAGCTGGAAGAACGCACCGGCCTGTTCAAGAGCGTGATCCATCGCTACATGATGTCCTTCATCAAGGAAGGCTATGTGGTGCAGCGTGCCGACAGTTCCTATCAGTTGGGCCCGCGCGCCTATCAACTGGGCAAGGCCTTCGAGGCCAGCTTCGACTATGCCGACTTCATCGTGCCCACGCTGGAAAAGCTGGTGCGCGAAACCGGCGAAAGCACGGCCTTCTATATCCGCCAGCAAGACCAGCGCCTGTGCCTGTATGCGGTCGAATCGCCGGAGTCGGTGAAGGCCACCGTCAAGGCCGGATCGCTGTTCGCCATCGACCAGACCTCCAGCGCGCAGGTGCTGCGCTTCTTCTCCGTGCCAGGCAATGCGGCGCGCTCGGGCGGGCGCTATGTCTGCATCTCGGTGGGAATCAACAACCCGCTCTCCTCTTCCATGTCGGTGCCGGTGTTCGGCGCCGGCAATGCGCTGGTGGGGGCGATGACCATCTTCGGGCTGACGCTGCGCTTCGACCCGGCCGCCAGCGAGGTGCTGCGCGGCAAACTGCTGGCGCTGGCGCAGGAGCTGTCGGTACGCCTGGGCGCCTCGCCGCAGGTCTATCGCCAGCCGAGCGCCGACGTGTTCGATGAAGCGGCGGCCCAGGCGGCATTGACAGCATTGGCGGCAGCGGGAAATGCACAGGAATGAATTCGCGCGGCGCCAACAAAAAAGCGATCCCGAGGGATCGCTTTTTTCATGCCGCAAGCTTGCCGGTGTTCAACGGAAGGTCGCGATCGGCGTCAGTTTCTTGTCGCGCGGAATGTTGAACTTGGTCTTGGGGCCGAACCACTTGGCCCACAGCGCATCGATCTCGCCGGCCTGCTCCAGCGTGGCCAACGCATGATCGACCGCGGCCAGCAAGCCGCTCTCGCCCTTCTTCACGCCCAGCGCGGTCGGCTCCCACGCCAGCGCGCCTTCGACGAAGCGGAAACGCCCCGCCGACTCATTGACGAAACGGATGCCCGACGGCATCGACAGCGCCAGCGCCTCGACCTTGCCCTGCGCCAGCGCCAGGAAGGCCGCCGGGGTATCGGTGAAGGTCACCAGCGTGGCCTTGGGCAACAGACGGCGTGTGGCCTGTTCGGGCGTCGAGTTGCGGTTGGCGCTGATGCGCTTGTCCGCGAGGTCGCTCATCAGGTTGAAACCGGAGTCGGACTGCACGATCAGCTTGATCGGATTCTGGTAATGCGAGGCGGTGAAGTCGATCTGGCGCGCGCGTTCGCGGGTGTAGCCCAGCGCGGCCGACACCAGATCCACCTGGCCTTGCATCAGGGCCGGGATGCGCCCTTCCACCGTCACGCTCTTCTGCTCCATCTTCACGCCCAGTTCGCGCGCGATGGCGGCGCACATGTCCACGTCGAAGCCGGCCACCTGGCCGGACTGCGGATCAGGAAAACCCAACGGCTCGTTGTTGGCGAGCGTGGCACAGACCAGTGAGCCGCGCGCCTTGATGTCGGCCAGGCGGTCGGCATGCGCTGCGGCGGAAAAACCCAGCACGGAAGCCAGCAGCGCGGTTCCCATGCAGATCTTTCTCAAGCGCCACGAAATCATTTTCATCCTTTTTGCAGTGAAGTAACGAGCATAGCCCGAAACAAACCCCGATGTCACTTACCGCGAAAAAATGCCATCAGATAAGGTCAGCCACGGCGGCGAAAGCGCCTGTATGCGGCAGGCGCGCAAACGAAAAAAGCGCATCCGGAGATGCGCTTTTCTTGCGGCACCGCATGGCGCGGTACGGGCCCGCTTCCCTCAACCGTGGCCGAGGTAAGCCTTGCGCACGTCGCTGTTGGCCAGCAGGTTGGCGCCGGTGTCGGACATGACCACATGGCCGTTCTCCAGCACATAACCGCGGTCGGCCACGCCGAGCGCCTTGTTGGCGTTCTGCTCCACCAGGAACACCGTCACGCCGCTGTCGCGGATGGTGCGGATGATCTCGAAGATCTGCGCGATCACCAGCGGCGCCAGGCCCAGCGTCGGCTCGTCCAGCAGCAGCAGGCGCGGCTTGCTCATCAGCGCGCGGCCGATGGCCAGCATCTGCTGCTCACCGCCGGACATGGTGCCGGCGCGCTGCGCCGCGCGTTCCTTCAGCCGCGGGAACAGGCCGAACACATAGGCGATGCCCTGCTCGATCTCGTCGTTGCTGGAGAAGAAGGCACCCATCTTCAGGTTCTCCAGCACGGTCAGGCTGGGGAACACGCGACGGCCTTCGGGCGAGATCGCCAGGCCCTTGCGCATGATGTCATGGGTGGGCAATTGGGTGATGTCGCGGCCCTCGAACAGGACCCGGCCGCTGGACGCGCGCGGACGGCCGCACAGCGTCATCAGCAGCGTGGTCTTGCCAGCGCCGTTGGCGCCGATCAGGGTGACGATCTCGCCCTTTTCCACGTTCAGGGACACGCCGTGCAGCGCCTCGATGGCGCCGTATTGGGTATGCACCTTGTCAAACTGCAGCATCATTCTTCTCCCAGGTAAGCCTTGATCACGCGCTCGTCGCTGCGCACCTGTTCCGGCGTGCCGGTGACGATGGGCTTGCCGTGCTCCATCACCAGGATGCGGTCGGAGATGCCCATGATCAGGCTCATGTCGTGTTCGATCAGCAGCACCGCCACGCCGTGTTCGCGGCGCAGGCGGTCGATCAGTTGCGCCAGCTCCTGCTTCTCCTGCGGGTTCAGGCCGGCGGCCGGCTCGTCCAGCAGCAGCAGGCGCGGCTTGGTGATCATGCAGCGCGCGATCTCGACGCGGCGCTGCAGGCCGTAGGACAGCGTGCCGGCCTCGCGGTTGGCCAGCGCGGTCAGGCCCAGTTGATCCAGCCAGTAGGCGGCGCGCTGCAGCGCCTCCTTCTCGGAACGGCGGTAGCCCGGCGTTTTCAGCAGGCCCGACAGCAGGTTGGTGTTGACCTGGTGGTGCTGCGCCACCAGCAGGTTTTCCACCACCGTCATCGACTTGAACAGGCGGATGTTCTGGAAGGTGCGCACCAGGCCGTGCTGCGCCACCTCGTGGCTGGGCTGGCGCGCGATCGATACGCCGTCCAGCGCGATGTCGCCCGAGGTGGGCTGGTAGAAGCCGCTGATGCAGTTGAAGACGGTGGTCTTGCCGGCGCCGTTGGGGCCGATGATGGCGAACACTTCGCCCTCATGGACCGACAGCGAGACGCCGTCCACCGCCAGCAGGCCGCCGAAGCGCATCGACAGGCCCGAAACGTCGAGCATGGTTTTCACGGATTGATTCATTGCGGCAGCTCCACATGCGGACGGGTGGCGGGCAGCAATCCTTGCGGACGCCACATCATCATCAGCACCATCACCAGACCGAAGATCAGCATGCGGTACTCGGCAAAGCTGCGCGCCACTTCCGGCAGCACGGTCAGCAGAATGGCGGCCAGGATCACGCCCAGCTGCGAACCCATGCCGCCCAGCACCACGATGGCCAGGATCAGCGCCGATTCGATGAAGGTGAAGGATTCCGGCGTCACCAGGCCCTGGCGGGCGGCGAAGAAGGAACCGGCCAGGCCGGCGAAGGCGGCGCCCAGCGTGAAGGCCGACAGCTTGACCTTGGTCGGATTGATGCCCAGCGAGCGGCAGGCGATCTCGTCCTCGCGCAGCGCTTCCCAGGCGCGGCCCATGGGCATGCGCAGCAGGCGGCTGGTGACGAAGTAGGTGAACAGCACCATCAGCAGCGCCAGGAAATACAGGAAGATGACCATGTGGCCGCCCTGGTAGCTCAGGCCGAACAACTGGTGGAAGGTGGTGCCGCCCTCGGTGATCGGATTGCGCGCCATCACCAGGCCGAACACGGTCGGCTTGGGAATGCCGGAGACGCCGTCCGGGCCGCCGGTGATGCTGGTCATGTTGTTGAGCAGCAGGCGGATGATTTCACCGAAGCCCAGCGTCACGATGGCCAGGTAGTCGCCGCGCAGGCGCAGCACCGGGAAGCCGAGCAGGAAGCCGAACGACGCCGAGGCCGCGGCCGCCAGCGGCACGCATTCCCAGAAGCTCAGGCCGAAGTACTGGTTCAACAGCGCATAGGTATAGGCGCCGACCGCGTAGAAGCCCACGTAGCCCAGATCCAGCAGGCCGGCGAAGCCGACCACGATGTTCAGGCCCAGGCCCAGCACCACGTAGATCAGCGCGAGGGTCATCACGTCCACGTAGCCGCGCGAACCGAAGAACGGCCACACCAGCGCCACCGCCAGCAGCAGCAACACGGCCACGCGCTGCTGGCCGGGCTGCATGCGCGGCAGCGCCGGCATCTTGATCCCGGCCGTGCCGCGCGACAGCGCCGGCTTGGCCAACTGGAACAGGAACACAGCGGCCACCGCCACCAGCACCGGGGTCCAGTGGGTGTTGAGCACCACCCGGTAGCCTTCGAGCTGCAACTGCATGCCCAGCAGCGGTATGGTCAGTACGGCGGTCACCAGCGCCGCCGCCACGGCATTCTTGAAAGTCTCAGGCATCACGCCTCCTTGAATATGTCTTAATCCGTCTCGCGCGATGCGCTCAAACCTTCTCGATATCCGGCTTGCCCAGCAGGCCCGTGGGACGGAACAGCAGGATCAGCACCAGGAGGCCGAAGGACACCACGTCCTTGTACTCCGAAGGCAGATAACCCGAGGCGAAGGTCTCGGCCAGGCCCAGCAGCACGCCGCCCAGCATGGCGCCGGGGATGCTGCCGATGCCGCCCAGCACCGCCGCCGTGAAGGCCTTGATGCCGGCGATGAAGCCGATGTAGGGATTGAGCTTGCCGATGGTCAGCGCGATGAGCACGCCGCCCACCGCCGCCAGCATCGCGCCCAGCACGAAGGTGAAGGAAATCACGCGGTTGGTGTCGATGCCCAGCAGATTGGCCATGCCCATGTCCTCGGCGCAGGCGCGGCAGGCACGGCCCATGCGCGAACGGGCGATGAACAGGGTCAGCGCGATCATCAGCAGCAGCGTGACGCCGACGATCACCATGCGCGAATACGGCACGGTGACGGTGAAGTCGCTGCCCATCTGGAATTCCAGCGCGCCGGAGATCAGCACCGGCACCGACATGTCGCGCGCCCCCTGGCCGATCTGCACATAGTTCTGCAGGAAGATGGACATGCCGATGGCCGAGATCAGCGGCACCAGGCGCGGGCCACCGCGCAACGGGCGATACGCCACGCGCTCGACGGTCCAGCCATAGAGGCCCGTGACCAGCACCGAGACGATCAGCGCGCCGCCCAGGAGCAGCGGCAAGGGATAACCCGATTGCACGCCGATCGCCGTCAGCGTCACCAGGCCGACGTAGGACGCGATCATGTAGATCTCGCCGTGGGCGAAGTTGATCATGCCGATGATCCCGTAGACCATCGTGTAGCCGATGGCGATCAGCGCGTAGATCGCGCCCAGCGAAAGCCCGTTGACGAGCTGCTGGGTCAGTTGTGGGAGCAATTCATTCATAAGAGGGGACTACCAGATGTGGAAATGCCCCACTCATACAGCAATGGGGCATTTCGCGGTTTGACGTCAAGTCAGACGGTCACGCCAACGAGTCGGCGCGCATTACTTGGCTTCGGTCTTGGAAGCATCCTTGTGCCAGGTGAAGACCACGAACTTGAAGGACTTCAGGTCGCCCTTCTTGTCGTATTCCACGTTGCCGATCGGGGTCTTGAAGCTGTTGGCGTGGATGTAGGCGGCCACCTTGTCCGGATCGGTGGACTTGGCGCCGGCAATGGCGTCGGCGATGATCTTCACGCCCGAGTAGGCAGGCATCTGGAACGGGCCGTTCGGATCACGCTTCTGCGCGGCGAAGGCCTTCACCAGGGCGGCATTGGCCGGATCGGCGGCGAAGTCGGCCGGCAGGGTCACCAGCATGCCTTCCGACGCGGGGCCGGCGATGGCGGTGATGTCCTTGTTGCCCACGCCTTCAGGACCCATGAACACGGCCTTGACGCCCTGCTCGCGCGCCTGGCGCATGATCAGGCCCATTTCCGGGTGGTAGCCGCCGAAGTACACGAAGTCCACGCCTTGCGACTTCAGCTTGGTGACGATGGCGGAATAGTCGCTGTCGCCGGCGTTGATGCCTTCAAACAGCACGACCGGCACCTTGGCGGCGTCCAGCGCGGACTTCACCGAGGTCGCCACGCCCTGGCCGTAGGATTGCTTGTCGTGCAGCACGGCAACCTTCTTCGGCTTCAGCTTTTCGATCACGTAGCGCGCAGCGGCGGGACCTTGCTGGTCGTCGCGGCCGATGGTGCGGAAGATGTACTTGTGCGGCTTGGCTTCGGTCAGCTGCGGGGCGGTCGCCGACGGAGTGATCATCACCACGCCTTCGTTTTCATAGATGTCGGAGGCCGGAATGGTCGAACCCGAGCACACGTGACCGATCACGTACTTGATGCCCTGGCTGACGATCTTGTTGGCAACGGCCACGGCTTGCTTCGGTTCACAGGCGTCGTCCATCAGCACGACTTCCAGCTTGTTGCCATTGGCGCCGCCGGCGGCGTTGATCTGTTCCACGGCGGTCAGCGCACCGGCCTTGACCATGTCGCCATACTGGGCGACGGCGCCGGTCATCGGGCCGGCGATCGCGATCTTGACGGTTTCGGCTTGCGCGGCGCCAGCGAAGGCGGCGACTGCGGCAGCGGCGAGGGCGATCTTGGTCAGACGGGTTGCGGATTTCATTGACGTTTCCTCCATGATGTATTCGTTTCAAAGAACGCCGGAACAGGGCGAAAAGCCCGGCGCACGTTGGGCTCCGGTTCTCTGGCCCCGATTGTTTTCGAGTCCGGCCGGGGCATGGGGGCAGAGTGTAACACCACCGTCATATACGACAACTTTTTTTTGAGAATTCGGCATACCTCGTCATTTTTGCGCTGCCAAATTTGATTTCACACACATTTTGTGCCGTTTTTCTTTCGTTTTAAAAATTTGCTGCTGCTTCGCACTGCACCATCGCGGCTCCGTTCCCGTCCGATGCGAACGCCCACCGCACGGCGCTTTGCGGGCGCCCCGCGTTTTCAGGTGGCAAGCCGCGCCCGCCACCCTTTACAATGGGCGCCCGCCGATGCGACGACTCGCCGCCGCGCCGGCGCTCCCGCAGAACAAGACACGCTCCCGATGCCCTTGAACCGATTTCGCATCCTCCGCCGTTCGCGCGCGCTCGCCGGCGCCCTGCTCGCCGCCGCCCTCGCCTGCGGCCTGCCGGTCCGGGCCGCCGAACTGAAGCAATACCAGTATCGCCAGGTCTTCATCAACGTCTGCCGCGCCGATCCGCGCACCGACACCATCCGTACCTATTGGAAGGATGCCGCCGGCACGCCGCTGGGCACCTTCACGCGACTCGACGCCATGCTGCGCGCACAGGGACAGGAAATGCTGTGCGCCACCAATGCCGGCATCTACGACAAGCAATTGCAGCCGCTCGGCCTGTACGTGGAAAACGGCAGCCTGCTGCGCAAGCTCAACACCCGCAAAAACGCCTACGGCAATTTCTACCTGCAGCCCAATGGCGTGTTCGTGCTCGGCGAGCGCCAGGCGTATATCGTGGAAACGTCGGATTATGCGGCCGAGGCCGGCCTGTGGAATACGGTGGCGCGCTATGCCACGCAGTCGGGGCCGCTGATGATCGTGGAGGGCAAGATCAATCCGCGCTTCGATCCGGAATCGATCAACGCGGTGGTGCGCAATGCGGTGTGCCTGGACGCGGCCGGCATGGTGTCGCTGGCGATCGCGCGCAATCCGATCAGCTTCTATGACTTCGCGAAATTCCTGCGCGACGACATCAAGTGCACCGACGCGCTCTATCTCGATGGCAGCATCTCGCGCATGTACCCCACGCTGGAAGCCAACATGGGACCGGCGTTCGGCGCCATGATCGCGGTCACCAAAGCGCACGCGGCAAAATGAGCCGGCCTGTCTGGCAGGACCACATGCGCGCGGCCGCGTGCATGTGGTCGGAATAAAAAAAGCCCGCAGCCAGTAAACCGCGGGCAAGTTCCCTATCAAGAGGGAGGTTGAAGGAACAGTTCAACCACCTGTAGGAGTCAAGCTTTTTCAAAAAAGTTCGGAGAGATTTACAACACTCTTCATCCTGGCTTTAACCTCTTCCGGACGCGGAAAACATTCCCGGCGGTGAAGCGCGATCGCACGCGGCGCGCTCCCGCGCGGACTCTGCAATATCTGCTCCCCTCCTCTTGCCTGCATGCCCCCGGGCGCGCATCGGGATAGGGGCGGCCAGAACCTGGCCGATCCCCTCCCACACCACCCGGCGTGCGGGTCCGCACCGGGCGGTTCGAGTCGTTGAGGTCAACAGAGCCGAGGTACCCCAAGCCGGTCGAAGTAGGC
>WNDX01000116.1 GCA_009914615.1 Herbaspirillum frisingense
GCCTACTTCGACCGGCTTGGGGTACCTCGGCTCTGTTGACCTCAACGACTCGAACCGCCCGGTGCGGACCCGCACGCCGGGTGGTGTGGGAGGGGATCGGCCAGGTTCTGGCCGCCCCTATCCCGATTCTTCGTCTGAAAAACCGCACACCGGCGTGCCCCGATGCCTCTTCCATCCAATAAATTGGCCGTTGCCGGGCCGGTTATTCATGAGATCGGCCGGATGGGCTTGGTGCAAAGATGATCCTGGGAGCCCGCATTCAGGCGGGCTGGGGGGAGCCCGTCGACGTGCGGGCGTGATCAGGATCAAGAACGCCGGCAGCGACCGGTGAAGATGGGAGTGGGATGATGAGCATCATTGGCAATATGAAAATCGGCAAGCGGCTGGCCCTGGGGTTCACCGTGATTCTGGGCCTGTCGGTGCTGATAACCGGCATCGGCGTGTGGCGCCTGCAGACGCTGGCGCAGGGTACCCAGCAGATGATGGACAAGCCCATCGCCAAGGAGCGCTACATCTCCGATTGGTATCGCCTGACCTATGCCGGCATCCGCCGCGCCACCGCCGTGGCCAAGAGCACCGACCCGTCGCTGTCGGCCTTCTTCAAGCCGGAAACCGACGAATCCACCCGCATCTCGACCGACCTGCAAAAGAAGGTGGAAGCACTGCTGGAAAGCGAGGAGGAAAAGCAGCTTCTGACCAAGATCACCGGCACGCTGCGCAAGCAATACCTGACCACGCGCGACGTGATCTACAAGGAAAAGGCGAAGGACAATCCGGACCCGGAGTTGATCAGGAGCACCCTGGAAAAGGAATACCTGCCGGCCGCCAAGGCTTATCAGGAAGGCGTGGAAGCGCTGATGAACATGCAGCGCAAGACGCTGGATGAACTGGCTTCGCGCAACGAACGCATCGCCAACCAGAGCGTAGTGATGCTGGGCACGCTGGAAGCGCTGGTGCTGGTTTTCGGCATCTCCTGTGCCTGGGTGCTGACGGTGGGCATCACGCGTCCGCTCAACACCGCGGTGAAGGTATCGCGTCAGGTGGCGCAGGGCGACCTGAGCTCGGACATCACGATCAAGAGCAAGGATGAGACGGGCCAATTGCTGGAAGCCTTGCAAGACATGAATTCCAGCCTGCGCAATATCGTCAGCAACGTGCGCATCGGCACCGAGACCATCAATACCGCTTCGTCGGAAATCGCCAACGGCAACCTCGATCTGTCGGGCCGCACCGAGCAGCAGGCCGGCGCCCTGGAAGAAACCGCCTCGGCGATGGAAGAACTGACTTCCACCGTCAAACAGAACGCCGACAACGCGCGCCAGGCCAACCAGTTGGCGGCTTCGGCCTCGCAGGTGGCGGAGCAGGGCGGTGCGGTGGTCAGCCAGGTGGTGGAGACCATGGCGTCGATCAACGATTCCTCGCGCAAGATCGTGGACATCATCAGCGTGATCGATGGCATCGCGTTCCAGACCAACATCCTGGCGCTGAACGCCGCGGTGGAAGCGGCCCGCGCCGGCGAACAGGGCCGCGGCTTTGCCGTGGTCGCTTCCGAAGTGCGCTCGCTGGCCCAGCGCTCGGCCGCGGCCGCCAAGGAAATCAAGGAACTCATCGACGACTCGGTGGAGAAGGTCGGCGCCGGCAGCCAGCTGGTGGGCAAGGCCGGCGAGACCATGGACGAGGTGGTGGCCAGCGTGCGCCGCGTGACCGATGTGATGGCCGAGATCACCGCCGCCAGCCAGGAGCAGAGCCGCGGCATCGAGGAAGTCAACCGCGCCATCACCCAGATGGACGAGAACACGCAGCAGAACGCGGCGCTCGTGGAACAGGCCGCCGCCGCCGCGCAGTCGCTGCAGGATCAGGCCGGCAAGCTGACCGATCTGGTCAGCGTGTTCAACCTGCGCGGCGAGCGTGCATTGTCGGCGCCGGCATCGTCGCGCGTGATCGATGTCACGCCGGAGCGCGTGCGGCTGGGTTGAGACATGAAAGAATCGTGAACCGCTTCCAGGGGAAGCGGTTCCAGCAGGCTCCTGAGGGGGAGGTTGGGGCGGATGGCCTGGATGGCATCCGCCCCTTTTTATTGTCCGCGCCGATCGTGCCCGGCACTCCTGCTCAGAGCGGGGCGGCGCATTCCTGGCGATGCTGCTCGTCCAGGCGGCGCAGCTTGCGCTGGGCGAGGTCGGCCTTGTTGTTGTGATGCGGCCACTGCGGCAGGGCGCGCGCCGCTTGCAGATCTTCCGTGGCCCAGCGGCGCTGCAAGGCCAGTTTGTCGCATTTCTTCTTTCGCGC
Organism: Herbaspirillum frisingense; assembly: GCA_009914615.1. Taxonomy (GTDB): domain Bacteria; phylum Pseudomonadota; class Gammaproteobacteria; order Burkholderiales; family Burkholderiaceae_D; genus Herbaspirillum; species Herbaspirillum frisingense_B. The sequence continues at coordinate 2,287 of WNDX01000116.1, forward strand.
GGATTCGGCATGCGGCGCTTGCCCTCTGCCGGTAGCGCGTTTGTCGGCGGCCGGCTTGCCGAAGATGCCCGGGCTGGATGGTGTCAGTGCAGGGATGGTCGGCAGCGGCGCCGGCGCGAAGGGGCGGGCGTCGGTGCAGATCTGGTCGCTATAGGTAGCGATGCCGTTTTCCATGCATTGGTAGATGGCGGCCGCTGCCGGCGGCGCCGCGCATTGAAGCAAAAGGCAGAGCGCCGCGGGCAGGCGGCGTAGGGAAGGACGATGAGGCAAGGGAAGTCTCGCGCAGGAGTGGATAACCAGCGCGCCGTTGCCGGCGCACGCCTGTTCTCCCTGCCGCAAGCGATGGGGGCCGGCCGGTCTGGCGCCGGCTGGCGGGTCACAAGACCTTGCCCGGATTCATCAGGTGATGCGGATCCAGCGCGAGTTTAATGGCGCGCATCAGGCCCAGCTCCACCGGCGACTTATAACGTGTGATTTCCTCGCGCTTTAACGCCCCCAGGCCATGCTCGGCCGAGATCGAGCCGCCGAAGCGATCGACGCTGTCGTGCACCACCAGGTTGATGGCGTGCTGCTGCTCGATGAAGGCGGTGTCGGCCACGCCTTCCGGCGGCGACACGTTGTAATGCAGGTTGCCGTCGCCGAGATGGCCGAAGGTGACCATGCGGCAGCCCGGCGAAGCCTGTTGCACCAGCTTGTCGGTGACTTCGATGAATTCGGCGATGCGCGAGATCGGCACCGAGATGTCGTGCTTGATGTTTTTGCCTTCGTGGGCCTGGGCCATGGAAATGTTCTCGCGCAGTTGCCACAGCGATTTCGATTGGGCGATCGATGAAGCAATCACGGCGTCGTCGATCAGCTGTTGCTCCAGCGCATCGCCGATCAGGGCTTCGAACAGGGTGCGGGCGTGTTCTTCCGATTCGCTGTCCGAGATTTCCAGCAGCACGTATTGCGCGTGGCGTTCGGCAAAGGGCAGGCGCTGGTCGGCGAAGTGCTTGCACACCAGTTGCAGGCAGAAGTCCGACATCAGCTCGAAGCCGGTCAGCGCCGCGCCGCAACGCGCCTGCGCCAGGCTCAGCAATTGCAGCGCATGGGCCGGCGTCTTCAGCGCGGCCAGCGCGGTGACCTGCGCGCGCGGCTGCGGGAAGAGTTTGAGCACCGCCGCCGTGATCACGCCCAGCGTGCCTTCGGCGCCGATGAAGAGATCGCGCAGGTCGTAGCCGGTGTTGTCCTTGCGCAGGCCCTTGAGGCTGCTCATCACCTCGCCCTGGGCCGTCACCACTTCCAGCCCCAGGCACAGCTCGCGGGTATTCCCGTAGCGCAGCACGCCGGTGCCGCCGGCGTTGGTGGACAGGTTGCCGCCGATGGTGCAGCTGCCTTCGGCCGCCAGCGACAGCGGGAACAGGCGGCCGGCGGCGGCGGCTTCCTGCTGGATGGTCTGCAGGATGCAGCCGGCTTCCACGGTCAGCGTATTGTTGACCGGATCGACCGCACGCACGCGGTTCAGCCGGCGCAGCGACAGCACCGCGGCATTGCCCTGCTGGTCGGGCACGCTGCCCAGCACCAGGCCGGTGTTGCCGCCTTGCGGCACCAGCGGCACGCGGTAGTGCGCGCACAGCTTGACGATGGCCGCGACCTCGGCGGTGTCGGCCGGACGCAGCACGGCGATCGCGCGGCCGGTGAAGCGGCCACGCTGGTCGGTCAGGTAGCCGGCGGTATCGCCGGGCTCGGTGAGGACATGCGCGGCGCCGATGGCGGCGCGGCAGGCTTGCAGGAATTCGGTCATGGGCGTGGATGCGTGTTGCACGCGCCGGCCAGCGGCGCGCGCAAGGGGATGCGGGCGGGATTACTGCGAAGCCTTCTGGATCGCCTGGCGGGCGATTTCCTTGGCGGCCTTCTTGAACGGATGCAGGTAGAGCAGGGCGCACATGAAGTAGGCGCAGGTCAGCGCGACCTCGCCCCAGCCCAGCAGCACCGAGACATGCGAGGCGTCGCTGGTGGCGCGCACCAGGCCTTCGGCCAGGTACACCAGGATCAGCATGGACGACCACTGCATGGTATAGACGTCGCGCTTGAGCACGCCGCGCAGCGGCAGCAGCAGCGGCACCACCTTGAGCACCATCCACGAGCCGCCCGGACGCAGCGGCGCCAGCGACAATTCCCACGCCAGGCATAGCAGGATCAGGGCAATCAGGCTGGCGATGGCGCCCAGATGGAAATAGCGTGCGCGGCTGTTCATGATGGTCTCCGTAATTGTCTGGCGGTTTCTGCCAGCCTTTTGCCCAGTGCGATGGCCAGGGTCCGCGAGTCGTCCGACAGCGGCTGGTTGCCGTTGACGCCCGCCCAGTGACTGGCGCCGTAAGGGGTGCCGCCACTGTTTGTATTCATCAGTTCAGGATGCGTGTAGGGCAGGCCGAGCAGCAGCATGCCATGATGCAGCAGGGGGAGCATCATCGACAGCAGGGTCGATTCCTGGCCGCCGTGCATGCTGCCGGTCGAGGTGAACACGCAGGCCGGCTTGCCCGCCAGCGCGCCCGACAGCCATTGCGGCGCGGTGCCGTCCCAGAAGTATTTCATGGCCGAGGCCATGTTGCCGAAACGCGTCGGCGAGCCCAGGGCCAGGCCGTGGCAATCTTCCAGGTCGGCGGCTTCCACGTAGGGCGCACCGCTGACGGGCACATCCGGCTCCACCGCCTCGGCCACCGTCGACACCGCCGGCACCGTGCGCAGGCGGGCGTCGCAGCCCGGCACGCTTTCCACGCCTTGGGCGATCAGCTCGGCCAGCTTGCGGGTGGCGCCATGGCGCGAGTAATACAGCACCAGGATGGTGGTGTTCGGGGCGGAAGCGGGGGAAGAGAATGCAGTGTTCATGCAACTTATTATATTTCCGTTTTTTTGTGACGCTACACCGGGAAAAGCGCCAAGCAAATGCTTTTTTCGTGAAAAAATACCTCGATCAAATGAAGAAACTTTCTTAAAAGCGAGCGGTTTTCTGGGTTTTGTCGTCAGCTTGGGCGATAATCGCCACAGTTCCGGCCTTGCCGGGCGGGTCGGCGGTTGCCGCCCGCGAGCAGGCGCTGCAGCATTTTTTCGGGCCGCCGGAAGGAGGGCAGAAGCAAGCTGCAGGAACCTTGATGAAGCGGGAGCGGTTTTCCCGCGCTGTGTCCGTCCGATGTAGAAACGATGTCAACTTTGCGTTTTTCCCTTTCCCGTATGCGTGGCTTGACCCGTCAGCAGTTGCGCGATCTGTTCCGCTTCGCCGTGCGGCGGCTGGGCGAGGATCGCCTGCCGCAAGTGGCCGGTAGCCTGACCTTCACCACCATCCTGTCGCTGGTGCCGATGCTGACCATCGCACTGGCGCTGTTTACCGCCTTCCCGCTGTTTTCGACCTTCCGCGCCTCGCTGGAAGCCTATTTCGTCGAGAACCTGATGCCCAAGGGCGTGGCCAACACCATCCTCGGCTATCTCAACCAGTTCGCCTCCAAGTCGGCGCGCATTTCCGCCGTGGGCGGGGTGGCGCTGATCCTGACCTCGGTGCTGACCATGTCCACCATCGAGAGTGTGTTCAACCAGATCTGGCGCGTGAAGAAGTCGCGTCCGCTGGTGCAGCGGGTGCTGGTGTACTGGGCCATCATCACGCTGGGGCCGCTCTTGATCGGGGTCTCGATCAGCGTCACCTCTTATCTGTCCACCGCCACCGGCGGCGCGGTCAAGAGTCTGCCCTGGCTGGGGGCGAGCTTCTACACGCTGATCTCGCTGATGCTCTCCACGCTGGCCTACACGCTGCTCTACAGCACCGTGCCCAACCAGACCGTGGACTGGCGCGACGCGCTGGCCGGCGGCGTGCTGGCGGGCATCGGCGTGGAAATCTCCAAGCGGCTGTTCGCGGTCTATATCCTCAAGTTCCCGACCTACACCATGGTGTATGGAACGGTGGCGGTGCTGCCGATCTTCCTGGTGTGGATCTACATGATGTGGATGATCACGCTGATGGGCGCGCTGCTGACGGCGGCGCTGCCGGTGGTGCGTTATGAGCGCTGGTGGCACGTCTCGTCGCCGGGGGCGGAGTTCATCGATGCGGTCAAGGTGTTGAAATTCCTGCACGCGGCGCGCGCCGGCGTGGAATCGGCAGTGGTCGGCATGGACGAGGTGCGGCGCGCCACCCGACTGGGCCTGGGGGAACTGCAGCAGTTGCTGGGCAAGATGGGCGAGGCCGGCTGGGTGGCCTCGGTCAAGCCCGAGACCTCGCGCAAGGCGGCCTGGAACCGCCGCATCACCGACGATATGGACCGCTGGACGCTGGTGGTCAATCCGTCCACGGTGAAGCTGGCCCAGGTGTACCGGTTGTTCGTGTTCGATCCGGCGGTGCTGGCCCAGGCGGGCGAGGAGGGGATCCTGGTGACGCGCGTGGAGGCGGCCATTGACGCCGTGCTGGAACAGTCGCTGGAAGAGTATTGCGGTGCGCAAGAAACGGCTGGGCAGCAGGTGGCGGCCGCGGTGGCTGCCATGCCCTATGCGACGGTGCCGCTGGAAGAACGCCGCCGCATGTGGGAGCGCTGAGGCCCGACGCGCTTCGGATTCAGAACGAGATCTGGCCGGTCAGCATCTGCCAGTACATCACCCAGTCACCCATGAAGGAATACAGCGGATGGCGGAAGGTCGCGGGCTGGTTCTTCTCGACCATGAAATGGCCGATCCAGGCAAAGCCATAGCCGCATAGCAGGGCGACCGGCAGCCACCACCACAGATGGGTGATCAGCAACATCATCAAGCTCAGCAGAGCCAGCGTCGAGCCCAGGAAGTGCAACTGGCGGTTGATGCGATGCGAGTGTTCGCTCAGGTATGTCGGGTAGAACTCGCTGAAGCTGGCGTATTTCCGGTCGGGCAGTGCGGTGGACACACTCTTCTCCCAAAGTGCTGACGCTTTCAGCTTAGTCAGCGCGTGCGCGTTATTCAATGCGCGCGCGTGCGGCGGCGTGATTTGGCGAAATACTGCAAAGCAGCGTGAATGGCGGTTGCCGAAACCGCGCCCTTGCCCGTACCATGTCGCTTGCGCCCCAGGCGTGCGGCATCCATGTTGCCTGCATGAATTGGATTTTTCAGGCACCATCGCCTACAGTCAAAACAGCACAATACATTTAGGACGACATCATGAAAGTCTCTGAAATCCTCAAGGTCAAAGGCAACATTCTGTTTACCGTCACGCCGGAAACCCCGATTCAGGAGGCGGTCACCGCGATGGCCGAGAAAGACATCGGTTCGCTGGTGGTCATGGAATACGGCGACCTGGTCGGCATGCTGACCTTCCGCGAAGTGCTGCTGACCCTGCACAAGAACGGCGGCGCGCTGGGCGGCTCGACCGTGCGCAAGCACATGAACGACGCACCCATCACCGTCACGCCCGATACCGACCTGAACGAAGTGCGCCGCATCATGCTGGAAAAGCACGCGCGCTACGTCCCGGTGATGGAAGCCCGCACCGTGCTGGGCGTGATGTCCTTCTATGACGTCGCCAAGGCGGTGCTGGATGCGCAAGGCTTTGAAAACAAGATGCTCAAGGCTTATATCCGCGACTGGCCGGCCGAGGAGGAAGAGCGCGAAGGCAATAGCTAAGGCCGTTCCGGCCGCGCCGTCTGCTCCGCTATACTTGCGCCTGTCCGGGGCAGGCGCGGAAAAAGGCAAGGGCGCGGCGTACATATGCCGCGGCTTGAGCCGGCACGCAAACCGTTCCCGCCGGGAGCGGTTTTTTATTGCCCGCCCGCCGCTCCTGCCGTTCCGGCAGTTCCAGCCAGTTGCCGTATCCGATCCACGTCACCGATCCGTCCATGCAAAAGAGCAACCAGTTTTCCCTGTTCGGCCAACGGCGCTTCGCCCCTTTCTTCTGGACCCAGTTCCTCGGCGCGCTTAATGACAACGTCTTCAAGACCGCGCTGCTGACCATCCTTACCTACGACGCGCTGTCCTGGACCAGCATGGACACCGCGCTGCTCAACAACCTGATCCCGGGGCTGTTCATCCTGCCGTTCTTCCTGTTTTCCGCCACTTCCGGGCAACTGGCCGACAAGCTGGAAAAGGGCCGGGTGGCGCGCTTCGTCAAGCTGCTGGAGATTGCCATCATGGCCATCGCCGCCTACGGCTGGATGACGCATCACCTATGGCTGCTGGTGGCGGCGGTGGTCGGCATGGGCATCCATTCCACCATTTTCGGCCCGGTGAAGTACGCCTACCTGCCGCAGCAGCTCAAACGCGAGGAACTGGTGGGCGGCAACGGCCTGATCGAAATGGGGACGTTCGTCGGCATCCTGCTGGGCGAGATCCTGGGCGCGGTGCTGGTGGTGCACAAGCCCTGGGGGCTGGAACTGGTGGCCGGCGTCACGCTGGGCTTAGCCGTGCTGGGCTGGCTGGCCAGCCTGGGCATCCCGCATTCGCCGGCGCCCGCGCCGGAACTCAAGGTCAACTGGAATCCCTTGACCGAGACCGTGCGCAACCTCGGTTTTTCGCGCCGCAACCGGCCGGTGTTCCTGTCGCTGCTGGGCAATTCCTGGTTCTGGTTCTACGGCGCGATCATGCTGGCGCAATTCCCCCTGTACGCCAAGAACTACCTGCACGGCGACCATGGCGTGTTCGTGCTGCTGCTGGCGGTGTTCTCGGTCGGCATCGGCGCCGGTTCGCTGCTGTGCGAGCGTTTGTCCGGACATAAGGTGGAAATCGGCCTGGTGCCGTTCGGCTCGATCGGCCTGTCGCTGTTCGGAATGGAGCTGTACTTCGCCAGCCAGGCTTATGCCACGCCGGCCGCGGCGGTGGATGTGGCCGGCTTCCTGATGCAGGGCAGCAGCTGGCGTATTCTGGTCGATTGCCTGGGCATCGGCGTGTTCGGCGGACTCTACATCGTGCCGCTGTTCGCGTTGATCCAGACCCGCTGCGATCCTGCCCACGTCTCGCGCACCATTGCCGGCATGAACATCATGAACGCGCTGTTCATGGTGGTGGCGGCGCTGGTGGCGATGGGGCTGCTCAAGGCCGGGCTCACGATTCCGCAAATCTTCCTGGCCACCGCGATCATGAATGGGGTGGTGGCGGCCTACATCTTCTCGCTGGTGCCGGAATTCCTGATCCGCTTCCTGGCCTGGCTGCTGATCCATACCTTTTACCGCGTACGCATCACCAACGGCGAGGCGATCACCTCGCATGGCGCCGGCGTGCTGGTGTGCAACCACGTCAGCTATGTCGATGCCATCGCCATCATGGCGGCCAGCTCGCGGCCGGTGCGCTTTGTGATGGACCACCAGATCTTCAAGATCCCGGTGCTGTCCTGGGTGTTCCGCAATGCGCGCGCGATCCCGATCGCGCCGGTGAAGGAAAACCCCTGGCTGACCGAGAAGGCTTTCGTCGATATCGCCCAGGCGCTGCATGAGGGCGAGCTGGTGTGCATCTTCCCGGAAGGCAAGCTCACCCGTGACGGCGAACTGAACCCGTTCAAGGGCGGAGTGCTGAAGATCATCGAGCGCACGCCAGTACCCGTGCTGCCGATGGCGCTGCGCGGCCTGTGGGGCAGCCTGCTGTCGCGCGATCCGAGCAATCCTTTCGCGCGCACCTTCAAGCGCGGCTTGTTCTCCCGGCTGGAACTGGTGGTCGGCGACGCCATCCCGCCCGAGCAGGTGACGCCGGAATTGCTGCAGGAAAAAGTCCGTGCCCTGCGCGGCGAATGGAAGTAAGCCGAGGGCCGGCAGGCGCCGGCGGCTCGTCGGCAGCGCGCGAGACTGGTAAAATCGCGGTTTTCCCAGTCTTTGCGCGAATTCCATCATGTCCGGCAACACCTTCGGCACGCTCTTCACGGTTACCACCTTCGGCGAATCCCACGGCCCGGCCATCGGCTGCGTGATCGATGGCTGTCCGCCGGGAATGGACTTGTCGGAAGCCGATATCCAGCCGGAACTGGACCGCCGCCGCCCCGGCACCTCGCGCCACGTGACCCAGCGCCAGGAGCCCGACACGGTCGAGATCCTGTCCGGCGTGTACCAGGGCAAGACCACCGGCACCCCGATCGCGCTGCTGATCCGCAATCAGGACCAGCGCAGCAAGGACTACGGCAACATCCTTGACACCTTCCGTCCCGGCCACGCCGATTACACCTACTGGCACAAGTACGGCATCCGCGATCCGCGCGGCGGCGGCCGTTCGTCGGCGCGCCTGACCGCGCCGGTGGTGGGCGCCGCGGCGATCGCCAAAAAGTGGCTGTTCGAAAAATACGGTACGACGTTCAAGGGCTGCATGAGCCAGCTGGGCGAGATCGCGATCCCGTTCGAGTCCTGGGATCATGTGCCCAATAATCCCTTCTTCGCCGCCAACGCCAGCATCATCCCGCAACTGGAAGACTACATGGACGCGCTGCGCAAGGATGGCGACTCCATCGGCGCGCGCATCGACGTGGTGGCGCAGAACGTACCGGTCGGCCTGGGCGAGCCGCTGTACGACAAGCTGGACGCCGAGATCGCCTACGCCCTGATGGGCATCAACGCGGTCAAGGGTGTGGAGATCGGCGCCGGTTTCCGCTCGGTGGCGCAGAAGGGTTCGGAGCACGGTGACGCGCTCACACCCGAGGGTTTCGTCGGCAACAACGCCGGCGGCATCCTGGGCGGCATCTCGACCGGCCAGGACATCACGGCCTCGATCGCCATCAAGCCGACCTCCAGCATCCGCACGCCGCGTCCGTCAATCGACAAGGACGGCAATCCGATCGCCGTCGAGACCTTCGGCCGCCACGACCCCTGCGTCGGCATCCGTGCCACGCCCATCGCCGAAGCCATGCTGGCGCTGGTGCTGATGGATCACGCGCTGCGCAATCGCGCGCAATGCAGCGACGTCAAGGTCGATACGCCGCAGCTGCGCTGAGCCAGTCAGCTCACAGACACACGACAAGGCCGGCCGTCGCGCAAGCGACCGCCGGCTTTGTCGTTGGGTCAGGCATGGGGAACCCGCGCGAACCATTTTGCGCCGGCTCCGGTCGAAACGCTCGCGGAAAACAGGGCCGGCGGCGCAAGGGGATCGGAAGATCGCAGCGAAGGCTGTATCATCGCTGCCAGGCATACCTACCCAGATCAAGATCAATTACTCAATGGAGGCGGGCATGGCGCTCAACCCTATCATCAAGAACAGCATGCTGGCGATGGCCCTGGCCGGACTGGTGGCATGCGAAACCGTGCAGACCACCCAGGGCGGCTCGGTGGGCATCGACCGCAAGCAGCAGATGCTGGTGTCGTCGCAGGAAATGGAGGCCTCGGCCAGCAAGGAATACAGCCAGGTGCTGGGCGAGGCCAAGAACAAGGGGCTGCTGAACCGCAACGCGGCGCAGGCGCAGCGCGTGCGCAACATCGCCAACCGCCTGATCCCGCAGACCGGCGTGTTCCGCCCGGATGCCCTGAAGTGGAACTGGGAAGTCAACGTGCTGAGCTCCGACGAGACCAACGCCTGGTGCATGCCGGGCGGGAAGATCGCGGTCTATACCGGCCTGATCGACAAGCTGAAGATCACCGATGACGAGTTGGCCGCCGTGATGGGGCACGAAATCGCCCACGCCTTGCGCGAACACGCGCGCGAACGCGCTTCGCAGCAGGTGGTGGCCAATTCCGCCATCTCGATCGGCGCCGCGCTGCTGGGTCTGGGCGATGTGGGCAAGCAGGGCGCGCAGTATGCGTACATGGGTTTGATGGGCCTGCCCAATTCGCGCGCCAATGAAACCGAGGCCGACCGCATTGGCGTGGAACTGGCAGCGCGCGGCGGCTACGATCCCAAGGCGGCGGTCACGCTGTGGCAGAAGATGTCCAGCCTGGGCGGCGAAGAACCGATGAAGTTCATGTCCACCCACCCCTCCAGCGCCGACCGCATCGCCGATCTGACGGTGTACGCCCAGCGCGTGGAACCGCTGTACCAGCAGACGCGCAAGACGCGCTGAACGGCAGCGCTTGAGTCGCTAAAGAATCATGGATAAACCGGCATCGGAAAATGCCGGTTTTTCTTTGTGTGCCGCTTCTTCTGCGCTTTTTGTGCTGCTTCGCAGCATTATTGTCTGTTGTTGCCGTGCGGCGGAAAACACGGCGGTAAGGTAAGACCTGTCGCTTTATGGCATAATCAAATGCTATTTTCAACGACCAGCATCCCTTTCTGTTTCCGCAGGACCGCAACATGCTCAAGACGCTTTACGACAAACTCTGGGAGTCGCACGTCGTTCATACGGAAGATGACGGTACCGCCATCCTGTATATCGACCGCCATCTGCTCCACGAGGTGACCAGCCCGCAAGCCTTCGAAGGCCTCAAGCTAGCCGGACGTCAACCCTGGCGTAATTCGGCCAATCTGATGGTGGCGGATCACAACGTCCCCACCACCGACCGCGCCCACGGCATCGCCGATCCCATCTCGCGCCTGCAGGTCGAGACCCTGGACGGCAACGCCAAGGAATACAACCTGACGTATTTCGGCATGAACGACAAGCGTCAGGGCATCGTGCACGTGATCGGCCCCGAACAGGGCGCCACGCTGCCGGGCATGACGGTGGTCTGCGGCGACTCGCACACGTCCACCCACGGCGCCTTCGCGGCGCTGGCGCACGGCATCGGCACCTCCGAAGTGGAACACGTGCTGGCCACGCAGACGCTTCTGGCGCGCAAGTCCAAATCCATGCTGGTGCAGGTGGACGGCGTGTTGCCGGCCGGCGTCACCGCCAAGGATATCGTGCTGGCCGTGATCGGCAAGATCGGCACCGCCGGCGGTACCGGCTACGCCATCGAGTTCGCCGGTTCGACCATGCGTTCGCTGTCCATGGAAGGCCGCATGACGGTGTGCAACATGGCCATCGAAGCCGGCGCGCGCGCCGGCATGGTGGCTTTCGACGACACCACGATGCATTACCTGAAGGGCCGTCCGTATTCGCCCTCCGGTCCGCATTGGGAGCGCGCCGTGAGCTACTGGCGCTCGCTGCATTCCGATCCGGGCGCCAAGTTCGACATGGTGGTGATGCTCAACGCCGCCGACATCAAGCCGCAAGTCACCTGGGGCACCTCGCCCGAGATGGTGGTATCGGTCGATGCGCGCGTGCCCGATCCCGACAAGGAAAAGGACGCCACCAAGCGCGACGGCATGGAAAAGGCGCTGGCCTACATGGCGCTCAAACCCAATACCCCGATCGAAGACATCCGCATCGACAAGGTGTTCATCGGCTCTTGCACCAACTCGCGCATCGAAGACCTGCGCGAAGCGGCGGCGGTGGTGCGCGGCAAGTTCCGCGCCTCCAACGTCAAGCTGGCGATGGTGGTGCCGGGTTCCGGCCTGGTCAAGGAACAGGCCGAACGCGAAGGCCTGGACAAGATCTTCCGCGACGCCGGCTTCGAATGGCGCGAACCGGGCTGCTCGATGTGCCTGGCGATGAACGCCGACCGCCTGGAACCGGGCGAGCGCTGCGCCTCGACCTCGAACCGCAACTTCGAAGGTCGCCAGGGCGCCGGCGGCCGGACTCACCTGGTGAGCCCGGCGATGGCTGCCGCAGCCGGCATCGCCGGCCACTTCGTGGATGTGCGTTCGCTGTAAGCTGTCTTTTCGAGAGAAAACAAACATGAAAAATATCTCCGCTCTGATCCTGCTGGTGGCCGCGCTCGGCTCCCTGGCCGGTTGCAATACCGTCAACGGCTTCGGCAAGGACGTGCAGCAGGCCGGCGAAAAGATGCAGGACGCCAGCAAGAAGTAATCAGGAAACCGCCGCGGACCACGCGCCGCGGCGGCGGTTTTTGAACAGGAAACAGGAAGGGCGCGCCGGCATTCGTTTGCCTCTCGCGCCAACTCAACGCCATGAATAAATTTATCGTGCACGAAGGTTTGGTTGCGCCTCTGGATCGCGCCAACGTCGATACCGATGCGATCATTCCGAAGCAGTTCCTGAAGTCGATCAAGCGCAGCGGCTTCGGCCCCAACCTGTTCGACGAATGGCGCTACCTGGACCACGGCGAGCCGGGCATGGACAATGCCAAGCGCCCGCTGAACCCGGATTTCGTGCTCAACCAGGAGCGCTACCAGGGTGCCTCGATCCTGATGGCGCGCAAGAACTTCGGCTGCGGCTCCTCGCGCGAACATGCGCCGTGGGCGCTGGACCAGTACGGCTTCCGCGCCGTGATCGCGCCCAGCTTCGCCGACATCTTCTTCAACAACTGCTACAAGAACGGTCTGCTGCCTATCGTTCTGACCGAGCAACAGGTCGATCACCTGTTCAACGAAGTGAAGGCATTCCCGGGTTACCGCCTGATCATCGACCTGGAAAAGCAGGTCGTCACCACCACCAACGGCAGCCAGGCCTTCCCGTTCGACATCAGCGAGTTCCGCAAGTATTGCCTGCTCAACGGTTTCGACGACATCGGCCTGACCCTACGCAAAGCCGACACGATTCGTGCCTACGAAGAGAAACACCTGCACGAACAGCCCTGGCTGAGCAACACGATCTGATAGGATCGTAGGAAATACAGCAAAGGGCGGTCAAATGACCGCCCTTGTCATTGTGCGCCCAGCATGGGCGCACTCCTGCGGGTGCAAGTCCCGCCATGAGCTGGTCACAGTGAATGAAGTGAAGCGCAACTGCATGAGGGTGACCGAGTGTGGGAAGGAAGCGTGGAGCGTAAATCGCGAGCCGATGAACAAGAATCGCATAGAAGGCGC
>WNDX01000117.1 GCA_009914615.1 Herbaspirillum frisingense
ATGATTTCCATCACCAGCGCCGCTTTGCGCTTGGCTGTCCAACGCTTGAATTCTTCTTCCATGACCTTGCTCATTTTGATTTCCTTTTAGGATTATCTACTGAGCAGGTTTTTAGTGGGTCATTACATGGGCAACGGATCAAGCTCTTCCGTTCCCTTGATCGTGCATTTCTTGAGGTGCGTGGGCAGGTGGTGTTGTCAGGCAGGCAAGCGCGGCGGGGATGTTGGGACTGGACGGCGCGCGCTGGCGCCGTCTTGTTAATCCCTGTTCAACACACGGCGATACTGGATTGCTTCGGCGATATGCGCTTTTTGAATGTGGACTGTTGCTGACAGGTCGGCGATCGTCCGCGCCACCTTGAGCACGCGATGATAGGCGCGCGCCGACCAGTTCAGGCGCGCCATCGCGGTCTGCAGGAGCTGTGCCCCTGCAGCGTCGGGCCGGCAATGCAGATCGATCTCGCTGCCGGCCAGCTGGCTGTTGGCCTTGTTCTGGCGTTGCAGCTGCCGCTCGAACGCCGCCGCCACGCGCGGCGCGATGGCGGATGTCGCTTCGCCCGGCGCCTGGTCCGCCAGTTCGGATGGCGACAGCGAGCCGACCGGCATTTGCATGTCGATGCGATCCAGCAGCGGGCCGGAGATGCGGTCTTGATAGCGCTTGACGATATCGGGCGTGCAGCGACACTTGCCGCTCGAGTGGCCGAAGTAGCCGCATGGGCAAGGATTCATGGCGGCAATCAATTGGAAGCGTGCCGGGAAATCCGCCTGCCGCGCCGCGCGCGAGATGGTGATGTGGCCGGACTCCATCGGTTCGCGCAGCACTTCCAGCACTGAGCGCTGGTATTCAGGCAGCTCGTCCATGAAGAGCACGCCATGATGCGCCAGCGAGATTTCGCCCGGGCGCGGCGTACCGCCGCCGCCGACCAGGGCCACGGCGGACGCCGTGTGGTGCGGGGCGCGGTAGGGCCGCTGCTTCCAGCGCGCGGCGTCGAAACCGCCGGTCAGCGATTGCACGGCGGCCGATTCCAGCGCCTGGGTGTCGGTCATCTACGGCAGGATGCCGGGAAAGCGCGAGGCCAGCATGGATTTGCCGGCGCCAGGCGGCCCGACCAGCAGGATGCTGTGACAACCGGCGGCGGCGACCTCCATGGCGCGCCTGGCCTGCAATTGGCCTTTGACGTCACTGAAATCGGGATAGACGGGCGCGCCGCTGACCGGCGTCGCGCGGTGGCGTTGCAGACGGCCTTCCGCGCCGCGTGCCGAGAAATGGGCGCAGACGTCCAGCAGCGATGCGGCGGGCAGGATATCCGCATCGCTCACCAATGCTGCTTCGTCGGCGTTGGCGGCCGGCAGGATGAAGGCGCGGCGATGGCTTTCGTTGTCGTCGGCGCGATGCATGGCGCAGGTCATCGCCAGCGCGCCGCGCACCGGGCGCAATTGGCCAGACAGCGACAACTCGCCGGCAAATTCATAGCCGTCGAAGTCGTCGCCCGGTATCTGTTCGGAGGCGGCGAGAATGCCCAGCGCGATGGGAAGGTCGAAGCGGCCGGATTCTTTCGGTAAATCTGCCGGCGCAAGGTTGACGGTGATGCGGCGCGCGGGGAATTCAAACCGCGCATTTTGCAGCGCGGCGCGGACGCGGTCCTTGGCTTCCTTCACCTCGGCCTCGGGGAGACCGACGATGGTGAAAGCGGGCAAGCCGTTGGCCAGATGCACTTCGACCGTGACGGGCGGGGCCGCCATGCCGGCCAGCGCGCGGCTCCTGAGCACCGCCAGGCTCATTGCGTCGAGCCCGGCTGGGTGGGTGCTGCAGGGGAAAGACTGAATGAGGAGAGAGAAAGAAGCGTCGTCGGGATCATTGAGGTTGTTTTTGCTGAGCTTCGAGCTCGGCAACACGCGCTTCCAGCGCTTCCAGGCGGGCGCGGGTCTTGGCCAGCACCTGGGCCTGGACGTCGAATTCCTCGCGCGTGACCAGGTCCAGCTTGGCAAAGCCCTGGCTCAGCATGGCCTTGACGTTCTTTTCGATGTCCTTGGCCGGAGAGTTTTCGATCGCCTTGTTGATTTTGGATTGCAGGTCTTCAAAGAATTGGGGCTTGTCCATGTCGGATCTCCTGGGCAGGTTGCTGTTGCGGCAAGTTTAGCCGTTTCCCGTCCGTCCATAAACTGCGACGGTCTGGATGAGACCGTATTTTTGCGAGTCCGTGCCCGTTCACGCGTCGATGCTTGCCAAAAAGAAATGATCCGACTTGGTGATTCACGCCGCCTGGAGCCCTGGCGCACCAAAATGTGTTTGCCGAAATCGAAGATAAATTGTCAAAAAGAAATCAATGTCGCACCAATTTCGTGCCTTTCAATCATCCATGCACTATTTTGGTCTATAGCTCCAAAAAAAACGGCCGGAATCTCTTGTTTCCCTGAAAAAGCCGAGTGTGCCCTGTTGAAAGGACATGGCACGGCTCCTGCTACACGGTTTGAGCAAAACATAAAAACGACTTTATTGTTCAACATAAACCAGAGGGAAAGTCATGAAGAAACTGATTCTTGCAACAGCCATCGCCGCCTCCTTCGTTTCGACCGTGGCTCGCGCAGAAGACGCCAAGCCGGACAATGAATTCAGCTTCAACGCCGCCGTGGTGAGCGATTACCGCTATCGCGGCCTGACCCAGACCCGTTTCGACCCCGCATTGCAGGTCGGTGCAGACTACACGCATAACCCGACCGGCCTGTACGCCGGCACCTGGCTGACCAACATCAAGTGGATCAAGGATGCCGGCACGCTGTCGGGCACCGATACCAAGGGTAACGTCGAGTGGGATATCTACGGCGGCAAGCGCGGCGATATCGGCGGCGGTTTCACCTATGACGTGGGCGGCCTGTATTACTACTATCCGGGCAACACCCTGGCCAACAGCGGCGCCAAGAACGCCAACACCTTCGAACTGTATGGCCAGATCGGTTACGGTCCGGGCTACTTCAAGTATTCGCAATCGCTGACCAATCTGTTCGGCGCGGTCAACAGCAAGTACAGCCAGTACTACGATCTGGGCGCCAACATCGAGACCTTCTACGGCGTCATCCTTGGCCTGCACGTCGGTCACCAGAACGTGCACGGCAATCCGAACCAGCTCAGCTACACCGACTGGAAGATCGGTCTGTCCAAGACCTTCGACGATCTGGCTGGCATCACGCTGGGCGTCGCCTACGTCGGTACCGATATGAAGGATGGCGTCTCCACCACCCCGGTGTCGGATGGTTCCAAGAACGTCGGCAAGAACGGCGTCGTCTTCTCCCTCAGCAAAACTTTCTAACAAGAGGTTCGTATGAAACTGATCACTGCGATCATCAAACCGTTCAAGCTGGACGAGGTGCGTGAAGCGCTCTCCGCGATCGGGGTGCAAGGCATCACCGTGACCGAAGTCAAGGGCTTCGGCCGCCAGAAAGGCCATACCGAGCTGTATCGCGGCGCCGAGTATGTGGTCGATTTCCTGCCCAAGACCAAGATCGAAGCCGCGGTGGACGACGCCATCGTCGAGCGCGCGCTGGAAGCCATCGAGACCGCCGCGCGCACCGGCAAGATCGGCGACGGCAAGATCTTCGTCCAGGATCTGCTGGACGTGATCCGTATCCGCACCGGCGAAACCGGCAAAGACGCTCTGTAAAAAAAGGGGAATTCTAATGAGCATGAAGAAAATGTTTTCCAGCGCCTTCGCCATCGGCGCTTTGCTGTTGGCGGTAGGTTTTACCGCACCGGCCCAGGCGCAAGACGCGCCCAAGCCGGAAGCTGCCGCGGCGGTCGCCGCGGCTCCGGCCGCCGCCGAGGCGCCCAAGGCCGAAGCTCCCAAGGCTGATGCCGCTCCCGCCGCCGCTGCGCCTGCCGCTCCGGCCGCAGCCGCTGCCGCTGCCGCGCCCGCACCGGTGCCCAACAAGGGCGACACCGCCTGGATGCTGGTCTGCACCGCATTCGTGATCCTGATGACCCTGCCCGGCCTGGGCCTGTTCTACGGCGGCCTGGTCCGCAGCAAGAACATGCTGTCGGTGCTGATGCAGTGCTTCATGATCTTCTCGCTGATCTACATCCTGTGGTTCGTGTACGGCTACAGCATCGCATTCACCGAAGGCAACGCGTTCTTCGGCGGCTTCGATCGCCTGTTCCTGCATGGCCTGACCGGCGACTCGACCACCGGCACCTTCAGCAAGGGCGTGGTGATTCCGGAGCTGGTGTTCGTGGCCTTCCAGGGCGCGTTCGCAGCGATCACCGTGGCGCTGATCATCGGTTCTTTCGCCGAGCGCGTGAAGTTCTCCGCCGTGATCCTGTTCTCGATCCTGTGGTTCACCTTCTCCTACCTGCCGATGGCCCACATGGTCTGGTTCTGGCCGGGTCCGGACGCCTTCACCGATGCCGCCGCCGCTGAAAAGGCGACCGCGATCTCGGGCTGGCTGTTCCAGAAGGGCGCGCTGGATTACGCCGGCGGCACCGTGGTGCACATCAACGCCGCGATCGCCGGCCTGGTCGGTTCCTATGTGATCGGCAAGCGCGTCGGTTTCGGCAAGGAAGCCTTCAAGCCGCATAGCCTGACCCTGACCATGGTCGGTGCTTCGCTGCTGTGGTTCGGCTGGTTCGGCTTCAACGCAGGCTCGGGCCTGGAAGCCAACGGCGGCGCTGCACTGGCCTTCGTCAACACCATCCTGGCAACCGCTGCCGCGGTGCTGTCGTGGAGCTTCGGCGAGTGGATCGGCAAGGGCAAGCCCTCGATGCTGGGCGCTGCTTCCGGCGCGGTCGCCGGCCTGGTGGCCATCACTCCGGCCGCCGGCTTCGTGGGCGTGATCGGCGCGGTCGTCATGGGCCTGCTCGCCGGCCTGCTGTGCCTGTGGGGCGTTACCGGCCTCAAGAAACTGCTGGGTTCCGACGACGCGCTGGACGTGTTCGGCGTGCACGGCGTGGGCGGTATCCTGGGCGCGCTCCTGACCGGCGTGTTCGCTGCGCCGAGCCTGGGCGGCACCGGCATCTACGACTACGTTGCCAATGCCGTGTCCCCGGATTACTCGATCGGCGGCCAGGTCTGGATCCAGTTCCAGGGCGTGCTGACCACCCTGATCCTGTCGGGCGTGGTCTCGTTCATCGCCTACAAGATCGTGGACGTGGTGATCGGCCTGCGCGTCACCGAAGAGGAAGAGCGCGAAGGCCTGGATATCTCCAGCCACGGCGAATCGGCCTATCACTAAGCATCACGGATTTCAGGTCTTATTCCTTCGGGGCCGGCGACGGCCTCTTTCAAAGGCGCCCTGCGGGGCGCCTTTTTTATTGCCTTTCGTTGCAATGATGGCAAGAATAAATTCCCGACTATTTGAGTCGGGCTCTTTAAAAACGCCCGGCGGTCGCCATCTGAATAACCCGATCTCCGGCCGGGCAGCGACAGGGAGCGGGGGAAGGCGCAGGCAAGCGATTTACCGAAATGGCAACAGCGTGGTCTTGCGCGTTGCAACACGATTTCAGGAATCCGCTAAAATCATCGTTCGCTGCCGGCATTTATATATCGTTAAGGTTTTTTATGGTCCCGCATCTCGTCACCGCTCTGAATGGTCCCCTGCTGGAGCTGGAGAAGAAAATCCTGGGCGCCACGCCGGCCATCGAACGCTGGTTCCGCATGGAATGGCAGGAGCACACGCCACCGTTCTATTGCTCGGTCGATCTGCGCAATGCCGGCTTCAAGCTGGCGCCGGTCGATACCAACCTGTTCCCCGGCGGCTTCAACAACCTGTCGCCCGAGATGCTGCCGCTGGCCGTGCAGGCCGCGATGGCGGCGATCGAGAAATATTGTCCGGATGCAAGAAACCTCTTGCTGATCCCGGAAAACCACACCGGCAACACCTTCTACCTGCAAAACATCGGGCGGCTGATGCAGATCTTCCGCCAGACCGGTCTGAACGTGCGCCTGGGCACGCTGGCCACCGACATCACCAAGCCCAAGAACATCGAATTGCCGGACGGCACCAGCATCACGCTGGAGCCGCTGGAGCGCTCGGCCAACGGCCGTCGCCTGGGTTTGAAGAACTTCGATCCCTGTACCGTGCTGCTCAACAATGACCTGTCCATCGGCGTGCCGTCGGTGCTGGAAGGCCTGCACGAGCAGAGCGTGCTGCCGCCGCTGCATGCGGGCTGGGCGATGCGCCGCAAGAGCAATCACTTCGCCGCCTACGATGACGTGATCAAGAAGTTCGCCAAGATGGTCGAGGTCGATCCCTGGATGCTCAATCCTATGTTCGCCAAGGTCGGCGACATCGATTTCCAGGAAAGCACCGGCACCGATGCGTTGGCCGACAGCGTGTCGTCGCTGCTGTCGAAGATCCGCAAGAAGTACAAGGAATACGGCATCAAGGAGCAGCCCTTCGTCTTCATCAAGGCCAATGCCGGAACCTATGGCATGGGCATCATGACGGTCAAGGACGCCAGCGAGATCAAGGATCTCAATCGCAAGCAGCGCACCAGGATGGTGGCCGGCAAGGAAGGGCTGGAAGTGTCCGAAGTGATCGTGCAGGAAGGCGTGCACTCCTTCGAGCGCATCAATGAGGCCGTGGCCGAGCCGGTGGTCTACATGATCGACCGCTATGTGGTGGGCGGCTTCTACCGCGTGCATGCCGACCGCGACGTCAACGAGAACCTGAACGCCCCCGGCGCGCACTTCGTGCCGCTGGCGTTCGCCCAGCAACATGCCTTGCCCGACATGCACGCCAAGCCCGGCACCGCGGCCCCCAACCGTTTCTACATGTATGGCGTGGTGGCGCGTCTGGCGCTGCTGGCGGCATCGCTGGAAATGGAAAAGACCGATCCGAACCCGGAAGTATATTAATCGCGAGCCCGCCAGGCTCAACAGGACCCCAGTCACATGAAAATCGCTTTTCTCGCCGATCCTCTGGATACGTTCAAGACGTACAAGGATTCCACCTACGCCATGATGCGCGAGGCCGCACGCCGCGGCCACGTCATCTATGCCTTCGAGCAGGCCGACCTGGTGCTGGAGAGCGGGCTGGTGACGGCCAACGCCTTCAAGGTCACGTTGACCGGCGATGCCGACGACTGGTATCGCGCCGACCAGCCGGCGCCGTCCTTCCTCTCCGAGTTCGATGCCGTGATCGTGCGCAAGGATCCGCCGTTCGATATGGAGTACATCTACACCACCTACCTGCTGGAACTGGCGGAGAAGCAGGGCGCGCGCGTGTTCAACAAGCCGGCCGCGATCCGCAGCCATAACGAGAAGCTGGCGATCGCCCAGTTCCCGCAGTACACGGCGCCCACGCTGGTGACGCGCGACGACAAGCGCCTGCGCGCCTTCCATGCCGAGCACCAGGACGTGATCCTGAAGCCGCTGGACGGCATGGGCGGCATGGGCATCTTCCGCGTTAAGGCCGACGGCATGAACCTCGGTTCCATCATCGAGACGCTGACCGACAACGGTCAACGCACGATCATGGCGCAGCGTTTCATCCCTCAGATCAGCGCGGGCGACAAGCGCATCCTGCTGATCGGCGGCAAGGTCGTGCCCAATGTGCTGGCGCGCATTCCGCAGGGCAATGAAGTGCGCGGCAACCTGGCCGCCGGCGGTCTGGGCCGTGCCCAGCCGGCCTCGGCCCGGGATATCGAAATCGGCGAAGCGCTCGCGCCGATACTGTATGAGCGCGGATTGTTGCTGGTAGGATTGGATGCGATCGGCGACTATCTGACGGAGATCAACGTGACCAGCCCGACCTGCTTCCAGGAAATCACCCAGCAAACCGGCTTCGATGTGGCGGCGATGTTTATCGACGCGCTCGAAACCGCCGTGGGTGCAGGCGCATAAATGGGTTCGGTGGAGCATGACGGGCTGCTCGGGGAAAAGCGCGTCGCATTAGGTGGCAACAATTCCATGGTTGGTATTCTTCTTTTGACGCACGCCCCGCTGGGGCAAGCTTTTCTGGACGCCGCGACCCACGTCTTCCGCGGCCGGCCCGAACGGATCGAAGCGATCGACGTGATCGCCGACCAGAATCCGGCGGATGTGCAAAAACTGGCGATCGAGGCGGTCAAGCGCCTCGACGACGGCAGCGGCGTGCTGGTGATCACCGACGTCATGGGCGGCACGCCCTCCAACTGTACGGGTTTCCTGTGCGGGCTGGAGAATGTGTCGGTCATCGCCGGCATCAGCTTGCCGATGTTGCTGCGCGCGTTGACCTACCGCAACGATACGCTCGATGTGGTGGTCGAGATGGCGCTGGCGGGCGGTCAAAATGGTGCGGTGCGCATCGATAACCGCATCCGCGTCGCCGCGTCAGCCTGAGCAATGCGCCGCGCCGGGGCAATGAGATAAAAACGAAAGCTGAAAAATGATTCAAAAAGAACTAGAGATCGTCAACAAGCTCGGCCTGCACGCGCGCGCCTCCGCCAAATTCACCCAGCTCGCAGGCAAGTTCAAGAGCGAGGTCTGGATGACCTTCAACAAGCGTCGCGTCAACGCCAAGTCCATCATGGGCGTGATGATGCTGGCTGCCGGCAAGGGCAGCGTGGTGACGCTGGAAACCAACGGTGAGGACGAGCAGGAATGCCTCGCCGCGCTGGAAGCCTTGATCGCCGACAAGTTCGGCGAAGGGCAGTAAGCCTGCCTGGCCGGCGCCGCAGCATCGGCCGTTCGCTGGAATACTTCTTGCGAAGAGGTGAAGGCTGCGGCAGTGCGTAATGCACGCAAGCCGCGACGGCATGGACTTTCACTTAGCTGCCCGTTTGTTTATTCCTCTCCGTTTCGCGGTTGCCGCGATTGCCAAACCGCTATTTGTTCGGTAACTTGCTCCAAGCTACCGCGCCCGAAAATACACGGCGGAATATAAAAACCAGGCAGGAGATAACGCGATGGCTTCTTTCAGCTTACATGGAATAGCGGTGTCGCAAGGCATCGCCATCGGACGCGCGCATTTGATGGCGCCGGCCGCACTGGACGTCAAACATTACCTGATCGCCGGCGATCAGGTCGAGGCCGAGATCGAGCGCCTCAGGAGCGCCATCAAGGCGGTGCACGAAGAGCTGCACACGATCCGTACCGACCTTCCCAAGGATGCGCCGGCCGAACTGGGCGCCTTCATCGACGTGCATTCGCTGATCCTGTCGGATCCCATGCTGTCGGAGGTGCCGCTCAACATCATCCGCCACCGCTACTACAACGCCGAATGGGCGCTGGTGACGCAGATCGAAGAGCTCTCGGCCCAGTTCGACGAGATCGAGGATCCCTACCTGCGTGAACGCAAGGCCGACATCCAGCAGGTCGGCGAGCGCATCCTCAAGGTGCTCACCGGCAGCGCCATTCATCTTCCGCTGACCGGCGAAGCCGCCGCCAACATCATCGTGGTGGCGCACGACATTTCGCCGGCCGACATGCTGCAGTTCCGCGACAGCGCCTTCGCCGGCTTCGTCACCGACCTGGGCGGCCCCAATTCGCATACCGCCATCGTTGCCCGTAGCCTGGATATCCCGGCCGCGGTCGGCATGCACAATGCCTCGGTGCTGGTGAAGCACGACGACCTGCTGATCATCGACGGCGACGCCGGCGTGGTGATCGTCGATCCTTCGCCACTGGTGCTGGCGCAATACCGCGCGCGCCAGGAGCGCTTGCTGCGCGAGCGCAAGAAGCTGTCGCGCCTGAAGAAGACGCCGGCCATCACGCAGGACGGCGAGCCGATCACGCTCTTGGCCAACATCGAGCTGCCGGCCGACGCCACCACGGCGTGGGAGGCGGGCGCGATGGGCATCGGCCTGTTCCGTTCCGAATTCCTGTTCATGGGGCGCGTCGGGCATCTGGAGAAATTCCCCTCCGAGGATGAGCAGTTCGAATCCTACAAGCAGGCCGTGATCGCCATGAAGGGACGGCCGGTGACCATCCGCACGCTGGATGTGGGCGCCGACAAGCCGCTGGACGAGGATGAGGAAACCGCGCTCAACCCCGCGCTGGGCCTGCGCGCGATCCGCTACTGCCTGTCCGAGCCGCAGATGTTCCTGACGCAGTTGCGCGCCATCCTGCGCGCCTCGGCCTTCGGTCCGATCAAGCTGCTGATTCCGATGATGGCGCACGCCTTCGAGATCGACCAGACGCTGTCCATCATCGAGCAGGCCAAGCAGCAGCTGCGTGATCGCAAGCAGAAGTTCGACGAAGACATTCCCATCGGCGCCATGATCGAGATCCCGGCCGCCGCGCTGGCGCTGCCGCTGTTCATCAAGCGGCTCGATTTCCTCTCGATCGGCACCAACGACCTGATCCAGTACACGCTGGCGATCGACCGCGTCGATCATGAAGTGGCGCACCTCTACGATCCGCTGCATCCGGCGGTGCTGTTCCTGCTGTCCACCGTGATTTCGCAGGGCCGCAAGGCCGGCATCCCGGTCTCGGTGTGCGGCGAAATGGCCGGCGACGTGAAGTGGACGCGCTTGTTGCTGGGTATGGGTCTGCTGGAATTCTCGATGCATCCTTCGCAACTGCTGTCGGTGAAGAACGAGATCCTCAACAGCGACCTGACGCTGCTGGAGCCGCAGGTGAAGAAGGTGATGCGCGCCACCGAACCGGCCGCCATCGCCGCCGCCATGGCGCAGTTGCAGGCGCTGGTGGCCGAACCGGTCGAGGCGAAGGAGACCAAGGTGGCGCGCCGACGCTGACCCATTGGTATCGCTGTTTGCCGCATCAGGCCTCCTTTGGGCGGCCTGATGCATTGGGGCGTGGCATGCGGCGTTTGGCGGGCGTTTGACGGGTTTGCCCGACTTCGGTATTCTTGCATCACTGCGCCGATTTGAACGGTTTGACCAACCTCAGCTTGCGGGCGCCGGGAGATTGCTCCCATCTAAATGCGGCTAAAGCGAGCTTGGAGTCAGCAGTCCCTCCCCAAGTCTCACGATGCGAGCCCGCAAGCAATGCTTCCGGGCTTTTTTGTTGCCTGCTCGAAGCCGTGGCCAAACTTTCGCCGAGGCGAAGCGACCGTCCGTGTCCGTCGTGCTTCACGGCGTGCGGGACGCCTTGCCACTCAAGCAGAACAATCATGTCGATCGGAATCGTATCGCCCCAGGTCATGCATTTCGCCGAACCCTTGCCCTTGCAGGGCGGGGCTTCGCTGGCGGACTATTCGCTGACCTATGAAACCTACGGCACGCTCAATGCCGACAAATCCAATGCCGTGCTGGTCTGTCACGCGCTCAACGCCTCGCACCACGTGGCCGGCGTCTATGCCGACGCGCCGGATAACATCGGCTGGTGGGACAACATGGTCGGCCCCGGCAAGTCGCTGGATACCGACAAGTTCTTCGTCATCGGCGTCAACAACCTCGGCTCCTGTTTCGGCTCGACCGGGCCGATGCACGTCAATCCAGCCACCGGCAAGCCCTACGGCGCCGATTTCCCGGTGGTCACGGTGGAAGACTGGGTCAACGCCCAGGCACGCCTGGCGGATCGGCTGGGCATCGTGCGCTTTGCCGCGGTCATGGGCGGATCGCTGGGCGGCATGCAGGCGCTGGCCTGGAGCATGATGTATCCGGATCGCCTGGGACACTGTCTGGTGATCGCCTCCACGCCCAAGTTGTCGGCGCAGAACATCGCCTTCAATGACGTCGCGCGCCAGGCCATCCTGACCGATCCGCAATATCACGGCGGCGATTTCTACGCGCATGGCGTGGTGCCCAAGAACGGCCTGCGCGTGGCGCGCATGGTGGGTCACATCACCTACCTGTCGGACGACGACATGGCCGAGAAATTCGGCCGCGATCTGCGGTCTGGCAACTACCAGTTCGGCTACGGCGTGGACTTCGAGATCGAGTCCTACCTGCGCTATCAGGGCGACAAGTTCTCGACCTACTTCGATGCCAACACCTATCTGCTGATCACAAAGGCGCTCGACTACTTCGACCCGGCGCGCGAATTCGGCGGCGATCTGGCCAAGGCGTTCGCGCGCACCCAGGCCAAGTTCCTGCTGGTGTCCTTCACCACCGACTGGCGCTTCTCGCCGGAGCGCAGCCGCGAAATGGTGCAGGCACTGGTGGCCAACAAGCGTCGCGTCAGCTACGCGGAAATCGACGCCCCACACGGGCATGACGCCTTCCTGCTGGACGACGCGCGCTACATGAAGGTGGTGCGCGAGTACTACGGAAGCATCTGGAATGAATTGGGGCAGGAGGGCCGCGCATGACTTTCAACGAATTGAGCGAACTGCGTCCCGATCTGGCGTTCATCGCGCACTGGGTGCGCGAGCAGTCCAACGTGCTGGACCTGGGTTGCGGCGACGGCGTGATGATGGACTACCTGCAGAGCGACAAGGGCTGCGTGGGTTATGGCGTGGAGATCGATGACGAGCAGGTGCCCAAGTGCGTGGCGCGCGATGTGTCGGTGATCCAGCAAGACTTGAACGGCGGGCTGGCGATGTTTGAGGACAATGCCTTCGACACCGTGCTGTGCCTGTCGGCGCTGCAGATGGTCAAGGACGTCGAAGGCACCTTGCGCGAGATCGCGCGGGTCGGCCGCGAGGCCACGGTGTCCTTTCCCAATTTCGCCTACTGGCCGCACCGCGTGGCGCTGCTGCGCGGACGCATGCCGGTGTCCAAGACGCTGCCCTACCAATGGTATGATACGCCCAACCTGCGCTGCGCCACGATCAGGGATTTCGAGGCGCTGGCCAACGAGGTCGGGCTGGAAGTGCTGGAATGCGTGGCGCTCAAGGACGGCAAGCCGGTGCGCTATCTGCCCCACTGGCGCGGTAGTCTGGCAGTGTTCAGACTGCGCAAGAAGTAAGCTTTTACAACGCGCCTGCAGGCCATCCGCAAACGCCGGTCCGACCGCGGCATCGTCCGCCGGCCACCGGCGTTTTTCCTTTGTCCCTCTGTTCTTCTGATTCGGCCCGTACATGACCGCACCTGCCGCCGCCTGGCGTCAATACCTGAACCGGCGCATGCTGATTTGCGTCTTCCTCGGTTTCACTTCCGGCCTGCCGCTGTTCATCCTGCTTAGCCTGTTGCAGGCCTGGCTCGCTAAGTCGGGCCTGAACGTCAAGACGCTCGGCCTGTTCGCGCTGGTGATGTTCCCTTACACCTGGAAGTTCGTGTGGTCGCCGTTGATGGATCGCTTCCACTTCGGCCGCATGGGGCGCCGGCGCGGCTGGATGTTCTTCACGCAGCTGCTGCTGTTCCTCGGCATCGGCGGAATGGGCATGCTGGATCCGCTGACCGAGGTCGGCACGATCGCCTTCATGGCCTCGGTGGTGGCCTTCCTCTCCGCCAGCCAGGACATCGCCATCGACGCCTATCGCCGCGAAATCCTGCCCGATGAAGAGCTGGGCCTGGGGAGCGCGATCCACGTCAACGCCTACAAGCTGTCCGGCATGGTGCCGGGCGCGTTGTCGCTGGTGCTGGCCGACCAGATGCCGTGGTCCACGGTGTTCTGGGTGACTGCGGCCTTCATGCTGCCGGGGCTGCTGTGCTCGCTGCTGGTCAAGGAGCCCAAGGTTTATGGCTCGCCGCCCAAGAGCCTGTCGGACGCGGTAGTGTTGCCGTTCCGCGAATTCATTGCGCGTGGCGGCTGGGGCAATGCGCTGTGGATACTCGGCTTCATCTTCCTCTACAAGCTGGGCGACAGCATGGCCACGGCACTGGCCACCAAGTTCTACATCGACCTCGGCTTTTCGATGACCGAGATCGGCGTGGTTTCCAAGACCACTAGCCTGTGGGCCAGCGTGGCCGGCGGTATCCTGGGCGGCATCTGGATGGTGCGGCTGGGCATCAACCGCGGCCTGTGGGTGTTCGGCGTGCTGCAGGCGATGCCCATCCTCGGTTTCGCCTGGCTGGCGCATGTGGGCGCGAGCCTGCCGGTGCTGGCCGTGGTGATCGGTCTGGAGGCCTTCGGCGTCGGGCTTGGGACCACCGCCTTCGTCGCCTACATCATGCGCGAGACCGATCCGCGCTACACCGCCACCCAGTTCGCGCTGTTCACCAGCTTGATGGCGGTACCCCGGACTTTCGTCAATTCATCGGTCGGATATATCGTGGCGGAAACAGGCTGGCTAAATTTTTTTCTGATTTGCTTCGTTCTTGCCTTGCCTGGAATGCTGATGTTGCCTAGAATTGCGCCCTGGAATGAAAAGCCGCTTGAGTCGCAGACAAGAAAAGCCTGAAGATTCGAAAAAACGTCGCGCATCGTTCCAACGAGCATCTCTCGCTGCCTCTACAAAATATTTCGCTTCGGCGCTTGTTTTTAGTTGACAACCGAAAAGTGTTCCACTATAGTTTTGAGTTCCCTGCGCGGAGAGGTGGCCGAGTGGTTAATGGCAGCAGACTGTAAATCTGCCCTCTTACGAGTACGCTGGTTCGAATCCAGCCCTCTCCACCATAAAGCCGGGAAGTTGAAAGAAGTTCGCGATCGAAATCGCGGCGGATGTGAAGTGAAAGCTGTCCTCGCGGGTGTAGCTCAATGGTAGAGCTGAAGCCTTCCAAGCTTAAGACGAGGGTTCGATTCCCTTCACCCGCTCCAAGTTTTGGTCCGGTTGCATGTTTGGTTGTTGTGCAGTCGGAAAAATGCCCTTGTAGCTCAGTGGTAGAGCACTCCCTTGGTAAGGGAGAGGCCACGTGTTCAATCCACGTCAAGGGCACCAGTTTCTCGAGTCGTTTCGCTGGCAAGTCAGTAATCAGTCGGCAGTCGGGCGTGTTGCCTGGACATTCTCATCAAATAGTTAGGAGTCTAAAATGGCAAAAGGCAAGTTTGAGCGGACCAAGCCGCACGTGAACGTGGGTACCATCGGCCACGTTGACCACGGCAAGACCACGCTGACCGCAGCGATTGCAACCGTTCTGTCGAAGAAGTTCGGCGGCGAAGCGAAGGCATACGACCAGATCGACGCGGCACCGGAAGAAAAGGCACGCGGCATCACGATCAACACCGCGCACGTCGAATACGAAA
>WNDX01000118.1 GCA_009914615.1 Herbaspirillum frisingense
TTCTCGTAGTGTCATGATGTCAACAGCTTTCCAGGGCATGATGGTCCATCCTTTGGGCTTCGTTTCGAACCCCAAAAGTGTTACCTATGTCCCGGAACATCTGTTACCTATGTCACCGGTCTATACAACGCCATAAAAAAAGCCACCCGGTGGGTGGCTTTTTTTCGGCGCTACGGATCGGGGCACGCGCGGAGCCGCGCTCAATTCCCCGCCATCGCCTTCAGCTTGCGCTTGATTTCCGGCATGGCCGCCATCGCCGCCTGCTCGCCGGCCATGATGGCCACGTTGCGGCTGGCGAAGTCGCTGCCCTTCATCGCGCCCAGCACCGGCTGCAAGACGATGTCGGCATTCTTCAGTTCATATTGGTTGATGGTCTGGCCCATGATGGCAAAGGTCTGCAACAGCACGTCCACCGAGCTGGCCGAAGCCTGGGCTTCGGGATTGGCCGAGATATTGACCGCGATCACGAAATCTGCGCCCATCTGGCGCGCGAAGCGCACCGGCACCGGCGCCACCAGGCCGCCGTCCACATAATAGTGATCGCCGATCCTGACCGACTGGAACACGCCCGGCACCGCCGACGAGGCGCGCACGGCGATGCCGGCGTTGCCGCGCTGGAACAGGATGGGCTGGCCGGTCTTGAGATCGGTCGCCACCGCGCCGAAGGGAATCTTGAACTTCTCGATCGGCACGTTATTGAGCGCCTTGTTCACGTAATTCTGCACGCCCTCGCCCTTGAGCACCCCGCTCACCTTGGCGAAGAACGGCATCGACCAGTCCGAAATGGTGGCCTCGTCCATCGCCAGCGCCAGCTTCTGCAGCGCGAAACCATCGTTACCGGCGGCATACATCGCGCCCACCAGGCTGCCGGCGCTGGTGCCGGCCACGATATCGGCATTGATGCCCTGCGATTCCAGCGCCTTGATCACGCCGATGTGGGCAAAACCGCGCGCCGCGCCGCCGCCCAGGGCCAGGCCGATGCGGACTTTCTTGGGCGGGGTGGCGACCGGCGTGGGCGCGGTGGAAACGCTGTCGGCCGGCTTGGTCTCGGTGGGACCGGAGATCCAGGAAGTCGTGCCGCAGCCGGCCAGCAGGAAGGAAGAAGCGACGGCAGCGGCCGCCAGGCGAAGGGAAATACGCATGAACGAATAGAAATCCGGTGAAAGCAGGCAAGACGGCGGACGCCGCACGCTCTTGGACCGGGCTGCCGGCCAAAAGTGGCAGGCGCCGCGGGCGTCACATTCTACTGCAAGTGCCCGCCTTCGCCCGGAGGGGGCGCCGCGCTGGTGTAGAATGCCCGCCCGGCTCCAGGTCAGCAACGATAAACGAAGCGCCATGAATATCGTCATCAACGAAGAACTGCAGAAATACATCGATCCCCTCACTCCCAACGAATACGCCTCGCTGGAACGCAGCCTGCTGGCCGAAGGTTGCCGCGACGCGCTGGTGCTGTGGGGAGACGTACTGGTGGATGGCCACAACCGCTACGAGATCTGCAGCAAGTACGAGCTGCCCTTCAAGACCGTGCAGAACGACAGCTTCAAGTCGCTCGACGACGTGCTGCTATGGATGATCGACAACCAGCTCGGCCGCCGCAGCGTGTCCGATTTCCAGCGCGGCATGCTGGCGCTGCGCAGGCGCGACATCATGGTGGCCCGCACCAAGGCCGCGCCCAAACCGGCCAAGAGCGAGGCAGCCGAGACGGCGACGCCCGAGGCCGCGCAAGCCGGCGAAGCACAGCCGGCCGCCGAGGCCGGCGATCCGCCCTGGCATGCCGACGACAGCACCGGCCCCATCAAGACTCGCCAGGACATCGCCCGCGCCGCCGGCATCAGCAGCGCCACCATCGGCCAGATCGACCGCATCCGCAAGACCGCGGCGCCCGAGCTGGTGGAAGCGGTGCGCGCCGGCACCATTTCGATCAACGCCGCCGCCGCGGTCGCCTCGCTGCCCAGCCAGGACCAGGTCAGCGCGGTGGCCGGCGGCAAGAAGGAATTGCGCGAAGCCGCCAAGAAGGTGCGCGAGCAAAAGGCCGCCACCCGCACTCCGCGCGCGCCCAAGGAAGGCGACGACGCAACCGCCGGCAACGCCATCCCGCTGGTCGAAGGCCAGGAAAACGAACTCACCGCCACCCTGCGCCGCGAGATCGCCGCGCTGCAATCGCGCGTGTCCCGGCTCACCGAGGAAAACCAGGGCCTGCGCGCCGAACTGGCGCTGCTCAAGGACGCCGGCGCAGCCGACGCCTGAGGCATCGCGAAACCGAAGCGCCGTGCCCACTTTCACCATCGCCGCCCGCGTCGAGATCGAACTGGAGATCCGCAAGAGCCGCTTCATCGGCATCGTCATGCCGATGGCCGGGCGCGATGCCGCCCGGCAGGAAATCGAACGCATGCGCGCGGCCCATCGCGGCGCCACCCACGTATGCTGGGCACTGATGGCCGGCGGCCAGTCCGGCATGTCGGACGACGGCGAACCCTCCGGCACCGCCGGCCGCCCGATGCTGGAAGTGTTGCGCCACCACGAACTCGACGGCGTGCTGGCCATGGTGGTGCGTTACTACGGCGGCATCAAGCTGGGCGCGGGCGGCCTGGTGCGGGCCTATACCGATGCCATCGCCAGCGCGCTCAAGAACGCCGATCGCACCGAGCGCGTGCCGCTGGCCGAGATCGAGATCGGCATCGTCTATGCCGCCGAACCGCAATTGCGCCACTGGCTGGCCCAGCAGAAATACGAATTGCTGGACAGCCGCCACGACGCCCTGGCCCATCTCCATCTGCGGCTGCCGGCCGCCAGCCTGGATCAGGCAGAAGAAGCCATCCGCCGGTTGGCCTCGAACGCCTCGATCAAGCGCATCATCTGATCCATGCGCTCGCGGTCGCCGCTACGCGGCGTGCGCGACCACAGCAGGTCGAACTCGGCCACCAGCAGGTGGTACTCGATCTCATCCAGTTCCGCGTGCATCTCCATCGTCTCGGCTCCTCTTCCCTGCTCCACCCCACGTCCCGCGACGCATCTCAGTGCTGCCGCGTCAGGCGGCGCGTCAATTGCACCGCCACCACCGGGGCGATCGCGAAGACCGCGAACAGGATCGCCGCGGCGTTCTGCGCGCCCGGAATGCCGCCCGGCGAGGTCAGGCCGGCCTCGTTGGCGGTCAACCCGACCAGCGCCGCGCCCATGGCCATCGCATACAACTGCACGGTCGTGACGGCGGACGAAGTGAGGTTCTCTTCGCCAGGCGCGGCGGCGCGCATGGCGCGCTCGATCAGGTGCGGCCAGCCCAGACCGATGCCCATGCCGGCGGCGGCCAGCGCGGCGACGATGGCGGCATCGGCGAAGGCGCCGGCGGCGATCCAGGTCCCCGGCAGCAGCACCGCCAGCGCCATCAGGCCCAGCGCCATCAGCACCGGACCGAGGCGCACCAGGCGATCGGCCGCGCGGCCGGCGCGGCCCGAACTGAGCAACGAACCCACGCTCCAGCCGCCGGCCATGGCGGCCGTCATGTAGCCTGCCGCCAGCGGCTGATAGCCATGCAGCATCTGCAGGAAGTAAGGCACGAAGATCTCGACACAGCTACCGATCACCAGCAGCGAAATGCAGGCAAACACCTTGCCCATCACCGTCCCCGGCACGTAGCCGCTGCGCGGCAGCAGACTGACGCGATGGCGCAGGTCGATGCGCGCCACCAGCACGCCCAGCAAGACGCCACCGATCACGCAGGCCGCCGCTTGCCAGCCGGCGCCGGCCTGGGCGGCCCATGCCACCAGCAGCACCGAGGCCGCCAGCAACAGGATGCGGCCCAGCGGCATGACCACGTTCTCGCCCCGTTCCATCTTCACCGAACGCGGGCCGAGCTGGGCGGTCACCACGATCGCCTGCAACAGCAGCAACGGCATCAGCGTCCAGAACGCCAGGCGCCAATGGCCGCTGGCGCCGAACAGGCCGCCCACGGCAGGCCCCAGCAAGGTCGAAATGCCCCACATGCCGGATTCCAGCGCGATGGCGCGCGACCACAGCCGCCGTTCGAATACCAGCGGAATCAGCGCGTAACCGAGCGCCGCCAGCAAGCCCCCGCCCAGACCTTGCACGGCGCGCCCGGCCAGCATCCACACCATGCTGCCGGCCGACGCGCACACCAGCGCGCCGGCGCCGAACACCGCCAGGCCCAGCAGATAGGTGCCGCGCGCGCCCATGCCGTTGAGCAATTTGTTGGTCAGGGTCGAACCGATGATGGAAGTCACCACGAACAGGGTCACGTTCCAGGCGTAGTAACCGAGGCCGCCGATGTCGCGCACCACCGAGGGCAGGATGGTGGTGACGATGTGCACGTTGATCGCATGCAGCGCTACGCCGCCGCTCAGGGCCAGCGAGCGCAGGCCGTTGCGGCCGCGCAGCAGTTCGCCCCAGGAGGCGGTGGACGCCGGTGAATGGCCCGGAACGTCCGGGGAAGAACTTTGGCTCGTCATCTCGTTTCCTTCGCTGCTTGTGTTGGCTGAGGACCCGCATCGACATTTGGCCGGCGCGGAGCTAATATGCAAGTAATCGTTTGTTTATTTAATTCGCATAGTAAAACGTCCAGATGAATTTAACAAGTAAACACTTGGAAAATGAATTGCCGCCCGAGCCGGGCCAGGCCGGCCCCACCACGCCCGAACGCATCCTGTTCCGCCTGAAGACGCGCGGCCCCGCCTCGACCGCCGAGCTGGCACGGGAACTGGGGATGACCTCGGAAGCGGCGCGCCAGCAGGTGCAAAAGCTGGTGGCCGAAGCCCTGATCGCCGGCCACCAGGCCAGCGCCGCGCCGCGCGCCGGGCGGCCGCGCCAGGATTGGGATCTGACCGCCGCCGGCCACGCGCGCTTTCCCGATTCGCATGCACAGTTGACGGTCCAGTTGATCGCCTCGATCCGCCAGTTGTTCGGCGAACAGGGGCTGGACAAGCTGATCGGCCAGCGCGAAGAGGAAATGCGCAGCGATTACCAGCGCCACTGCGCCGGCATCACGTCGCTGCCGAAGAAACTGGAGAAGCTGGCCGAGATCCGCAGCGCCGAGGGCTACATGGCGCGCGTCGAAAAGGAGGGCAAGGATTGGCTGCTGGTGGAAGATCACTGCCCCATCTGCGCCGCCGCCCAGACCTGCCAGGGCTTTTGCCGTTCCGAATTGCAACTGTTCTCCGAAGTGGTCGGCGAGGAGGCCCGGGTCACGCGCCAAGAACACCTGCCGGCCGGCGGACGGCGCTGCGTGTATCGCATCGTCCGCATCTGAGGCGGTTTTTCCGATGCTGCATTGACGTCGCTGCTCTCACGTAATAATATAAGTTACATGAAACGCAGCGACCGCCTCTCCATTGCCCTGCATATCCTGTTGCACATGGGCCAGCGCCCCGACGCGCCGATGACCTCGGAAGAGATCGCCGGCTGGGTCGGCACCAATCCCGTCGTCATCCGCCGCACCTTCGCCGGCCTGCGCGAAGCCGGCATCGTGGCCTCCACCAAGGGTCATGGCGGCGGCTGGTCGCTGGCGCGGCCGATGGAGGAGATCAGCCTGCACCAGGTGCAGCAAGCGCTGGGCGAACGGCTGGTGACGCTGGGCGCGCGCGAGGAATCGCCGGGCTGCCTGGTCGAGCTCGCCGTCAATCGCGCCCTCGACGACGTGATGGAAGAAGCCAACCGCATCCTCGACCAGCGCTTGGCCGGCATTACCCTAGCCGCCCTGGCCAAGGATGTCGGGCCGCGTTTCCACGAGTGGCAACCGCCGCCGCACTGAGCGGCCGCCCCCTCTTTTCCCCTGATTTTCATTTTCCGTGTCCTGTCTTGCAGGACGCGCGGGCCTCTTCGCGCCCGCACTCTTGAAAGGAGCTTCCCATGCAATACGATGTCATCGTCGTCGGCGCCAGTTTCGCCGGCGCATCGGCCGCCATGCAGTTGTCGCGCGCCCGCCGCCAGGTGCTCATGATCGACGCCGGCCTGCCGCGCAATCGCTTCGCCCACGCCTCGCACGGCTTCCTGGGCCAGGACGGCACGCCGCCGCACGAGATCATGGCGATCGCCGTCGAGCAACTGATGGCCTATCCCAACTTCAAGCTGGTGGTGGCGCAGGCCGAACAAGCCACGGCCGACGACGAGGGCGTCAGCGTCACGCTGGAAGACGGCCGCGGCTTCCGCGCGCGACGCCTGATCCTGGCCACCGGCGTGCGCGACGAATTGCCGGCCATCCCCGGCCTGCAGGAACGCTGGGGCCAGACCGCGATCCACTGTCCCTACTGCCACGGCTATGAGGTGCGCGACCGCAAGCTAGGGGTGATCGCCACCACCCCGCTATCGGCGCACCAAGGCATGATGCTGCCGGACTGGGGGCCGACCACTTATTTCACGCAGGGACAGTTCGAACCGGAAGAAGAGGAATTGACAGTGATGGCAAGGCGCGGCGTGAGCATCGAGCGCACACCCGTCGCCGAGATCCTGGGCACGGCGCCGGAGATCGACGCGGTGCGCCTGGCCGAAGGCCGCGTGATCGAGCTCGGCGCGGTCTTCGTCGGTCCCAGGGTGCACATGTCCAGCCCATTGGCGATGCAATTGGGCTGCGCGTTCGAGCAAGGGCCGATGGGCCCGTACATCCGCACCGACGAACTGCGCCAGACGTCGGTCAAGCACGTGTTCGCCGCCGGCGATGCGGCCTCGGCCTTCCACAACGGCACCATGGCGTCAGCCTCGGGCGTGATGGCCGGGGTGAGCACGCACCGCTCGCTGTTCATGGAATGAATCCGGGGAAAAATCCGCAACAAAAAAGGGCGCGGTCATGGCGCCCTTTTTCATGGTCGTCCCCTGCCTGTCGGATCAGCCGCGCAGCACCTCAGCCATCGCTTCGGCCACGCGCGCCACGTTGCCGTCGTTCAGGCCGGCCACGCAGATGCGGCCGCTGCCCACCGCATACACGCCGAACTCTTCACGCAGGCGATCCACTTGCGCCACCGTCAGGCCGGTGTAGCCGAACATGCCGTTCTGGCGCAGCAGGAAACCGAAGTCGCGATCCGGCACCGCCCGGCTCAACTGTTGGTGCAGTTTGCTGCGCATGTCGCGCACGCGCATGGTCTCGACCTCGGCCTGCCATTGCGTGCGCAGCGCGGCGTCGCCCAGCACCTTGGCCACCACCAGCGCGCCGTGCATGGGCGGGCTGGAATAATTGCGGCGCACGGTCAGCTTCAGTTGGCCCAGCACGTTGGCCGCCTCGTTCTTCTGCGGGCAGAACACCGACAGCGCGCCCACGCGCTCGCCGTACAGCGAAAAGATCTTGGAGAAGGAATTGCCGAGGAAGAACGCGATGCCGCGACGCAGGCATTCGCGCACCGGCCACACGTCGTCGTCCAGGCTTTGCGCGAAGCCCTGGTAGGCCAGGTCGAAGAACGGCAGCAGGCCGCCGCGTTCGATCGCATCGACGATCTGCTCCCACTGCGCACGCGTCGGATCGACGCCGGTCGGGTTATGGCAGCAAGGATGCAGCAGCAGCACCGCGCCCTTGGGCAGCGCGGCGATCTTGCCGAGCATGGCGTCGAAGGCCAGGCCCTTGGTCTGGGCGTCGTAGTAGGGATAGCGCTCGGTCTTGAAGCCGGCGCCTTCGAAGATGCCGATGTGGTTGTCCCAGGTCGGATCGGGGATCCAGATCGTGGGCTGCGGGAAGAAGCGCGCGATCAGGTCGGCGCCCACCTTCAGCGCGCCGGAGCCGCCCAGGGTCTGCACCACCGCCAGGTGTTCCGGCGCCGGCTGGTCGGCGCCGAACAGCAACTGCGCCACCGCCTGGCGGTAGCCGGCATGACCTTCCATGGGCAGATAGGTGAATGGCGCCTGCACCTTGGCCAGTTCCGCATCGGCCGCGCGCACCGTCGCCAGCACCGGGATCGCGCCCTGGCCATCGGCATACACGCCGATGCCGAGATTGACCTTGGCGGGACGCTCATCGCGCAGGTATTGCTCCATCAGGCTGAGGATGGGATCGCCGGCGTACGGGGGAAGATGGGAAAACATGGTGGCCTCTGGTAACGGAAATGAC
Organism: Herbaspirillum frisingense; assembly: GCA_009914615.1. GTDB lineage: Bacteria > Pseudomonadota > Gammaproteobacteria > Burkholderiales > Burkholderiaceae_D > Herbaspirillum > Herbaspirillum frisingense_B. The sequence goes on from WNDX01000118.1 coordinate 8,042, forward strand.
AGGACGTCGGCGCATGCTGCTACGGCAGCACGCGTCGGCAACCCGTCATGTTAGCGCGTCGGCGTCCGGATTGCCGGGCGTGCGCCGGGCCGTGGCACAATGCCCGGCGGGGGAATACCAGAACTCATTTCATCATGAGTTCTAACAACACACCAGGGGGAAAAGATGAGCCAACCAGAAAGCGATTTCAATCCCGTGCTGTTCATTGCCGACGGCGCCGAAACGCCGTTGCTGGACACGCAATCCTATCCGTTCATGCTCAACCAGGGCGGCCAGGGGCGCCAGACCGCCACGCCCGAAGGCCCGCTGATCGAGCTGATGCCGGACAACCCCGACCTCCAGGCCTGCGCCACCAACACCGATATCGCGCACTGGCGCCGCACCGTCACGCCCGAGAAATATCCGCCCTACGAGATCACCGAGTTCGATTTCGGCGTGCCCGAGGTGCGCTACGAAGCCCTGCACGCCACGCCCGGGCACGCCCAGGCCTTCGGCGCCACCCTGCTGCGCAACGGCGAATGCATCCGTTTCCCGTACCAGGGGCTGGTGATGGCCGAGTACACCTACGGCAAATGGGCCGGCTTCGAATCGCCCTACCTGGGCGGCGGCCGTAGCCGCGAACTGCTGACCTGGAACGCCACCGACCTGGAGTACCACGACTTCGCCCACATCTTCTTCTCGCAAGGCCCGCAGCCGCTGGTGATCACGGTGGCGCGCTGGCGCCCCTATGTGAACGAGATCAGTCTGGCCGACCTGTGGATCAATCCGGGCGACGCGCTGATCATCCCGCCCAAGGTGATGCCGCCGCCGCCCACGCCGGAGATGGGCCGCGAAGAGCGTCGCCGGCTGGTGGTGGACATGCACAACAACCGCAACTCGGCCCAGGCCTGCCGCACCTTCGATGGCCCGCCGGGACTGAAGACCACCACGGTGCTAGGCGACGAGGCGGTGATGCGCAGCCCGGTCACCGGCCCCCGCTATCACGAAGAAAAGAAGCCCACCTGGCACACCATGCTGGCTTGAAGCACGCGACTCAGGCGCGCACCGGCGCGCCCGGGCCGGCCGCCACGGCGCGGTCGTCGATCGGGAAATGCAGCAGCGCCGCGATCACGCCCGCCACCAGCGTGGCCAGCCACAGTAGCGAATACGATCCGGTCAGGTCCAGCACGAAGCCGCCCAGCCAGGCGCCCAGGAAGGAGCCCACCTGGTGGCTCAGGAAGCACACGCCGAACAGCGTCCCCATGTGGCGCGTGCCGAAGATGCGCGCCACCAGGCCGGTGGTCAGCGGCACCGTGCCCAGCCAGGTCAGGCCCATCACGGCGGCGAACAGCGTCACCGACCATTCGTTCTTGGGCAGCGCGAAGAACAAGGCGATGGCCGCGCTGCGCACCAGGTACAGCCAGCCCAGCACGTAATGCTGGCGGAAGCGCCCGCCCAGCCAGCCGCAGGCCCAGCTGCCGGCCATGTTGAACAGGCCGATCAGCGCCAATGCGGTAGCGGCCAGCCCCATGGGCATGTGGCATAGCTCCAGGTAGCCCGGCAAGTGGGTGGCGATGAAGGCCAACTGAAAGCCGCAGGCGAAGAAGCCGACCGTCAGCAGCCGGTAGCCGCGATGGCGGCAAGCCTGCACGACCACCTCCTTCAGCGAGAAATTCAATCCCGGATCGACAGCCGCCGCGCCCGCGGCGGCCGTCTGCGGCCGCCGGCCCAAGGCCAGGCCCAGCGGCGCCACCGCCAGCATCAGCACGGCCAGCGCGATCAGCGCCACAGTGATGCCCGATAGCGAGCGCAGCTCCTGCACCAGCGGCACCATCAGCACCTGTCCCAGCGAGCCGCCGGCGCTGGCCAGGCCCATGGCCATGCTGCGCTTCTCCGGCGCGACGTTGCGCCCGACCGCGGTGAGCACCACGCCGAAACTGGTGCAACTGATGCCCACGCCGATGAACACGCCCATGCCCAGCACCAGCGCCCAACTGCTGGAGGCCAGCGCCGTCATCGCCAGCCCGGCGGCATAGGCCAGCGCGCCGAAGGCCACTACCGGCGCCGGCCCCCAGCGGTCGGTCGCGGCCCCGGCCAGCGGCTGGGAAAAGCCCCACACCAGGTTGTGCAAGGCGATGGCGAAGGCGATCAGCGTGACCGGCAAGCCGTAGTCATAGGACAAGGGGCTGATGAACAGGCCGAAGGTCTGGCGCGAACCCAGCGCCATGCTCATCACGGCGGCGCCGGCGGCGATGATCAGATAGGTCTTGCGGCTGGGAGACATGGCGGAAGCGGATGGCGAGGACATGGGGCGGGCGCGCGAAAATGATCGAACCGACATTGAAACGCCGCGGCGGCGGCCGATCAACCGAGATTTGCGCGCGCTGGCATGCGCGCCAGGCATGCGAGAGGGTCATGCAAACAAAAAAAGGACGGCTACGGCCGTCCTTTCTTGCTTCTTTGGCTTGGCGCGATCCGGCTTACTGCTGCCCCAGCTCGCGATACAGCTCGTTGGTCCGCGTCAGGTGGATGCGCATGGCCTCGGCGGCGCCGTCGCCGTCGTGCGCGGCGATGGCATCGAGGATGCGCTGGTGCTCGGCCAGCGTCAGTTCCTCGGCGCCCGGGGCGCGCACCATGTTGGTGTAGAACTCGCTGGCCCAGACGAACATCGATTCCACGATGGAGGGGAAGATGGGATTGCCGCTGATGTCGGCGATCTCGCGGTGGAAGGCCATGTCGCGCTCGATGAACTGTTCCAGGTTGACCATGGAAGCGCGATGCTGGGCGATCGTCAGGCGCAGCCGCGCGACCTGCTCCTCGGTGGCGCGCTCGGCGGCCATGCGAGCAGTGCTGGTCTCCAGGAAGACGCGCGCTTCCTTCAGGTGCTTGAGCATGTCGGGCTTGGTGCGCAGCAGATGCTGCGCGCCCACGGTGATCTGCGAGATCAGGCGATCGGCCGTGAGGTCCATCACGCGCGCCCGTTCACCGTGGGCGATCTCGACGAAACCGGAGCGCTCCATGGCCTGCAAGGCCTCGCGCACGGCCGGCCGGCCCACGCCGTACTGTTCCATCAATTCGCGCTCGGAGGGCAATTGCGATCCCGGCGGGAGTTCGCCGTTGTGGATGCGCTCCATCAGGCGCTCCAGGACTTCCTGGTATAACTTGCGTCGCTGTATCGGTTCGGGCATGGGCAAGACTGTCTCTGGCTGGGTTTTAGGTATGATTGGACGCGCACTCTACCACAATCCCAGGCCCGGCCTGCGTTTGCGCCGATATTGCCGGGCCGCTCCGCTGGCGCGGCTCACGCCGCAGGGCCGCGTCGGCCGAAACGCTCCTGCAGCAACTGCACGAACACCCGGGCCGCCGGCGACAACTCCCCGCCCTTGCGCGTGACGATGCCGATGGTCTGCGACATCGATTTCAGCTTCACCGGCAAGGTGCGCAGCATGCCGCGCCGCGTAAACATCTCCGCCACCCCGGTCGGCAGGATCGACACCACATCCGTGCATTGCTGCAGCACCGCCACGGTGACGAAGGTCGATGCCGTGGAAATCGTATTGGCCGGCATCGCCAGCCCGGCCAGGTCCATCTCGCGCTCCAGCACCGCATGCATGGGCATGTGGCTGGGATAGGTCACCCAGCGGTATCCGGCCAGGTCGGCCAGGCTGACGTGCTTGCCGCGCAGGCGCGGATGCTCGCTGGAGACCACCACCGACAGCGGCTCGTCCGACAGCGGCTGGTAGTGGTATTTGCCCGGGTTGCCGGACACGCTGGCGCGCGCCACCAGGATGTCGAGATGGCCGTCGTCCAGCAAACCCAGCATGTGCACGCTGGTGTCTTCGACGATGTCGATGGCCAGTTCCGGATTGCGGCGATGCAGCTCATTGATGGCCGGCACGATCATGTCCGGCACCGCCCCCATCACCGCGCCGATGGCCAGGCGGCCGCCGCGGCCTGAGCGGATCTGGGCCATCTCTTCGCACAGCGAACCGAGATCGGTCGCCATCAGCCGCGCGTAGCGGATCACGCAATGCCCGAACTGGTTGGGGATCAGGCCGGACTTGGTGCGCTCGAACAACTGCGCATCCAGCATCGCCTCCAGCTCCGCCAGCGATTTACTGGCGGCCGACTGCGTCATGGCCAGCGCGCTGGACGCCTTGTGCAACGACTTGTGGTCGTCCAGGGCGATCAACAGCTGGAGCTGCTTCATGCGCAGGCGGGATAGCAGACTGTTGAGGTTCTGCAGGCTGGAAGCGTGTTTCATGGCGTCTGGAGGCAAATGATGGGAGCGCCAGCAGGTGAGTCGCAAAAGCGATCACATGATGGAAAGTCTTCACTATACAGCCCTTGCCGCCCCACGTATATTCATCGCCACCCGGAGCGCGCGACGCCCGGCATGCCCATACCAACCATCAGCGGAGACACCATGAGCACCCCCATCTATCGCGGCGTATTCCCCGTCGCCCCGACCATCTTCGACCAGGACGGCAAGCTGGACCTGGAAGGCCAGAAGCGCGCCATCGATTTCATGATCGACGCCGGCTCCAACGGCCTGTGCATCCTGGCCAATTTCTCGGAACAGTTCGTGCTCTCAGACGAAGAACGCCTCCAGGTGCAGAACACGGTGCTGGAACACGTGGCCGGCCGCGTGCCGGTGATCGTCACCACCACCCACTACGGCAGCCAGATCTGCGCCGAGCGCAGCCGCGCCGCGCAGGACGCCGGCGCCGCCATGGTGATGGTGATGCCGCCGTATCACGGCGCCACCTTCCGCGTCTCGGAAAAACAGATCCATGAGTTCTATGGCCGCGTCTCCGACGCCATCGACATCCCCATCATGATCCAGGACGCGCCGGTGGCCGGCACGCCGCTGTCGGCGCCCTTCCTGGCGCGTATGGCCAAGGAAATCGACAACGTCTCCTATTTCAAGATCGAAACCGCCGGCGCCGCCTCCAAGCTGCGCGAGCTGATCGAGCTGGGCGGCGACGCCGTGGTCGGCCCGTGGGACGGCGAAGAAGCCATCACCCTGATCCCCGACCTGGACGCCGGCGCCACCGGCGCCATGACCGGCGGCGGCTATCCGGACGGCATCCGCAAGATCGTGGACGCCTACTTCGCCGGCGACACCGAGAAGGCCGCCGAGCTCTACATGCATTGGCTGCCGCTGATCAACTATGAAAACCGCCAGTGCGGCCTGGCCGCCTGCAAGGCGCTGATGCTGGAAGGCGGCGTGATCAAGTCCGACACGCTGCGCCATCCGCAGCCGCAGATGCATCCCAAGGTGCGCGAAGGCCTGCTGCGCGTGGCGCGCCGCCTGGACCCGCTGGTGCTGAGCTGGGGCAAGTAAGCCGGGCAAGCGCAAGACGCATCGACGGAAACGGGAGCCTCGGCTCCCGTTTTTTTTGTGGGCTCGGAACAGGCGGGTGCATGTCCGACGCATGCCGGCGATCTGTGTCATCCTGCGCTTTTCCGATGTCCGCCACAGGAGTCCGCCTTGACCTCGATCCAGTTCCGTCCCGTCGCCCTCGAACACGCCAGCCGCCTCATCAACCACGGTCCCACCGTGCTGGTGACCGCCGCCCACGCCGGGCGCCGCAACATCATGGCCGCCGCCTGGTCGATGCCGGTGGAATTCACGCCGCCGCGCATCGCGGTGGTGATCGACAAGAGCACCTATACGCGCGAACTGATCACCGCGTCCGGCGGCTTCGGCCTCATCGTGCCGGGCGCGGCGCTGATGGATCTGACCTATGCCGTGGGCAGCGCCAGCGGCCGCGACCTGGACAAGTTCGCGCACCACGGCATCGATGCCGGCGCCGGTCCCGCGCTGGGCATGCCGGTGCTGGAGCACGGCTGCGCCGCCTGGCTGGAATGCCGCTGGATCAAGGAAGAGCGCAGCGAGCAAGCCTACGATACCTTCTTCGGCGAAGTGGTCGCGGCCGCGGCCGATGCGCGCATCTTCGACCACGGCCACTGGTCCTTCACGGACGCCAACGCCGACCTGCACACGCTGCATCACCTGGGCGCGGGCAAGTTCGTGGTAGCCGGCAACCAGATCCAGGCCAAGGTTCCGGCGGGCCAGCAAACGTGACGGGCAAGGGCGGCCGGATTCGCCGCCCTCTGCACGCCGCGGCGCAAGCGGCTATAGTGCAGCAAGCGCCATGCGCGCCAACCCTCCACGTTTTGCAGGAAGCATCATGACCCAGCCAGCCGCCGTCCAGCCAGCTCTCACGCTGGAACAATTCCGCCAGACCATGCTGGCCCAGGGCTACCAGGAAGTGCTCGAACGCCATTGGGAATCCGGTACCGTGATCGATACCCACACGCATCCCTTCGAGGCCAACGCGCTAGTGGTCCAGGGCGAGATGTTCCTGGCCGTGCAGGGCCAGGAGGAGCGCCGCCTGCAGCCGGGTGACCGCTTCCATTTGCAGCCGCACATGCCGCATAGCGAGCGCTATGGCGAAGAAGGCGCAACCTACTGGGTGGCGCGCAAATCCTGATCCGTTTTCGTCCTGCCATGCCTGTGCGCATGCCGTGAAAAACCGGCATGCCGCGCGCATCGATTTACGCCGTTTTACTCCCTTTGCCGCAGAGAACATTCCATGCGGCAATCTTCATGGTATAAGCGTTTTCTTTTAGTTTCAGGCACTTGCACGGGTGGTTTGCCTGATTTTTCGCTCTGGCTACCCATGTAGCTACCCACTTTCGGGGCGCTGTGGGTGTGGCACCCGTGTT
>WNDX01000119.1 GCA_009914615.1 Herbaspirillum frisingense
GAAAGCGTTCTCCTCCTCCAGCCGCGCCACTTCACGTTTGAGCCGTGCATGTTCGGCCAACTCCAAGCGTTGTGCCTGATCGTCCTGGTCGTGCCGCCGCGCCTGGGCGCGCCAACTGTACAGCTGGGCAGGCTGCAACCCCAGATCACGAGCCACCGTGGTTACCCCTTCTGTGGCCGCTCGCAACAGTGCCTGCTGCCTGAACTCCAGGCTGAACTCCTGCCCCTTTCTGCCTGCCTTGCTCTTGGTCATCGTCCACCTCCTATTGCGATAGTTAATCGCTTATAGGGGTGTCCGTGAAACGGGGGCAAGATCAGTGGATGTAATGCGTCCTTGGAAGGACGCGGACAACAAAAAGCCCGCTGTGTCAGCAGACACGCGGGCTTCAGAACATCTATGGACTTCGTTGGAGTATTGGTTGGTGCCGGGAGCCGGAATCGAACCGGCACGCCTTGCGGCGCGGGATTTTGAGTCCCGTGCGTCTACCTATTCCGCCATCCCGGCAACGCAAGCGCAAGATTATGACCGATTTCCGGAGCCCGGGCAAGTGCCGGGAAAGAGAAGCGGGTATCATGGCGGGCTGGATAAACACGGGGCGCGGCGCTTTGGCGGCGCCTGTCCGATGCAATGAAGCCGTTGAAGATTCGTGAAATCGTGATCGGGAAGGCGCTCGATCCACTGAAAAGCGAAACCCGCCATTCGCTGGCCCTGGTGGCGTTCCTGGCGTGGGTGGGGCTGGGGGCGGACGGCTTGTCTTCCTCGGCCTATGGCCCGGAGGAGAGCTTTCGCGCCCTGGGCGAATATACCCATCTCGGGTTGTATTTGGCGCTGGCCACCGCGCTGACGGTGTTCATCATCGCCATGGCCTATAACCAGGTGATCGAGCTGTTTCCCACCGGCGGCGGCGGTTACCGCGTCGCCACCAAGCTGGTCGGCCCGTATCTCGGGTTGGTGTCGGGCGTGGCGCTGATCCTGGACTATGTGCTGACCATCGCCATTTCCATCGCGTCCGGCGTCGATGCGCTGGCGTCGATGCTGCCGCTGGGCTTCCAGCCCTACAAGCTGTGGGTGGAGGCGCTGTGCATCGGCTTGCTGATCGTGCTCAACCTGCGCGGGCTGAAGGAGGCGATCCGGATCCTGCTGCCGATCTTCCTGGGTTTCGTCGCTACTCATCTGGTGCTGATTCTCTATGGCGTGTTCCTGCATGCCGGGCATTTCCCGTCGCTGGTGCCTGATACGCTGGCCGATACCGGCGCCCTGGCCGAGCATATCGGCTGGTCGGGCGTGGCGGCCATGCTGCTGCTGGCGTATTCCCAGGGCGGCGGCACCTATACCGGGCTGGAGGCGGTCTCCAATAACGTCAACATGCTGGCCGAGCCGCGCGTGCGCACCGGCAAGGTGACCATGATCTACATGGCGCTGTCGCTGGCCTTCACGGCGGGCGGCATCTTCTTGCTGTATCTGTTGTGGGACGCCCGGCACGTCGATGGCCAGACGCTCAATGCCTCGACTTTTCGCCTCATCATCGCCAGCCTGGGCGTCGAAGCCAGGTGGGCTAACGATCTGATGCTCATGGTGGTGCTGGCCTTCGAGGCCGGGCTGCTGTTCGTGGCCGCCAATACCGGTTTTCTGGGCGGGCCGGCGGTGCTATCCAACATGGCGGCCGATTCCTGGGTGCCGCACAAATTCCGCTACCTGTCCACGCGCCTGGTGACGCAGAACGGCATCCTGATGATGGGCGCGGCGGCGCTGGCGATTCTGTTCTGGACCCAGGGCAGCGTCACCTTGCTGATCGTGCTGTATTCGATCTCGGTGTTCCTGACCTTCGCCATTTCGCTGTTCGGCCTGTGCCGCTATTGGTGGCGCCACCGCCGCCAGCTCGACCATTGGAAGCGGCGCTTCCTGCTGTCGCTGGCGGGCTTCGTGATCTGTGCGTCCATCCTGGGCGTGCTGCTGGTGGAGAAGATGTCTTCGGGCGGCTGGGCCACGGCGTTGATCATCGCCGCGATGTCGGCGCTGTGCATCTACATCCGCAATCACTATCGCGATACCAAGCTGGCGATCCGCACGGTGGATCAGATCTTCGCCAACCAGCCCTTCGGCACTTATACCGGCGAGATCCAGCCGGATCCGACCAACCAGACCGCGGTGTTCATCGTCGGCACCTCACGCGGCGGCGGATTGCATGCGCTGCTGTGGGTGCAGCGCATGTTCCCGGATCACTTCAAGAACTTCATCTTCGTCAACGCCCGCACCGTGGATTCGCACGCCTACGGCGGCGAGGGCGCGGTCGAGCAGATGCGCGCCGAGGCCTGCGCCACGCTGCAGTTCTTCGTGGATTTCTGCCGCAGCCATGGCATGGCCTCGTCGTCGCGGCTGGGCTTCGGTACCGATGCCGTACAGGAAGTAACGCGGCTGTGCTTCGCGATCAGCAAGGAATATCCCAACGCCATCTTCTTCACCAGCAAGCTGATCTTCGAGCAGGACAACTGGTTCATCCGCCTGCTGCACAACCAGGCGGCGCTGGCCGTGCAGCGCCGGCTGCATTTCGACGGCTTGCAGATGGTGATCCTGCCGATGAAGGTGTGATCCGGATCCGACCCGAGCAGGAGGCGCGGCTTACTTGCCGCAGACCGCCTCGATGGCGCGCTCGCCGGTGGAGCCGGGGATGGGGTCCTGCAGCTTGACGTCGGAGTACGCCAGTTGCGGCGCCAGCAGCAGTTGGCCCTTGCCGTCCGGCTGCGCATACATCTTGCGACTGCCGAAGCCGAGCTGACGGTTGTTGCAGTCGAAGTAGGCGGTCGAGATTTCCGAGGAGTAGTAGGTCTTGCTGCCCTGGCCCATCAGCAGTTGCGGGCGGCTCCAGTTCAGCAGGATCTGCGCCTGGCGGATGCTGCGGGTGACCACGATGCTGTTCTTGTCCACGAAGAAGCTGCCGATGGTGTTGTCGCCCAGCGGGGACCAGTCCGCATGCGCTGGCAGGCTGGCGCATGCCAGCAGCAGGGCCGCCGCCAGGCGTGCCGATGCGCGCAAGACGGGGGAAGAAGAAATCGGTACGTCCATATCGGCGGGTTGCGTCGCGATCGGGGAAGACATGCGGCGGACGGGCTCAGCTGAACATCACGGCCAGCATGGCCACGTCATCTTCCAGCAGCAGCGCCAGCGTCACGCCCCAGAACAGCGTCTCCGCCACCAACAGATACCACGCGCGCCGCAGCGTCGAATGCATGCCTCACCAGGATCACGAAAGTTTGAGTTGCAGCAATCCTAACATGCGGCGGCCGAACGGTCATTGCGCGCGGCGGGGGCGGATGCGCACGTTCCCGCCGCCGCTTGCCTAGTGCAACGGGGCCGGATTGCGCCCGATGGTGCTGAAGATTTCCGTCATCAGTTCCTTGCCCACGTGCTTTTCCATGTCGTGATAGACCGGCGCCTGCACCTTGCGCCACTCGTCCTTGTCCTGCGCGGTCATGGTCAGGATCCTGGTCTTGCCGGTCTGGCGGATTTCTTCCAGGGCGTCGTCATTTTCCTTCTTTGAATTGCTGTTGAAGTAGGTTGTGGTGTCCTTCACCGCCTGGTCCATGAGCGGACGGATATCAGCCGGCAGCGCGTCCCAGAAGCGCTTGTTGGCGACCAGCACATAGCCGTGCTCCGACAGGGTCAGGTATTTCTGCACCTCATAGAACTTGGCGCTGCTGACGATGGAGGGCGGATTTTCCTGGCCATCCACCACCCCGGTCTGCAAGCCCTGGTACAGCTCGGCGAAGGCCATCACCTGCGGCAGCGCGCCCACCGCGCGGGTGCGGGCGTCGATCACCTTGGACGACTGGATGCGGATCTTCAGGCCCTTGATGTCGGCCGGCTTGACGATGGGCCGGTTGGAAGTCCAGTCGAGGAAGCCGCTGTCCAGCATGGCCAGGCCGGCGATGCCTTTGCTGTCGAGCATCTTGAGCATGCGGCGCCCGATCGGGCCCTGCGTCACTTTTTGCGCCTGTTCCATGTTGTCGAACAGGTAGGGCAGGTCGAACACCTCGAACTCGCGCACGCCGATCGGCCCGAACTTGCCGAAGGTCGGCGCCAGCATCTGCACCGACCCCAGCTGCAGCGCTTCCAGCTCTTCCTTGTCCTTGTAGAGCTGGCTGTTGGCATACACTTCCACCTTGACGCGGCCTTGCGTGCGCTCTTCCACGATCTTCTTGAAATACTCGGCGGCCTTGCCCTTGGAGGTATTGGTGGCCACCACATGGCTGAACTTGATCACGATCGGTTGCTGCTGGGCCAGCGCGGCGCCGGCGGCCAGTTGGGCGAACAGGGCCAGCGCGCCCTGGGTCTTCCAGGGTTTCATCTTTGTCTCCTTCGTTATTGTTGTGGCGGCATGGCGCCGCCTTCGGGGCCTGCATGCTGCTGCTCCGCTCTGCGGCGGATGCGTGCGGAAAAACGGGTGATGACTGGATGCTGCGGTGTTGCCGTGCTGCGGAGGGCCGGCGGATCTTGGGTCCGCCGGCGGGGCGGCGGCCGGGAAGCCGCCGGGAATGCAATGGCGCGGATCAGACCGCGGCGGCGATCGCCTTGCCGACTTCGGTGGTGTTGCTCTTGCCGCCCAGGTCGGGCGTCTTCGGGCCGTCCACCAGCACGCGCTCGACCGCGGCCAGGATGGCGTCGTGCGCCTGGCGGTACTTGGCGTCGCCGTTGCCGAGGAAGTCCAGCATCATTGCGCCCGACCAGATGGTGGCCACCGGGTTGGCGATGTTCTTGCCGAAGATGTCCGGCGCCGAACCGTGCACCGGCTCGAACAGCGAAGGCAGTTCGCGCGACGGGTTGATGTTGGCCGAGGGCGCGATGCCGATGGTGCCGGTGCAGGCCGGGCCGAGGTCGGAGAGGATGTCGCCGAACAGGTTGGAGGCCACCACCACGTCGAAGCGATCCGGGTTGAGCACGAAGTGCGCGGTCAGGATGTCGATGTGGTACTTGTCGCGCCGGACGTCCGGATAGCGCTGGCCCATGGCCTCCACGCGCTCGTCCCAGTAGGGCATGGTGATGGCGATGCCGTTCGACTTGGTGGCCGAGGTCAGGTGCTTCTTGGGGCGGCTTTGCGCCAGGTCGAAGGCGAATTGCAGGATGCGGTCGGTGCCTTTGCGGGTGAACACCGATTCCTGGATCACCGTTTCGCGCTCGGTGCCTTCATACATGCGGCCGCCGATGGAGGAGTATTCGCCCTCGGTGTTTTCGCGCACCACGTAGAAATCGATGTCGCCGGGTTTGCGGTTGGCCAGTGGGCAGGGCACACCGGGCATCAGGCGCACCGGGCGCAGGTTGACGTAGAGGTCGAACTCGCGGCGGAACTTCAGCAGCGAGCCCCACAGCGAGACGTGGTCCGGCACCGTGGCCGGCCAGCCGACCGCGCCGAAGAAGATGGCTTCGAAGCCCTTCAACTGGTCGAACCAGTCGTCCGGCATCATCTTGCCGTGCTTCTCGTAGTAGCCGCAGTGGGCCCAGTCGAAATGGGTGTACTCGATCTCGATGCCGAATTTCTTGCTGGCCGCCTCGACCACGCGCAGACCTTCGGGAATCACTTCCTGGCCGATGCCGTCGCCGGCGATCACCGCCACCTTGTGTTTGTTTGCCATGTGTTTTCTCCTCGATGTGCGGCGCCTGGGGGCGCCTGTCCGAGGGAAATCATAAAGCCCAATCGGGCGATGATCATGCACGGATCGGTGATTCCATGAAACACGATTCGTGAACAATCGTCCAAACAAAAAAGGCAGCGCCGGCGGCCGCTGCCTTTTCCGTACCGGGTCGGCCGCTTACGCGCCCAGCGGCTCCGACCACAGCGCCACGCCCATGCTGTGCTCCTCGCCGGGCGCCAGCTCCACCAGGTCGTCCATGACGTTGGCGGTTTCGATGCACAGCATGCGCTGCCAGGCGTCATCGGCGAACTGGGACAGGCGCCGCGCCTTGCTGGCCCAGGGGTTCCATACCACGGCCGAGGTCGAGCCGCTGGCTTCGATGCGGATGCGGCGGTTCCAGCCGTCGTCGCGGATCGCCAGCTGCGGCGGCAAGTCGAGGTAGATGCGGTCGGTTTCGCTGCTGACCACCAGCGGACGCTTCTGCTGGCGTTCGGCCCAGCCTTCCAGAGTCTCGATGTAGCGCTGGCCTTCCAGGCCTTCCACGGTGGCGTTGTGGATGCTGCTGACGGCGAAGTAGCTGTGCAGCGCCTGCGACAGCGCGATGTGCTGCTCGCTGCCGTTGCGGGTGGTCAGCTTCAGGTGCAGGCGCTCGTCCAGTACGAGTTCCAGGCGCAGTTCCAGCCCGGTCGGCAGATGGCGCAGGCTGGGCGAGTCGGTGGTCGGCGGGATGGCCAGCACCAGGCGCACGCTGTCGCCTTCGATGGCGTTTTCCACCAGGATCCAGTCGATGCCGCGCACCAGGCCGTGCGCCGGCAGGCGGCCGCCGGAGTGCAGCGCCTGCACCTGCGGCGGATTGCGCATCAGGTCGCCGAACCACGGCCAGCACACCGGGATGCCGCCGCGCACCGAATTGCCGGTTTCAAAGGCGGCTTCTTCGCTCATCCAGATCACCGGCTCCTCGCCGTGCACCTGGTAGCGCAGCACCTGGGCGCCCTGTTCGGCCACCAGCAGCTCGGCCTTGGAGGTCTGCACGCGCAGGCATTGCAATTGGTTGACTTCGATACGCTGGATGTGGGGGACCTCTGGCGGGACCTCTTGCTCCTCGATGATGCTCATGCCTTCAAACTCCAAAATCGTTGTGATAGCGCAAGCCTGCCACATTTCGGCGCGGCGCGGGAGGGATTTGCCACCGCGGCCACTTCACGGCCGCACCGTGGATGACAAAAAGGCAAATCGCGGCGACCGCGGGCGCTGGCTATAATCCACGCATCGTTGACCTGATCCGCTACGTATCGTGAACAATTCCCCTTTGCTGGAAGACCTGCGCCTGTTTTGCGTGGTGGCGCGCCGCAGCAGCTTTGCCGGCTCGGCCAAGGAGGTCGGCGCCTCGCCGGCCTACATCAGCAAGCGCATCGCGCTGCTGGAGCAGGCCCTGGGCGTGCGCCTGTTCCACCGCACCACGCGCAGCGTGGTGATGACCGAGGAGGGTGGCAACGTCCACGAATGGGCGCGCAAGATCCTCGACGACGTCGAGCAGATGATGGAAATCGTGAGCAGCGCCAAGCGCGTGCCGCGCGGGCTGCTGAAGATCAGCACCAGCTTCGGCCTGGGACGCAAGTATGTGTCGCCGCTGCTGTCGCGCTTCGCGGCGCTGCATCCGGAGCTGAAGATCCAGCTGGAGCTGGTGGACCGGCAGATCGATCTGGTCAACGAGGGCATCGACCTGGATATCCGCATCGGCCCGGGTCATGAGCCGCACATGTTCTCCAAGCGCATCCTGCCCAGCCAGCGCGTGCTGTGCGCCAGCCCGGCCTACCTGAAGCAGCATGGCGCGCCGGCCGAGCTGGCGGCGCTGCGCCAGCACCAGTGCCTGGTGATCCGCGAACGCAACCAGTCCTTCGGCATCTGGCGCATGATGGGCCCCAAGGGGCTGGAGACGGTGAAGGTATCGGGCGGGCTGGCGTCCAACCACGGCGAGATCATCCACCAGTGGGCGGTGGACGGTCACGGCATCATCCTGCGTTCGATCTGGGACGTGGCGGAGAGCCTGAAGCGCGGCCGCCTGGTGCGGGTACTGCCGCAGTATTACCAGGAAGCCGATCTGTGCGCGGTATATCCGATGCAGCTGAAGAATTCGGCCAAGGTGCGCGAATGCGTGCGCTTCCTGCAAAAGCACCTGGACGTGAGCACGCCGCCCGCGGCCTTGTGAGCGCGGCGGGGGGCGCCGGCCTCAGCGGCCGGTGAAGCGTTGCTTGACGATGCGCTCCAGCGCCTCGGCCACGTGGGCCACGGCGAGGTCGCCATCGTGGCGGCGGTGTTGCAGCAGGTGCAGCGGCAGGGCATCCACCGGCAGCGGCGGACGCAGGCAGGCCAGCGGCACCGGATGGGCGGCGGTGGCGGCCGGCACGCAATGCATCGGCATCACCGCGATCAGATCCGAGCCTTGCAGCAGCGCCGGCGCCATCAGGAAGTTCGGCACCGTCATGCCGACCCGGCGAGCCAGGCCCTGGGCGGCCAACTGTTCGTCCAGCATGCGATTGAGCGTGTCGTGGCAGGAGATGCGCAGGTGCGGGTAGTCCAGCCATTTTTGCAGCGTCAGTTGCTGGGCCGTCGGGTGATCCTGGCGCATCACCACCACGCAGCGTTCTTGCAGCACCGCGCGGCCGCGCATGGCCAGCGATGGCGCGCTGGCGCCCATGACCAGTTCGGTGTCGCCGCGCTCCAGGCTGGCGGCGGCAGCGGCGTCGCCCAGCCAGGGCTGGAATTCGATATCCAGGCGCGGCGCCTCGGCGGCCAGCGCCTGAAACAGCGGCTGCGCCACCACCTGGGCCGGATAGTCCGGCATCAGGATGCGCACGCGGCGTGACAGCCTGGCCAGGCCGGCGTCTTCGCGCTCGGTTCCCGCGGCCGCCAGCATCTGGCGCAGCGGTTCGCGCAGCGCCTGCGCCGCCGGCGTGAGCTGCATGCTGTGGCCGCCATCTTCCAGCAGCGGGTCGCGCAGCAGCTGGCGGCAGCGCTCCAGTGCGCTGGCGGCGGCCGGCAGCGGCAAGCCCACGCGGGCGGCGGCGCGCGCCAGGTGCATTTCGTCAAAAACGGCGTTGAGCAGGGAGAGATGCTTGGGATCGACTGAGGCGAGATTCATGAAGCTGGGTAGTCTGGTTCATCCGAACCGGCTGCAGCAAGCTGCGCAGCGGCCCGGGGGCGCGGAAGTTTAGCCTGATCGGATGCGCCGGACAAGCGGCCTCGTCGATTAATACTGTTAGAATGATATTTATTCTCATTCAATGAATGCCGGCGCCGCCGCTTTTCACGGGCGCGCAGCCGGCTTCGTCCTTCTTCGATATCGGCCCCATGTCTACGACCGATCCGCAGCATCGGCATCTGGAGATGCTCTACAGCGACCATCACGGCTGGCTCAAGACCTGGCTGCGCGCCAAGCTGGGATGTGCCGCCGACGCCGCCGATCTGGCGCAGGATACGTTCCTGCGCCTGCTCAATCGCGCAGAAACGGCGCAGCCGCCGCAGGCCCTGCGCCAGCCGCGCGCCTATCTGACGCGCATCGCCCAGGGGCTGGTGATCGATCACTGGCGCCGGCGCGATGTCGAACGGGCCTATCTCGATGCCTTGGCCGGCCTGCCCGAGGCGGAAGCGCCGTCGCCGGAAACGCGCGCGCTGATCATCGAAACCCTGGTGCGCATGGATGCCGCGCTCGATGCGCTCAAACCGCGCACGCGCGAGGCTTTCCTGCTGGCGCAACTGGAGGGCATGAGCGGGCCGGCCATCGCGGCGCGGCTGGGCGTCTCGCTGGCCACGGTCGAGCGCGATCTCAACGCCGGCTGGCAGCAGTGTTATCGGGTGTATTTCCCGTGAGCGCCGCGCCCGTGCTCGATCCCAAGCTGGTCGATCAAGCCATCGCGTGGAGCGTCCGCTTGCGCCTGCATGCGGCCGATCCGCAGCAGTTGCAGGCGTTTCATGCCTGGCGCGGCGCCGATGCCGGGCACGAGGCGGCGTGGCAACGCATCGCATCGATGCAGCAAGCCATCGCCGCATTACCGCCCCAGGTGGCCGGTCAGGTATTGGCGGCGCGCGCGGCCGAGACCGCCGGTCGCAAGGGACGCCGCAATGCCCTCAAACTGATGCTGGGCGCCGCCATGGTCGGCGCCGGCGCTTATGCCGGGCGCGACACGCAATGGGCGCAGCAAGTCCTGGCCGACTACGCCACCGGTGTCGGTCAGCGCCGCCAGGTGGTACTGGATGACGGCACCGAGCTGCTGCTCAACACCGGCACCGCGCTCAACGTGCGCTATGCGGCCGGCCGGCGCATGGTGGAGCTGCGCCGCGGCGAGGTCATGATCACCACCGGGCGCGACGCCGCTTCGCCTCAGCGCCGTCCGTTCCTGGCCAGTACCGGCGATGGCGTGATGCTGGCCAAGGGGACGCGTTTCCTGGTGCGCAAGGAGGACGATCGCACCCGTCTCACGGTGCTCGAACATGCCGTCGAGCTGGATAACGGCGCGGGCGGGGCGCCGGTCCTGGCCCAGGCCGGCGACAGTTATTACATGTCGTCCACGGCGATCTGGAAAGCCGATGCGGTCGAGTTCGATCCCAGCGCCTGGACGGAAGGCCTGATCGCCGCGCGCGAGATGCGCATGGACCGTTTCCTGGCCGAGCTGTCCCGCTACCGTCCCGGACTGCTGCGCTGCGACCCGGCGGTGGCGGCCTTGCCGGTGTCGGGCATTTTCCAGTTGGCCGACACTGACCGTACGCTGGAAGTGCTGCTGGCCACCCAGCCGGTGGCGGCGCTGTATCGCACGCGCTGGTGGGTGACCATCATCGCGCGCCGGCCGGAATAGAGGCCGCGGCCGGCGCGCCGGAAAAATAATTCCAAAAGAATGAGGGGATCGGCGATTTGCTGCGGCATACAGGTTGAAGCTCCCATCAACCTGACCCGATGCCTGACTCCTATTCCATGTTCACCGCAAACAAATTGCCGGCGGCGCTTGCCGCCGTGGCGCCTGTCCCTGTTCTTCGTCCACTGGCGCACGCCGTCGCCGGCGCCTTGCTGGTCCTCACGTTCGGCCTGCCGGCGGCGCGATCCGCCCACGCCCAGTCCGCACCCGGCAATGTCGCCGCGCATGCCTATCGCATTCCCGCCGGCCCGCTGGATGCGACGCTGGACCGGTTCGCCCGCGAAGCGCGCATCACGCTGGCCTATGACGCCGCCAGCCTGCGCGGCCTGCAAAGCGCGGGCCTGAACGGCAGCTATACCGTGGACGCCGCACTGGCCGCACTACTGGCGGGCAGCGGCATGGGGGCGGTGCGCCTGGCCGATGGCGATTACGCCGTGCGCGCCGGCGGCGCCGCGGCAGCGACCGCCGCGCCCACGCCTCAGGCCTTGCCCACGGTGGTCGTGCGCGAACGCGCCGAGGCAGAAACCGCGCTGACGCCGGTGATCGGCAATGTGGCGCGCATCAGCCGCTTCGGCACCAAGACCGATACCTCGCTGAAGGAAACGCCGCAGTCGATTTCCGTGGTCACCCGCGACCAGCTCGACACCCAGGGCGTGGAGAGTATCGCCGAGGGCCTGCGCTACACGCCCGGCGTGGTCATGCAGTATGGTAATACCGACCTGCGCTACGACTGGCTGACGGTGCGCGGCTTCGTGCCGGGGCGCTATCTCGACGGCTTGCGCTTGCCCTTCGGTTCGCGCGGCTATTCGCAGCCGCGCATCGAGCCGTTCGGGCTGGAGCGCATCGAAGTGCTGAAGGGGCCGTCGTCGCTGCTGTATGGCCAGGCGGCCCCGGGCGGCCTGGTCAACATGGTCAGCAAGCGGCCCACGACGGAGGCCGTGCGCGAGGTCGAACTGCAATACGGCAACAACAACCGCAAGCAACTGGGCCTGGATCTGGGCGGGCAGGTCAGCGAGCAGGGCGATCTCAGCTATCGCCTGGTGGCGCTGGCGCGCAAGAGTGACACCTCCTACGACTATGTCAGCGAGGAAAAGACCTATCTCGCGCCGTCGCTGACCTGGCGGCCGGACGCCTCCACCCAGCTCACGCTGCTGGAGCAGTACCAGAAGATCGATTCGAAGGGCGGCGGCGGGGCGCCGGTGCTGACGGCCAACGGCACGCTCTATACCGGCACCTATCCGGCGCTGGCGCGCAGCACTTTCGCGGGCGAGCCGGATTTCGACCGCTTCAGCAATGAGCAGTATTTCCTCGGTTACGAGTTCGAGCACCGTTTCAACGATGACTGGAGCGTGCGCCAGAACCTGCGCTTCGGCGAAGTGCGGGCCGACACCAAGCGCATCCAGGTGGTGTGCCTCAGCGCCGCCTGCAATCCGGCGACGCTGGCGCGCTATGCCTGGGCGTTCCCGGAAACCTCGCGCATGTGGACCGTCGACAACCAGCTGCAAGGCAAGCTCGATCTGGGCGGCACGCGCCATACCGTGCTGCTGGGGGCGGACTATTCTTCCGAGCGCAGCCACTATGCGGAGAGCAGCCTGAGCGTGCTGGGCAGCCTGTTCAACGCCTACGCGCCGGTGTACGGCAACTACAGCGGCGCGGTTCCGCCGGTGGCGACCCGCATCGAGCAGGACCGCGACCAGTTCGGCCTCTACCTGCAAGACCAGATCAAGCTCGATCGCTGGACGCTGGTGGCCGGCGGCCGCTACGACTGGGCCGATACCGGCACCCGCACCGCCAGCGGCGCCACCCGCAGTTCGGTCAGCCAGCGCGACAGCGCCTTCACCGGTCGCCTCGGGCTGCTGTACAGCTTCGACAACGGCATCACGCCTTACCTCAGCTATTCCACCTCGTTCCAGCCCACGGTGGGCACCAGCCGCGCGCTGGAAGTGTTCAAGCCGACCAAGGGCAAGCAGACCGAAGCCGGCGTGAAGTACCAGCCGGACGGCTCGCGCACCATGGTGACGCTGTCGGCCTACGAGATGACCCAGCAGAACGTGACCACCCCCGACCCGCTCAACACCAGCTTCAACGAGCAGACCGGCGAGGTGCGCGTGCGCGGGCTGGAGCTGGAGGGCAAGCTGCAGTTGAGCAAGGGCCTGGACGTGATCGCTTCGTATGCCTATACCGACAGCAAGATCACCAAGGCCAACGCCAGCGGCAGCGGCGTCAATACCACCGGCAACCGCCTGGCCTTCGTGCCGCGCAACCAGGCCAGCGCCTGGCTCGACTACACGGTGCAGGATGCCGCGCTGGCCGGCCTGGGCGGCGGCTTCGGCGCGCGCTATCTGGGCGAGAACTATGGCGACAATGCCAACGTCTATCACATGCCCGGCGTGACCTTGTTCGATGCCGCGCTGCGCTATGACTTCGGCAAGACCAATGCGCAGTTGAAGGGCCTGCGGATGTCGCTCAACGCCTCCAATATCTTCAACAAGACCTACGTCGCCGCCTGCCTGAGCGCGGCGGGCTGCTACTACGGCGATGGGCGCAGCATCTATCTGACGATGAAGTACGGCTGGTAAGCCGGACGGCGCAAACGGAAACGGCGCGGACTGCGGTTCGCGCCGTTTTCGTTTTCCGCTGGGGAAGTGCGAATGTCGCCCGATCTCCCCGGACTCAGCCGAAGGCTTCCTTCAGCGTCTGGATCTTGCCGGTATCCGTGGCATCGTAGCCGGCCAGGCCGTTGACCGCGGTGCGGAAGGACTCGGACTGCAGGATATCGATCACCGCGCGGATCAGCGGATCGTGCAGCGAGGCGGCGGGTAGGGCGAAGAAATAGCGTTTGCGCACCAGCGGGATGAATTCCAGGCCGAAACGCTGCGACGCCGTCTGTACGCCGAAGCCGACGTCGGCCATGCCGCTGGCGATGAAGGCGGCCACCGCCGAGTGCGTGAACTCGGTGTTTTCGAAACCGTTGATCTTCTTGTGGGTGATGCCGGCGTCGGCCAGCATCAGTTCCAGCAGCATGCGCGTGCCCGAGCCGGCCTCGCGGTTGACGAAGCGCAGGTCGGGCCGGATCAGGTCGGGCAGCCCGTGCACCTTCTTGGGATTGCCCGGCTCCACGAACAGGCCCTGGTTGCGCACCGCCAGGTGGATCAGGCAGTCGCTGCGCTTGTTGAGCCATTTGGCGTAGGTGGCGATGGCCGGCTTTTCGAATTCCCCCAGCGGCACATGGAAGCCGGCCAGGTCGCACTCCTGGCGCGACAGCGCCGCCACGGCGTCGGTGCTGTGGCGGTAGCGCACCTCCACCGGCAGCCGCGCTTCATTGATCTTGCCCAGCAGCGCCGCCACCGCGAAACCGTGGCTGGCGTTCAGGCGCACGGTTTCCGATTTGCCTTCCACCGTCTTGCCCAGCTCGATTTCCAGTTCCGAGGCCAGGCTGTCCAGCGTCGGCGACAGGCGCGCCGTCACCAGCCGGTCGGCCCACAGCAGCTTGCTGGCGAAATCGGTGAGGGTGGTGCCGCGTCCGCGGCCGCTGTCGATGAGGTGGTTGCCGAAAATGCGCTCGGCATCCCGCAGCAGGCCCCAGGCATGCCGGTAGGAATAGCGGATCTGCTGGGCCGCCTGGGCGATCGAGCCGCTCTGCTGGATCGCGGTCAACAGCGTGAGCAGGTTGGCCGTGTCCAGCGGCGCCTCGTTGTCGTAGGCGATTTCCCAGTGGGGTTTGATGTGGACTTTATACATTTATGAAATGGAATGGACGCCTCCCCCGTAAGGGCGAGATGCTAAAGTTGAAGTGAGGGAGTTGCGGTAAGAGGTGGATCCTCACGTTCCGGCGGCATCGAGTGCCCAAAGTGAGAATATAGAGGTTCTCA
>WNDX01000012.1 GCA_009914615.1 Herbaspirillum frisingense
GGGCGACAACGTGTCGATCACCGTGCAACTGATCAACCCGATCGCTATGGAAGAAGGTCTGCGTTTCGCTATCCGTGAAGGCGGTCGTACCGTCGGCGCCGGCGTCGTCGCCAAGATCTTCGACTAATTGTCGGAAGCAATACCAGTAGCATTTTTACCATCGCCGGGGATGATCCCCATCCCCGGTTCGTTCTTTAAAGGAAAATCATGTCGGTTCCTAGCCAAAAAATCCGTATCCGTCTGAAAGCATTCGACTATCGTCTGATCGACCAGTCCGCCCTGGAAATCGTTGACACCGCCAAGCGTACCGGCGCCGTCGTCAAGGGCCCGGTTCCGCTGCCGACCCGCATCCAGCGCTTCGACGTCCTGCGTTCGCCGCACGTCAACAAGACTTCCCGCGATCAGTTCGAAATCCGTACCCATCAGCGCCTGATGGATATCGTCGATCCGACCGACAAGACGGTTGACGCATTGATGAAGCTGGATCTGCCCGCTGGCGTTGATGTCGAAATCAAGCTGCAGTAAAAAAGCAGGCACAATGTAGTGTTGGAAAAGCGCACAGCCCCGGTTGTGCGCTTTTCTTTTACGGGCTATAATTCTCTGCTTCGATGTGGGTTTTGCGTCTGCAGGGCCCGCAATTATTGGTAGTACGAACATCAGCCCCGCCCAATCGCAGGCGGGAATGGAGAAAACAATGAGCCTGGGCCTTGTTGGTCGCAAGGTTGGTATGATGCGCATCTTCACGGAAGATGGGGATTCGATCCCTGTGACCGTGCTGGACGTGTCCAACAACCGCGTGACACAAATCAAAACGCCTGAAGTGGATGGTTATTCCGCTGTTCAGGTGACCTTCGGTCAGCGCCGCGCTTCGCGCGTGGTCAAAGCCGCCGCCGGCCACTTCGCCAAAGCTGGCGTTGAAGCTGGTACCGTTCTCAAAGAATTCCGTGTTGACGCCGCCAAGGCTGCCGAATTCAAGGCAGGCGACGCCGTTGGCATCGCCCTGTTTGAAGCCGGCCAAAAGGTTGACGTGCAAGGCGTGTCGATCGGTAAGGGCTACGCCGGTACCATCAAGCGTTACAACTTCTCGTCGGGTCGCGCGACCCACGGTAACTCCCGTTCGCACAACGTTCCTGGCTCCATCGGTATGGCGCAGGATCCGGGCCGCGTGTTCCCGGGCAAGCGCATGACCGGTCACCTGGGTGATGTCACCACGACGGTGCAGAACCTGGAAATCGCCCGTGTCGACGCCGAGCGTCAACTGCTGCTGGTGAAGGGTGCCGTTCCCGGTGCCAAGAACGGTCAAGTGATCGTGTCGCCGGCAGTCAAAGTCAAAGCGAAGAAGGGGGCCTAATCAATGGAACTGAAGCTCCTGAATGACCAAGGTCAAGCTGCTTCGAACGTCGCCGCTCCGGATACCATTTTCGGTCGTGACTACAACGAAGCCCTGATCCACCAGGTCGTGGTTGCCTACCAAGCCAATGCTCGCAGCGGCAACCGCAAGCAAAAAGACCGTGAAGAAGTCAGCCACACCACCAAGAAGCCCTGGCGTCAAAAGGGTACCGGCCGCGCTCGCGCCGGTATGTCCTCGTCGCCTCTGTGGCGCGGTGGTGGCCGTATCTTCCCGAACTCGCCCGACGAGAACTTCACCCACAAGGTCAACAAGAAGATGTATCGCGCAGGCGTCTGCTCGATCCTGTCTCAGTTGGCGCGCGAAGGCCGCTTGTCGGTCGTGGAAGAATTCGCCGTCGAAGCGCCGAAGACCAAGCTGCTGGCCCAGAAGCTGAAGGGCATGGGTCTGGATTCGGTGCTGGTTATTACCGACAGCCTGGACGAGAAGCTGCTGCTCGCATCGCGCAATCTGCCGGGCGTGCTGGTGGTTGAGCCGCGTCAAGCTGATCCCGTGTCGCTGGTGTACTTCAAGAACGTCTTGATCACCAAGCCGGCACTGGCAAAGATTGAGGAGTTGCTGGCATGAACGCAATCGTGAAACATAGCGAAGAGCGCCTGATGAAGGTGCTGCTGGCACCGGTCATCTCCGAAAAGGCAACCTTCGTGGCCGAGAAGAACGAGCAAGTCGTTTTCCTGGTGGCCAAGGATGCAACCAAGCTGGAAGTCAAGGCCGCCGTCGAACTGCTGTTCAAGGTGGAAGTGGAAGCGGTGCAAGTCGCCAACCGTCAGGGCAAGCAAAAGCGCTCGAAGAACGGTATGGGTCGCCGCAACCACACCCGCCGTGCATTCGTCAGCCTGAAGCCGGGTCAAGAAATCAACTTCACCGAGGAGGCTAAATAATGGCACTCGTAAAAGTGAAGCCGACCTCGCCCGGTCGGCGCGGCATGGTCAAGGTCGTCAATCCCGACCTGTACAAGGGCCGTCCGCTGGCATCGCTGGTCGAAAAGAAGTCGAAGACCGCCGGTCGTAACAACAACGGTCACATCACCACCCGTCACATCGGTGGTGGTCACAAGCAACACTACCGCGTTGTCGATTTCCGTCGCAACAAGGATGGCATTCCGGCCAAGGTCGAGCGTATCGAATACGACCCGAACCGTACCGCGCACATCGCACTGCTGTGCTACGCGGACGGCGAGCGCAAGTACATCATCGCTCCCAAGGGCCTGACCGTGGGCGATCAACTGATCAGCGGCTCCGAAGCGCCGATCAAGTCGGGCAACACCCTGCCGATCCGCAACATCCCCGTGGGTACCACTATCCACTGCGTGGAAATGCTGCCGGGCAAGGGTGCCCAGATCGCTCGTACCGCCGGCGCCGCTGTGGTGCTGATGGCACGTGAAGGCACCTACGCTCAGGTTCGTCTGCGTTCCGGCGAAGTGCGCCGCGTTCACATCGAATGCCGCGCTACTATCGGTGAAGTCGGCAACGGTGAGCACAACCTGCGCAAGATCGGTAAGGCCGGTGCCACTCGTTGGCGCGGTATCCGCCCGACCGTTCGTGGCGTCGTCATGAACCCGGTCGATCACCCGCACGGTGGTGGTGAAGGTAAGACTGCGGCTGGCCGTCACCCGGTTTCGCCGTGGGGCCAGCAGACCAAGGGCAAGAAGACTCGTAGCAACAAGCGCACGACTTCGATGATTGTCTCGCGTCGCGGCAAGAAATAAGGGATAAAACATGACACGTTCATTGAAAAAAGGTCCTTTCTGCGACGCCCACCTGGTGAAAAAGGTTGAGGCTGCCCAGGCTACCAAGGACAAGAAACCGATCAAGACCTGGTCGCGTCGTTCGACCATCATGCCGGACTTCATCGGCCTGACGATCGCCGTGCACAACGGCAAGGCACACGTGCCGGTCTATGTGTCGGAAAACATGGTTGGTCACAAGCTCGGCGAATTCGCGCTGACCCGTACGTTCAAGGGTCACGCAGCCGATAAGAAGGCTAAGAAATAAGGTCCTATGATGGAAACTAAAGCTAACCTGCGCGGTGTGCACCTGTCGGCCCAGAAGGGCCGTCTGGTCGCAGACCTGATCCGCGGTAAAAAAGTTGATCAGGCACTGAATATCTTGGCCTTCAGCCCCAAGAAGGGCGCAGCGATCATCAAGAAGGTTCTGGAGTCCGCAATCGCGAACGCCGAACACAACGATGGCGCTGACATTGACGAGCTGAAAGTCAAGACCATTTATGTGGAAAAGGGTGCGGTCCTGAAGCGCTTCACAGCGCGTGCGAAGGGCCGTGGTGATCGTATTTCCAAGCAATCGTGTCACATCTACGTGACTGTCGGAAACTAAGGAGTCACGATGGGACAGAAGATTCATCCAACCGGTTTCCGTCTGGCGGTTACACGTAACTGGGGCTCGCGTTGGTATGCCGGCAATAACAACTTTGCCGACATGCTCAACGAGGACCTGAAGGTCCGTGCTTACCTGAAGAAGAAGCTGAAGAACGCCTCGGTTGGTCGCGTCGTGATCGAGCGTCCGGCCAAGAATGCCCGTATCACCATTTACAGCTCCCGTCCGGGCGTTGTGATCGGCAAGAAGGGCGAAGACATCGAAGTGCTGAAGTCCGCATTGGCCAAGCTGATGGGTGTGCCCGTGCACGTCAACATCGAAGAAATCCGCAAGCCGGAAGCCGATGCTCAGCTGATCGCCGATTCGATCTGCCAGCAGCTCGAAAAGCGCATCATGTTCCGTCGTGCCATGAAGCGTGCGATGCAGAACGCAATGCGTCTGGGCGCACAAGGCATCAAGATCATGTCGTCGGGCCGTCTGAACGGTATCGAAATCGCACGTACCGAATGGTACCGCGAAGGCCGTGTGCCTCTGCACACCCTGCGCGCCGATATCGACTATGGTTTCGGCGAAGCTGAAACCACCTACGGCATCATCGGTGTGAAGGTGTGGGTCTACAAGGGCGATCGCCTGGCAAACGGCGAAGCGCCGGTGCTGGTCGGCGAGCCGGAAGACGACAAGAAGCGTCGTGGTCCGCGTCGTGACGACGGCAAGCCGGGTGCACGTCCGCGCTCCAAGCCTGGTGCTCCTGGCGCCGGCGCGAAGCGTGGTGGTGGTCGTCCTCAAGCTGCCGATGCCGGTGTGTCGGCTGAGAAAGCGGGAGAATAATCATGCTGCAACCAGCACGTAGAAAATATCGTAAAGAACAAAAAGGTCGTAACACTGGCATTTCGCATACCCGCGGAACCGCTGTGTCGTTCGGCGACTTTGGTCTGAAGGCGATCGGCCGCGGCCGCATCACCGCTCGTCAGATCGAAGCTGCTCGTCGTGCGATGACCCGTCACATCAAGCGCGGTGGTCGTATCTGGATCCGCGTCTTCCCGGATAAGCCAATCTCCCAGAAGCCTGCTGAAGTGCGTATGGGTAACGGTAAGGGTAACCCGGAGTACTACGTGGCTGAAATCCAGCCGGGTAAGGTACTGTACGAGATGGACGGTGTGGACGAGACTCTGGCGCGCGAGGCGTTTCGTTTGGCTGCCGCCAAATTGCCGCTGGCGACGACTTTTGTCATTCGCCAAGTCGGTCAATAATTAGGAGCGGAACATGAAAGCATCGGAACTCCGCGGTAAGGACACTGCAGCGCTGGAAAAGGAACTGGGCGAGCTGCTGAAGGCCCAGTTCAGCCTGCGTATGCAAATTGCGACCCAGCAACTGAACAATACCGCACAGCTGAAGAAGGTACGTCGCGACATCGCACGTGTGAAAACTGTGATCAATTCGAAGGATGGCCAACAATGAACGATCAAGTGAAACAAGCGCTCCAGCGCACGCTGATTGGCAAGGTTGTGTCGGACAAGATGGATAAGACCGTCACCGTCGAAATCGAGCGTCAGATGAAGCACCCGCTGTACGGCAAGATCATCAAGCGCACCAAGAAGTACCATGCGCATGATGAGCAAAATACGGCGAAGGCCGGCGACGTGGTGGAAATCCAGGAAAGCCGTCCGATCTCCAAGACGAAGGCCTGGACTGTGACTCGTGTGGTACAAGAAGCACAGATCGTCTAAGTAATTCAGTAGTACTTGCGCGCTCGATATTATGCTGCCATAATATCGAGCTCTTTACTTGCTGCGTCCTGCTGGCAAGCAAAGGCAAACAAAGTAGCTATTCGTCCCCTAACTAGCGAGTTCGCTTGCTAACAGGACCAAGACTGACCGCCAGCGCGTTGTGCGAAGCGGATTAAGTTGGGAAAGAAAATATCATGATTCAAACTGAAAGCCGGCTCGAAGTAGCCGACAACACTGGTGCGCGCGAAGTCCTGTGCATCAAGGTCTTGGGTGGTTCCAAGCGCCGCTATGCCGGCATTGGCGATGTGATCAAGGTTACTGTCAAGAGCGCAGCCCCGCGTGGTCGCGTGAAGAAGGGTGAGATTTATAACGCTGTCGTCGTTCGTACCGCCAAGGGCGTGCGTCGTCAGGATGGTTCGCTGGTCAAGTTCGATGGTAATGCAGCCGTCCTGCTGAACGCGAAGCTGGAGCCGATCGGCACCCGTATTTTTGGGCCGGTGACTCGTGAGCTGCGTACGGAACGCTTCATGAAGATCGTTTCCCTGGCGCCTGAAGTTCTGTAAGGAGTGGTCATGGCAAAGATTCGTAAAAACGATGAAGTCATCGTGTTGACCGGTAAAGACAAGGGCAAGCGCGGTGTCGTGACTGCTCGCGTCGGCACCGATTATGTTGTCGTGGAAGGCGTGAACGTTGCCAAGAAGGCGACCCGTCCGAACCCGATGACTGGTGCAACTGGCGGCATCGTCGATAAGCTGATGCCAATTCATGTGTCGAACGTTGCGTTGTTCAACGCAGCTACCGGCAAGGCAGATCGCGTGGCTTACAAGGAAGTGGACGGCAAGAAGGTCCGCGCTTACAAGTCCAGCGGCGAAGTCGTTAAGGTTTAAACATCATGGCACGTCTTCAACAGTTTTATAAAGATAAGGTCGTCGCCGATCTGACTACGAAGTATTCGTACAAGTCGGTGATGGAAGTTCCGCGCATCCTGAAGATCACCCTGAACATGGGTCTGTCGGAAGCGGTTGCGGACAAGAAGATCATCGAGCACGCCGTTGGCGATCTGACCAAGATCGCCGGCCAGAAGCCGGTGGTGACCAAGGCACGCAAGGCTATCGCGGGCTTCAAGATCCGTGAAGGCTATCCGATCGGTTGCATGGTGACCCTGCGCGGCGCCCGTATGTACGAATTCCTGGATCGTCTGATCACCGTGGCCCTGCCGCGCGTGCGTGACTTCCGTGGTGTGTCGGGTCGTGCGTTCGACGGTCGTGGCAACTACAACATCGGTGTGAAAGAGCAGATCATCTTCCCCGAAATCGAGTACGACAAGATCGATGCACTGCGTGGCATGAACATCAGCATCACCACCACTGCAAAGACCGACGACGAAGCGAAGGCGCTTCTCGCCGCATTTAAATTCCCGTTCAGAAACTGAGGATGCCATGGCAAAACTGGCACTGATTAACCGTGAACAGAAGCGCGCCGCAATGGTGAAGAAGTATGCTGCCAAGCGCGCCGAGTTGAAGGCTATTATCGACGACCAATCGAAGTCGGATGAAGAGCGTTACGAAGCACGCCTGAAGCTGCAGGCGTTGCCGCGTAACTCGGCTCCGACCCGTCAGCGCAACCGTTGCGCACTGACCGGCCGTCCCCGTGGTACTTTCCGCAAGTTCGGATTGGGCCGTATCAAGGTCCGTGAAATCGCCATGCGCGGCGAGATCCCGGGTTTGACCAAAGCTAGCTGGTAATAGGAGAAGAAGCAATGAGTATGAGCGATCCTATCGCCGATATGCTGACCCGTATCCGCAATGCACAAGGCGTGAACAAGACTACTGTCGCCATGCCTTCTTCCAAAGTGAAGGTTGCCATTGCCAACGTCCTGAAGGACGAGGGTTACATTGAAGATTTCGCCGTTGTCGATGCTGAAGGCAAGGCTGAACTGAAGATCGGTTTGAAGTATTACGCCGGCCGTCCGGTTATCGAGCGCCTGGAGCGCGTGTCCCGTCCGGGTCTGCGCATCTACAAGGGCAAGAACGATATCCCGAACGTGATGAACGGTCTGGGCGTGGCCATCGTGTCCACCCCCCGCGGCGTCATGACTGACCGCAAAGCACGCGCAACCGGTGTCGGTGGCGAAGTGATTTGCTACGTGGCCTAAGGAGTGCAAGATGTCTCGTGTAGGTAAAATGCCTGTTGCACTGCCGAATGGCGCGGAAGCGACCATCACTGCAGAGCAAATCACCGTCAAGGGCCCGCTGGGTTCCCTGACGCAGCCGCTGACCAAGCTGGTCAAGGTGGCTAACAATAATGGTTCGCTGAGCTTCGAAGTGGCTGACGACAGCCGCGAAGCGAACGCGATGTCGGGCACCCTGCGTGCTCTGGTCAACAACATGGTCAACGGCGTCACCAAGGGCTTCGAAAAGAAGCTGAACCTGGTCGGCGTGGGTTTTCGTGCACAAGCACAAGGCGACAAGCTGAACCTGTCGCTGGGCTTCTCGCACCCCATCGTTCACCAGATGCCCGCCGGCATCAAGGTTGAGACCCCGACTCAGACCGAAATCCTGATCAAGGGTATCGATCGCCAGGTGGTTGGCCAGGTCGCCGCAGAAATTCGCGCGTACCGTGAACCCGAGCCCTACAAGGGCAAGGGTGTGCGCTACGCTGACGAAGTGGTGACGCTCAAAGAAACCAAGAAGAAGTAATAGGGGTTGACGATGGATAAGAAACAATCTCGCCTGCGCCGCGCGACTCAGACCCGCGCCAAGATCGCAGAACTGAAGGTCAATCGTCTCGCCGTGCATCGCACCAACACGCACATCTACGCCAGCGTCATCGGCCCCGATGCAAACGTGCTGGCTTCGGCTTCCACCCTGGAAGCGGAAGTGCGCGCCGAACTGGCTGGCCAGTCGGGCAAGGGTGGCAACGCTGCCGCCGCTGCTCTGATCGGCAAGCGCGTTGCGGAAAAGGCTCTGAAGGCCGGTGTGACCGAAGTCGCATTCGACCGTTCGGGTTTCCGTTATCACGGCCGCGTCAAGGCGCTGGCTGAGGCTGCGCGTGAAGCCGGCCTGAAGTTCTAAGGATTATCGATCATGGCAAAAATGCAATCGAAGACGCAAAGCGACAAGCCGGATGACGGCATGCGCGAAAAAATGATCGCGGTCAACCGTGTCACCAAAGTGGTGAAGGGCGGCCGTATCATGGGTTTCGCAGCGTTGGCAGTGGTCGGTGATGGCGATGGCCGCATCGGCATGGGCAAGGGCAAGTCGAAGGAAGTGCCCGTGGCTGTGCAGAAGGCAATGGAAGAAGCCCGTCGCAAGCTGATCAAGGTCACCCTGAAGAACGGCACCGTGCAGCACACCGTCATCGGCAAGCATGGCGCTTCGTCCGTGATGATTTCGCCCGCCAAGGATGGTACCGGTGTGATCGCCGGCGGCCCGATGCGCGCGATTTTCGAAGTGATGGGCGTGACCAACGTGGTGGCGAAGTCGACTGGTTCGACCAACCCCTACAACATGGTCCGTGCCACCCTGGACGGCCTGTCGAAGATGAACACTCCGGCTGAAATTGCTGCCAAGCGCGGCAAGTCGGTCGAAGAAATCCTGGGCTAAGGTGAATCAGATGGCTAACACAATCAAAGTCAAGCTGGTCAAGGGTCTGATCGGTACTCGTCAGGATCACCGCGCTACCGTGCGCGGTCTGGGTCTGCGTCGCGTCAACTCGGTGTCCGAGCTGGAAGACACCCCGTCGGTGCGTGGCATGATCAACAAAGTGTCCTATCTTGTGAAAGTTGTTTCGTAAGCAACTGCTTGCGAACGGAGCGAATCATGCAATTAAACACTATCCAACCCGCAGAAGGCGCAAAGCACGCTAAGCGTCGCGTCGGTCGTGGTATCGGCTCCGGCCTGGGCAAAACTGCCGGCCGCGGTCACAAGGGTCAGAAGTCGCGTTCGGGCGGTTTCCACAAGGTCGGCTTCGAAGGCGGCCAGATGCCCCTGCAACGTCGTTTGCCCAAGCGCGGTTTCAAGTCGCTGGCAACCCCGTTCAAGGCTGAAGTGCGCCTCTCCGAACTGGAAAAGCTGCCCGTCGCCGAGATCGACGTGCTGGCACTGAAGCAAGCCGGCCTGGTGTCGGAACTGGCTCGTGTCGTGCGCATCATCAAGTCCGGCGAGCTGACCAAGAAGGTAACCGTCAAGGGTCTGATCGCAACCGCTGGTGCCAAGGCTGCTATTGAAGCTGCCGGCGGCTCCGTCGCTGAGTGATCCGGATCCCGGAGCATTAATTGGCAACTACTCCTCAATTGGCGAAAGGCGCCGCAAAAGGCTTCCCCTGGGGGCGTTTGTGGTTCCTGCTGGGGGCGTTGATCGTTTATCGCATCGGTGCGCATATCCCGGTTCCGGGTATCGATCCGACGCAACTGGCGCAGCTGTTCAAGCAAAACCAGGGTGGCATTCTGGGCATGTTCAACATGTTCTCCGGTGGTGCCCTGTCGCGCTTTACGATCTTCGCACTGGGGATCATGCCGTATATCTCGGCATCGATCATCATGCAGCTGCTGTCGGTGGTGTCGCCGCAGCTGGAAGCGTTGAAAAAAGAGGGTGAAGCCGGTCGTCGCAAGATCACGCAGTACACCCGTTACGGCACCCTGGTGCTGGCGACCTTCCAGGCGCTGGGCATTGCGGTGGCGCTGGAATCGCAAGCCGGCCTGGTGCTGGATCCAGGCCTGGCGTTCCGCCTGACGACGGTGGTCACGCTGATCACCGGCACGATGTTCCTGATGTGGCTGGGCGAACAGATCACCGAACGTGGTCTGGGCAACGGCATCTCGATCATTATCTTCGCCGGTATTGCAGCAGGTCTGCCGAATGCTCTGGGCGGTTTGTTCGAACTGGTCCGTACGGGTTCGATGAATGCGCTGTCGGCGATCCTGATTTGCGTGATCGTGGCGCTGGTGACCTTCCTGGTGGTGTTCATTGAACGCGGCCAGCGCAAGATCCTGGTGAACTACGCCAAGCGTCAGGTCGGCAACAAGATCTACGGCGGCCAAAGCAGTCACCTGCCGCTGAAGCTGAACATGGCAGGCGTGATTCCGCCGATCTTCGCATCGTCGATCATTCTGTTCCCGGCGACGATCACCAGCTGGTTCACGTCGGGCGATACGTCGAATCCCTTCATTCGTTTCCTGAAGGATCTGGCGGCATCGATGGCGCCGGGCGAACCGATCCATGCGCTGTTGTATGCGGTTGCGATTGTGTTCTTCTGCTTCTTCTATACCGCGCTGGTGTTCAACAGCAAGGAAACGGCAGATAACCTGAAGAAGAGTGGTGCGTTTGTTCCGGGTATCCGTCCGGGTGACCAGACGGCGCGTTATATCGACAAGATCCTGATGCGTCTGACGCTGGCCGGCGCCGTGTACATCACGCTGGTGTGTCTGTTGCCCGAGTTCCTGATCGCGCGCTGGAAGGTGCCGTTCTACTTCGGTGGCACATCGCTGCTGATCATTGTGGTCGTGACGATGGATTTCATGGCCCAGGTGCAGAACTATGTGATGTCGCAGCAGTATGAATCGTTGCTCCGCAAGGCTAATTTCAAGGGTGGAATGACCCCGCGCTAAGCGGAGTTGCTCCCCAGAGGAACAAGAACACGGAATGGCAAAAGACGACGTTATTCAGATGCAGGGCGAGATTCTTGAAAATCTCCCCAATGCGACATTCAGGGTTAAGTTGGAAAACGGTCACGTTGTACTCGGCCATATTTCCGGCAAGATGCGCATGAATTACATCCGCATCTTGCCTGGCGATAAGGTAACGGTGGAACTGACACCTTACGATTTGAGCCGGGCACGTATCGTGTTCCGAACCAAGTAACAGTGAAACATTGAAAGAAAGAGGGCCACAATGAAAGTGCTCGCATCAGTCAAGCGGATCTGCCGCAACTGCAAAATCATCAAGCGCAATGGTATCGTTCGTGTCATCTGCACCGAACCCCGCCATAAGCAGCGCCAGGGTTAATTAACGTTATTGATCGAGGAATAACGAATGGCACGTATTGCAGGGGTCAACATCCCCAACCATCAGCACACCGTGATCGGCCTGACCGCCATCTATGGTATTGGCCGTCCGCGCGCGGAAGACATCTGCGCAGCAACCGGCGTTCCGACCAACAAGAAGGTCAAGGACCTGGACGATAACGAGCTGGAAAAGCTGCGTGACGAAATCGCCAAGTTCGTCGTGGAAGGCGATCTGCGCCGTGAGCTGTCCATGAACATCAAGCGTTTGATGGACCTGGGTTGCTACCGTGGCCTGCGTCACCGTCGTGGCCTGCCGGTTCGTGGTCAACGTACCCGCACCAATGCCCGTACTCGCAAGGGTCCGCGCAAGGCTGCTCAATCGCTGAAGAAATAATCCCGGCAGCGCTAGTCACTGGTCGGATTCAAGGAAGAAATTATGGCAAAGTCCCCCAACAACGCAGCAGCATCGCGTGTTCGTAAGAAAGTTAAGAAGAACGTTGCTGAAGGTATCGCACACGTTCACGCTTCGTTCAACAACACCATCATCACGATCACCGACCGTCAGGGCAATGCTCTGTCGTGGGCGACTTCGGGTGGTGCTGGCTTCAAGGGTTCGCGCAAGTCGACTCCGTTCGCAGCCCAGGTCGCCGCTGAAAGCGCCGGCAAGGTCGCGATCGAATGCGGCATCAAGAACCTGGAAGTGCGTATCAAGGGCCCCGGCCCGGGCCGTGAATCCGCAGTGCGCGCTCTGAACAACCTGGGCATCAAGATCACCCAGATCCAGGACGTGACCCCGGTCCCGCACAACGGTTGCCGTCCGCCGAAGCGCCGTCGTATCTAATCTGTAGTATAATCTTGCGCTTCGCGTGTTTTGGCCTGAAAAGGCCACCGCCAAGCGCCGGAAATCACCCGCCAATGACCTTGGCGGGTTTTGTTCTTAAGACCACTGTCTGACCGCAAGCAGGTCAGACTAGCGTCCGGCAGTACGGGACGTCATTTAATCAAAGGAAATACTGTGGCACGTTATATCGGACCGAAAGCAAAACTCTCCCGCCGCGAAGGCACCGACCTGTTCCTGAAGAGCGCACGCCGCTCCCTGGATTCCAAGTGCAAGCTGGACTCCAAGCCGGGTCAACACGGCCGCACCTCGGGCGCCCGCACCTCCGACTACGGCAACCAGCTGCGTGAAAAGCAGAAGGTCAAGCGCATGTACGGCGTCCTCGAACGTCAGTTCCGCCGCTACTTCGCCGAAGCCGACCGCCGCAAGGGCAACACCGGCGAAAACCTGCTGAAGCTGCTGGAAGCTCGCCTGGACAACGTCGTCTACCGCATGGGCTTCGGCTCGACCCGCTCGGAAGCGCGTCAGCTGGTGTCCCACAAGGCGCTGACCGTGAACGGTCAGGTCGTGAACATCGCTTCCTACCTGGTCAAGGCCGGTGACGTCGTCGCCGTGCGCGAAAAGGCCAAGAAGCAAGTGCGTATCGCCGAAGCCCTGTCGCTGGCCGAGTCGAGCGGTTTCCCGTCTTGGGTGTCGGTTGACGCCAAGAAGCTGGAAGGCACCTTCAAGTCGGCTCCGGACCGCAGCGAAATCGCCAACGACGTCAACGAATCGCTGATCGTCGAACTGTATTCGCGTTAATCCGCAGTACTGCATCACCCGTGCCCACCATCCGGTGGGCATTTTTCCGAAAGCCATCAGCCTTATCGGTGTAACGAGCCGAGGGTATTGAAAAGGACATTTCATGCAAAACAGTTTGTTGAAGCCCCGCATCATCGAAGTGGAAGCACTGGCTCCCGGTCACGCCAAGGTCGTGATGGAGCCGTTCGAGCGCGGTTACGGTCATACCCTGGGCAACGCGCTGCGTCGCGTCCTGCTGTCCACCATGACCGGCTACGCTCCGACCGAAGTCACCATCGCCGGCGTCGTGCACGAGTACTCCTCGCTGGACGGCGTGCAGGAAGACGTGGTCGATATCCTGCTGAACCTGAAGGGCGTGGTTTTCAAGCTGCACAACCGTGACGAAGTCACCCTGACCTTGAAGAAGGAAGGCGAAGGCGTGGTTCTGGCATCGGACATCGATCTGCCGCACGACGTCGAGCTGATCAATCCGGATCACGTGATCGCCAATCTGACCGGTGGCGGTAAGCTGGACATGCAGATCAAGGTCGAAAAGGGCCGCGGCTATGTGCCGGGTAACGTCCGTCGTCTGTCGGAAGACACCAACAAGACCATCGGTCGCATCATCCTGGACGCTTCGTTCTCGCCCGTGCGTCGCGTTTCCTACGCCGTCGAATCGGCTCGCGTGGAACAGCGTACCGACCTGGACAAGCTGGTCATGAACATCGAGACCAACGGCGTCATCACCCCGGAAGAAGCGATCCGCCAATCGGCCCGCGTGCTGGTTGACCAACTGAACGTATTTGCCGCCCTGGAAGGCACCGAAGCGACCGCCGAAGCGCCGTCGCGCGCGCCGCAGGTCGATCCGATCCTGCTGCGTCCGGTGGACGACCTGGAGCTGACCGTCCGTTCGGCAAACTGTCTGAAGGCCGAGAACATCTACTACATCGGCGACCTGATCCAGCGCAGCGAAAACGAACTGCTGAAGACCCCGAACCTGGGTCGCAAGTCGCTGAACGAAATCAAGGAAGTCCTGGCTTCGCGTGGCCTGACCCTGGGCATGAAGCTGGAAAACTGGCCGCCTGCCGGCCTGGAGAAGTAATGTTGACGGCATGGCCGGTGCGGATGTAGATCCGCCCGGCCGTGCCGGCAGGAATGCAGCATCAAGTTGTACCCGCGTTGTAGCGTAGTTTTTTAATCGTCATATACCGGTCCGCGGACGGGCAAGGCTGCAAGCCCCTCCGATCGAAGAACTGGATCAAAACTGTCACTGAAAGGAAATTATCATGCGTCACCGTCACGGTCTCCGCAAACTGAATCGTACTTCGTCCCACCGTCTGGCCATGCTGCGCAACATGACTGTTTCGCTGCTGAAGCACGAAGCCATCAAGACCACCCTGCCGAAGGCCAAGGAACTGCGCCGCGTCGTCGAGCCGATCCTGACCCTGGGCAAGACCGACACCCTGGCCAACAAGCGTCTGGCCTTCAACCGTCTGCGCGACCGCGAAATCGTGTTGAAGCTGTTCGCTGAACTGGGCCCGCGCTACGCAGCGCGCAACGGCGGCTACCTGCGCATCCTGAAGATGGGCTTCCGCCAAGGCGACAACGCGCCGATGGCCTTCGTCGAGCTGGTCGATCGTCCGGAAATCACCGACGAAGCAGCAGTCCCGACCGCCGAGTAAGTCCGGTCGTCAGCAAAAAAAAGCCAGGCATTGCCTGGCTTTTTTGTTTTCTGGCGCGGCAAGCGTAGTGCTTATGTCTTGTCCTTGCGTTGTCCGGCGGCGCAGAGGGCGTGGATGTGGTTGAATACGCCATGCGTGGCAACGCGGCCATCATGAACTCCATGCATGACCGCCATCATCGCCTGCGCATGCAGAAGGAGCCCGGACATGACATCATCCCTGTTGAACCAGCCGCTGCTGGTGCTGACCAACGTGCCTGAAGAGGCGCTGGCCAAGACGCTGGCACGCACCCTGGTCGAAGAGGGTCTGGCCGCGTGCGTGAACATCCTTGCGCCGGTATCTTCGGTGTACCGGTGGCAAGGCCAGATCGAGCAGGCCACCGAGATCCCTCTGCTGGTCAAGACCACGCAGGCGCGTTATGCAGAAGTCGAGCAGGCGATCCTGCAGGCTCATCCCTACGACGTGCCGGAGATCGTGGCGCTGCCGCTGGCGGCGGGTCTGCCGGCCTATCTGGCTTGGATGCAGGAAGAGACGCGCAAGCCCTTGCGCGTCTGAAGCAAAGGAATCCGTAGAACCGCATGAACAAGATCAAGAACCGCTTTGCCGACGGCCTGCGCCGTCTTTTGATGCAAATCCTGCTGTTGCTGCCGCTGGCGGCCTTGCTTGCCTGCGGCGGCGCACGGGCCGCCGAGGATTACCTGCCGCCCGAGCAGGCCTTCCAGATGAGCGCGCGCATGGTCGATGCCGGCACGCTGGAGCTGAGTTACCGCATCGCCGATGGCTACTACATGTACCGCGACCGCTTCCATTTCACCGCCGAAGGCGCGACGCTGGGCGAGCCGCAATTCCCGCACGGGACCACCAAGTACGACGAGAATTTCCAGAAGGAAGTCGAGACCTATCATAACGCCGTCGTGGCGCGCGTGCCGGTCTCCGGCGCCGCGGGCGACTTCACGGTCAGTGCGGTCTCGCAGGGTTGCGCCG
The DNA here is from genome assembly GCA_009914615.1 of Herbaspirillum frisingense. Classification (GTDB taxonomy): domain Bacteria; phylum Pseudomonadota; class Gammaproteobacteria; order Burkholderiales; family Burkholderiaceae_D; genus Herbaspirillum; species Herbaspirillum frisingense_B. The sequence continues at coordinate 15,757 of WNDX01000012.1, forward strand.
ACAAGGGCTTGTGCTATCCGCCCATGACGCTGAAGCTGAACATGTCGCCGCAAGCGATCGGCGCCGTGGTTCAGGCCGGCGGCGGCGAGCCGGGCGGGCAAGGCGCCGGCGGCACCGATGTCGATGGTATCGCCGCGGTGCTCCAGAGCGGCAAGCTGTGGAGCGTCCTTTCTCTATTCTTCATCCTCGGCATCGGCCTGTCGTTCACGCCTTGCGTGCTGCCGATGGTGCCCATCCTGTCTTCCATCATCGTCGGCCAGCAGCAGCCGGCTGCGGGCGGGCGCGCGCGCAGCTTCCTGCTGTCGGTGGATTATTCGCTGGGCATGGCCCTGGTCTATACGGCCCTGGGCGTGGCTGCCGGCATGCTGGGAGAAGGCCTGTCGGCCTATCTGCAGAATCCCTGGATCCTTGGCGCCTTTGCGCTGCTGATGGCCGGCCTGGCCTTGTCCATGTTCGATGTCTATACGCTGCAGGTGCCGGCCGCGCTGCAATCGAAGCTGTCCTCCGCATCGGGCGGCGGCAGCGGCAAGTGGGTCGGCGTGTTCCTGATGGGCGCGATCTCGGCGCTGATCGTCGGTCCTTGCGTGGCCGCGCCGCTGGCCGGCGCGCTGCTCTACATCAGCCAGTCCGGCAATGTGGCGCTGGGCGGCAGCGCGCTGTTCGCCATGGCCGCCGGCATGAGCGTGCCGCTGCTGCTGATCGGCGCTTCCGCCGGCGCCCTGCTGCCGCGCGCCGGCGCCTGGATGGATTCGGTCAAGCGCCTGTTCGGCGTGTTGATGCTGGGTACCGCGCTGTGGATGGTGTCGCCGGTGATTCCGGACTGGCTGCATGTGGCCGGCTGGGCCGCGCTGGGCATCGGCTATGGCGCCTTCCTGCTGTGGTCGCGGCCGGCCGGCTGGGTGGCGCGCGGCTTCGGCTTGGCGATCGCCACGCTGGGCCTGTTGCAACTGGTCAACGTGGCGACCGGCGGGCGCGACCCGCTGGCGCCGATGGCGCAACTGCGCGGATCGGGCCAGGCCGCCGTGCATACCGACTTCGTGCGTGTGCGTTCGTCCGCCGAACTCGACGCCGCGCTCAAGGAAAACGCTGCCGGCGAGCGCCGTCCCGTGATGCTGGATTTCTATGCCGACTGGTGCGTCTCCTGCAAGGAAATGGAGCGTCTCACGTTCACCGATGCGCGCGTCAAGGAGCGTTTCGGACAGATGCTGCTGCTGCAGATCGACGTCACCGCCAACAATGGCGACGACCGCGCCATGCTCAAGCGCTTCAACCTGTTCGGGCCGCCGGGCATCATGTTCTTCAATGCGGACGGCAAGGAGCTGATCGACCGCCGCGTGATCGGCTACCAGGACGCCGACCGCTTCATCGTCACCTTGCAGAGCCTCTGACGCCGGACATCTGGCCGCGTGGCAAGCTTGGCAGTCTGGCAAGCCGCGCGCGACGTGAGACCGGCTTCGACATTGCGCGGCGTTATTTGGTTACGCCTTAATAGTTGTTGGAGCCTGGTATCGGTCGCGTTATAGTCTGCGTTCTTTATCCCTCACCCTCTCGAACAAGGAGACTGTCATGACGCTGCGCCTGGGCGATACCGCACCTGATTTCGAACAAGAATCTTCCATCGGCAAGATCAAATTCCACGACTGGGCGGGCGATTCCTGGGTCGTCCTGTTCTCGCACCCGGCCGACTTCACACCGGTCTGCACCACCGAGCTGGGCCTGACCGCCAAGCTCAAGCCCGAATTCGACAAGCGCAACGTCAAGGCCATCGCCCTGTCGGTGGATGGCGCCGACGCCCACAACCAGTGGATCAAGGACATCGAGGAAACCCAGCAGACCGTCGTCGGTTTCCCCATCGTGGCCGACGTGGACAAGAAGGTCGCCGGCCTGTACGACATGATCCACCCGAACCAGTCCGAGACCGCCACCGTGCGCTCGCTGTTCGTGATCGATCCGAAGAAGAAGGTCCGTCTGATCATCACTTATCCGATGAGCACCGGCCGCAACTTCGATGAGGTGCTGCGCGTCCTGGACGCCCTGCAACTGACCGACGGCTATACCGTCGCCACGCCGGGCAACTGGAAGGATGGCGACGACGTCATCATCCCGCTGTCCGTGAAGGATGAGGAAGTGATCAAGCAGAAGTACCCGAAGGGCTACAAGTCCCCGCGTCCTTACCTGCGCATCACGCCGCAGCCGAACAAATAATAATCCGCGGTTCTGCCCGCACAGAAAAGCGCTCCCGCGGGAGCGCTTTTTGTTTGGGCCGCGCATTGCGTCAGTACCACAACGTCAGCCGCGCCGCGCCGGCGTGAGCAGGTCACCCATGCCGACCCGATGCAGCATCTCGGCGCGCACGCGGTCGAGCACCGTGAAGCCGACGTCGGCGCCGTCCTGGCTGGGATCGATGTGCACGCGGAACGGGCGTTTGCCGAAGGGCGCATCGACCACATCGACGATGGCTTCGGCCACCAGGCTGGCATCGGCGTCTTCCGGCACGATGGCGGCGAAGGCTTTCTGGATCTGCTCGCCGAAGCCACCGTAGGGCCCCGCCTCATATTCCACCGCGCGCTGGCCGTCGGCCGGCACGCCGGAATGAGCGAAGTGATTGGTCCCGCCGGTGAAAGCGCCGGGCACGATGATCGAGGTCTCGATGCCCCAGCGCGACAATTCGCGCGCATATTGCACCGCGATCGCATCCATGGCCGCCTTCGCCGCGAAGTAGGGGGCCAGGTAAGGCGGTGTGCCGCCCGCCGAGCTGCTCGACGAGACCCATACCAGCAAGCCTTCTCCCTGGCGGCGCAGATGCGGCAGCACGGCGCGGTTGACGCGCTGGGTGCTGAGCACGTTGACGTCGTAGAGCTGGGCATATTGCTCTGGCGTGAACGCTTCAGCCGGGCCGAACACCATGTGGCCGGCGTTGTGGATCAGCACGTCAATGCGTCCGGCATCGGCGATCACGCCGGCGACGGCGGCGTCCACCGACGGCTGCGATTGCACGTCCAGTTCGACGGTGCGCAGATCCACGCCGTGTTCGCGCGAGAAGGCCGCCATTTGCTGTACCACCGGCGCATTGCGCGTGGTGGTATTGCGCATCGAGGCGTACACGGTATGGCCGGCACGGGCCAGGGCCTCGGCGGTGAGGCGGCCGAAGCCGCTGGATGCGCCGGTGATGAGGATGACTTTGTTCATGATCAAGCTCCTTGAATGAATGTCTGCAATCGGTGTGTGGAGTGGATGGGGCTCAGATGATCCCGCCGTTGGCGCGCAGCGTCTGGCCGTTGATCCAGGCGCCATCGGGGCCGGCCAGGAAAGCCACCGCCGCGGCGATGTCCTCCGGCTGGCCCAGGCGTTCCAGCGGCGCCAGCTTGGCCAGGCGCTCCACCACTTCTTGCGGTTTGCCGTCCAGGAACAGCGCGGTGGCGGTCGGGCCCGGCGCGACGGTATTGATGGTGATGTTGCGGCCACGCAGTTCCTTGGCCATGACATGGGTCATCGCTTCCACGCCGGCCTTGGTGGCGGCATAGACCGCGTAACCCGGCTGGTAAAGGCCGACCACGCTGGAAGACAGATTGACGATGCGTCCGCCGTTGCGCAGGCGGCGGCCGGCTTCGCGCAGGGTGTTGAAGCTGCCCTTGAGGTTGATCGCCACCTGGCGGTCGAAGAGGGCGTCGTCGCTTTCGGCTAGCGGCGCCAGCTTCATGATCCCGGCGTTGTTGACCAGCACATCAACGCCGCCGAAGGCCGCTTCGGCGGCATCGAACATGCGCGCCACGGCGGCGCTGTCAGCGACGTCGGCCTGGGCCGTCAAGGCGCGGCCGCCGGCGGCTTCGATGCGGTTGGCCAGCGCTTCGGCCTCGGCCGCACTGCCGGCGTAGTTGATGACGACGGTGAAGCCGTCGCGCGCCAGGCGCTGTGCGATGGCGGCGCCGATGCCGCGGGATGCGCCGGTGACGAGGGCGACGGTGTGCTGGGTCTTGTTGTTCATGGTGTTCTCCTTGGATGAGTGAAGTCGGATGTCCGGTGCCGCGTTGTTGCCGTTGCGTCGCGGTGTGAGAGAACTATGCGCTCCGGGCAGCGAAAGATAATCGGGCTAGAATGGCATTCACTGTTTCCAAATTAATAAACAATGGAAGGTTGAATGGATCGATTGGATGCAATGCGGCTCTATACCCGCATCGTGGAGCGCGCCAGCTTCACCCAGGCAGCGCACGATATGGCGTTGCCGCGCTCGACCGTGACCAAGGTCATCCGCGAGCTGGAGACCCGCCTGGGCGTGCGCCTGCTGCAGCGGACCACGCGCGTGGTGCGGCCGACCCTGGATGGCGAGGCCTATTACCGGCGTTGCCTGGCCATCCTGGACGATATCGAGGATGCCGAAGGCGCCTTCAGCGGCGCCCAGCCCAAGGGCGTGCTGCGGGTAGAGGTGCAGGGCACGCTGGCGCGCCATTTCCTGCTGCCGGGCTTGCCGGCTTTCCTGGAAAGGCACCCGCAGATCGAAATCCAGATGAGCGAGAGCGACCGCTGGGTCGATCTGGTGGAGGAGGGTGTGGATTGCGCGCTGCGCTACGGCAAGCTGCGCGACAGCGAACTGGTGGCGCGCAAGGTTGCGACGCTGCAGCGGCTGACCTGCGCCACGCCCGGCTATCTCGAACGCTTCGGCACGCCCGCCGGCATTGAGGAACTGGGCAGCCACCAGGTCGTCGGCCTGCGCTCCATCACCACCGGCAACGTGACGCCGCTGGAATTCGCCCAGGGCGAGCAGGTGAAGACGCTGAGCCTGCCCAGCGTGCTGTCGGTCACCGGCGCGGAAAGCTATCTGGCCGGCATCCGGCTCGGCCTGGGGCTGGCGCAGGTGCCGTATTTCCACGTCGAGAACGATCTGAAGACCGGTGCACTGGTGTCCATCCTGCCGGACAGCCCGCCGCCGCCCGCGCCGGTATGGATGCTGTGGCACCGCACGCGCCAGTTGTCGCCGCGCGTGCGGGTCTTCCTGGAATGGGCCGCGCAGGAATTCGCCGCCCGCAGCGCCCAGGCGCAGCCGCTGGGCGAGTGGGGCGAGTGGGGCGAGTGGGGCGAGGGCGCGCCCGTGTATTGACTGCGGCTAGCGCGCCGGCAGCGCCGCTTCCGGTGCCATCCCCTGCGCGAAGTCTTCGATGAACAGCCGCGCCACCGGCGACAGTTGGGTGCCGTGCCGCGTGACCAGCTGATAGGGCTCGCTGCGCGTATGCAATTGCAGCGGCAGGATGCACGTCATGCCGAAGCGCGTGCAGAACTGCGCCACGTCCACCGACAGCAGCGCCACGAAATGCGGATTCTTTTGCAGCAGCGACAGCGTGGTGAAGGCCGAGGTGGTTTCCATCAGGTGCAGCGGGAAGCGCAGGTCGGCGTCATGGAATTCACGCTCCAGCGAAACCCGCATCGGCATGTTGGCCGAATACACCACCCAGCGCGAATCGGCCAGGTCGGCCAGTTGCAGCTCCTGGGCGTGCGCCAGCGGATGATTGACGCTGGCCACCACCGCCAGTTCTTCGTCGTGGATATTGAAGGCGTCGTACAGATGCGGGCGCTGGCTGATGCTGGTGCGGCAGATCGCCATGTCCAGCCGGCCCTGATCGAGCAGGCGCAGCAGCCGCGCGCTGGTGTCTTCCACGATTTCCACCGACAGCGAGGGGCGTTTTCCCAGCAGCCGCGTGAGCGCGTCGGTCAGCAGCGGCACCGCGCCCATGATGGTGCCCACCGCCAGCCGGCCGCCGTTGCCTTGCATGATCGACAGCATTTCCTCGCGTAAATGGGTGAGGTCGGTCTGGATCAGCCGCGCATAGCGGATCACGCAATGGCCCAGGTCGGTCGGCTCCAGCCCGCGGTTGGTGCGGGTGAAAAGCTGGGCGCCCAGGGTGCTCTCGATTTCCTGCAGCGCCTTGCTGGCGCCGGGCTGGGTCAGGGCCACCTGCTCGGCCGCCTTGAGCAGCGAGCCATGGTCGGACAGGGCGATCAGCAGCCGCAACTGGCGCAGATGCAGGCGGGACGTGATCGAGGCGAGCGAGGGCAGGGTGGCTTGCATGGGCGGTTTCCTTCGATAAGGGCTTCAGTATGACTGTTGGTTATACCCATATCAACAGCTTTCATTAGCCAAGCTGCCCGCCTTGGCTTAGAGTCTGGCTTTCAAAAGCAGGACACCAGAGGGAAGAGAGCGCTTTGGCGGGATCCGGCAAGGATCCCGCCAACAGCCGCCGCTTCTGGAACATCTATAAATCAAGGCTATGTGATGGCACTCATCAATTACATTACCCAGGTCCAGTTCGACTACGGCGCTTTGTCGTTGCTGCAACAGGAATGCGAACGCATCGGCATCAAGAAGCCGCTGGTGGTCACCGACATGGGCATCCGCAACGCCGGCCTGCTGGACAAGGTCCTGGCGCAGCTGAAGGACGGCGCCGCCGTCGCGGTGTTCGACCAGACTCCCCCCAATCCCAACGAAGGCGCGGTGCGCGCGGCGGTGGCGATGTTCCGCGAGGCCGGCTGCGACGGCATCGTGGCCGTCGGCGGCGGTTCCTCGATCGACCTCGCCAAGGGCGTGGCCGTGTGCGGCACGCACGACGGCCCGCTGAAATCCTTCGCGCTGATCGAAGGCGGCCTGTCCAACATCACCGCCAAGACCGCGCCGGTGATCGCCATCCCGACCACCGCCGGCACCGGCAGCGAAGTCGGCCGCGGCGCCATCCTGATCCTGGACGATGGCCGCAAGGTCGGCGTGCTCTCGCCCTTCATCGTGCCCAAGGTCGCCATCTGCGATCCGGAACTGACGCTGGGCCTGCCGCCGCTGATGACCGCGGCCACCGGCATGGATGCCATCGCCCACTGCCTGGAAACCTTCATGGCGCCGGCCTTCAACCCGCCGGCCGATGGCATCGCGCTGGACGGCCTGTGGCGCGCCTGGGCGCACATCGAACGCGCCACCAGGGAGCCGGGCGACCGCGAAGCGCGCCTGAACATGATGAGCGCCTCGATGCAGGGCGCGATGGCGTTCCAGAAGGGCCTGGGCTGCGTGCACAGCCTCTCGCACTCGCTGGGCGGCATCAATCCCAAGCTGCACCACGGCACCCTGAACGCGATCTTTCTGCCGGCCATCATTGCTTTCAACGAAAGCGCCGAGACCATGGTCAAGGACAGCAAGATGGCGCGCATGGCGCATGCCATGGGCCTCAAGAGCGGCGCCGAGATCGGCCCGGCGATCAAGGACATGAGCAAGCGCCTTGGCCTGCCGGCCGGCCTGGGCGAGCTGGGCGTCACCGCTGACATGTTCCCGCGGATCATCAAGGGCGCGCTGGCGGACCACAGCCACAAGACCAATCCGCGCGTAGCTTCGGAGCAGGACTACGAACGGATGCTGCAGCAATCCATGTGATGGCACAGAATGAAGGCGTGCGGCGCGTGCCGCACGCACATGTTTGAACCGAACTCAACCGGTCGTTCCCGTTCCAGCGGGCGCGACCCTTCGCGCGTGACCCGGCAACGGGCGGCGCCAACGAACTCAGCAGGAGCCTATCGTGAGCTTTAAGATCCTCGGACACAACTACATCGGCGGTGAACGCAGCGGCGAGGGCGACCTCCAGTTGCACAGCGTGGACGCCGCCACCGGCGCGCTGTTCGAAACGCCTTTCCTGACCGCGACCGAGAAGGAAGTGGCCGCCGCCGTGCACGCCGCCGAGAAGGCTTATCCGGCCTACCGCGTGACCACTTCGGAACAGCGCGCCGCCTTCCTGGAAGCGATCGCCGACGAGATTGACGCGCTGGGCGATGATTTCATCGCGCAAGTGGTGCGCGAAACCGCGCTGCCCGCCGCGCCGCGCCTGACCGGCGAGCGCGCCCGCACCAGCGGCCAGATGCGCCTGTTCGCCAAGGTCCTGCGCCGCGGCGATTTCTATGGTGTGCGCATCGATACCGCGCTGCCGGAACGCAAGCCGATGGCGCGCCCGGACATCCGCCAGTACAAGATCGGTCTGGGCCCCGTGGCCGTGTTCGGCGCCAGCAACTTCCCGCTGGCCTTCTCGGTGGCTGGCGGCGATACCGCGGCTGCACTGGCGGCCGGCTGCCCGGTGGTGTTCAAGGCCCACACCGGCCACCTGGTGACCTCCGAACTGGTGGCCGACGCCATCGAGCGCGCCGTCAAGAAGACCGGCATGCCGGCCGGCACCTTCAACATGATCTACGGCGACCGCGTCGGCGCCCAACTTGTCAAGAGCGCCGGCATCCAGGCGGTCGGCTTCACCGGCTCGCTGCGCGGCGGCCGCGCGCTGTGCGACATGGCGGCGGCGCGTCCGCAGCCGATCCCGGTGTTTGCCGAGATGTCCAGCATCAACCCCATCATCCTCATGCCGGAAGCGCTGAAGCTGCGCGGCGAAGCCATCGCCAAGGATCTGGCCGGTTCGGTCACGGTCGGCGTCGGCCAGCTGTGCACCAGCCCGGGCCTGCTGCTGGGCGTGCGTTCGCCCGAGCTGAACGACTTCATCGAGAAGCTGTCGGCGGCCTTCGGCGGCACCGCGCCGGCCACCATGCTCAACAGCGGCGGCCTGACCCACTACAACGGCGGCGTGGCGCGCCTGACCCAGCTGCCGGGCGTGAAGGTCATCTCCACCGGCGGCAGCAGCTACACCCAGGCCGTGCCGCACCTGTTCAAGGCCGACGCCGCGCTGCTGTTCTCCAAGGAAGCGCCGCTGGAAGAAGAAGTCTTCGGCCCCTCGACCGTGATCGTCGAACTGGAAAGCCGCGAACAGCTGCTGGACTTCGCCGCCAACATGCATGGCCAGCTGACCGCCACGCTGCAAGCCGAAATCGGCGACCTGCAAGGCAACCGCGACCTGATCGCGTTGCTGGAACAGAAGGCCGGCCGCCTGTTGTTGAACGGCTTCCCGACCGGTGTCGAAGTGTGCGACGCGATGGTCCACGGCGGCCCGTATCCGGCGACCTCCGACGCGCGCGGCACCTCGGTCGGCACGCTGGCCATCGAGCGCTTCCTGCGCCCGGTGTGCTACCAGAACTACCCGGACGCGATGCTGCCGGCGCCGCTGCAAAACGCCAATCCGCTGGGCCTGATGCGCCTGGTGGACGGCGAACAGACGCGCGCCGTGGTCGGCTGATCTCGGATGCCGTGACAAGGCCTGCGCCTGGGTAAAGCTCGGGTGCAGGCCGGCAAGATCGTAGCAACTTCGCCGCACTCGATTGCGACGTCGAACAAGAAGACCACAAGAAATCGAAACGGGGCCGCGGCGCAATGCCCGGCCTTCACCTACAGGAGGAGACCTTGAGGAATATCATCAAACGCGTGGCGCTGTCGGTCGCTGTCTGTGCCGCCATTGCCGGCGTGGGCGCGACGCCGATGGCCCATGCCGCCGGCGACACCATCAAGATCGGTTTCATCACCGATCTGTCCGGCACCTATGCCGACATGGATGGCCAGGGCGGCATCGAAGCCATCAAGATGGCCATCGCCGATGCCGGCGGAACCATCAACGGCAAGAAAGTGGAATTCGTCTTCGCCGACCACCAGAACAAGGCCGACATCGCCGCCAATAAGGCGCGTGAATGGTTCGACCGCGACGGCGTCGATATGCTGGTCGGCGGCGTGAACTCGGCGGCCAGCCTGGCCATGGGCAAGGTCGCGGGCGAAAAGAAGAAAGTCTTCATCTCGGTCGGTGCCGGCACCACGCGCCAGACCAATGAAGAATGCAACGCCTACACCATCCAGTACGCTTACGACACCACCGCGCTGGCGCGCGGCACCGGCGCGGCCATCACCCGCCAGGGCGGCAAGTCGTGGTACTTCGTGACGGCCGACTATGCCTTCGGCACCTCACTGGAAAAAGACACCAGCGACGTCGTGAAGGCCGGTGGCGGCACCGTCGTGGGCCAGGTGCGCGCGCCGCTGGCGACCTCGGACTTCTCGTCCTTCCTGCTGCAGGCGCAATCCTCGAAGGCGCAGATCCTGGGCCTGGCGGTGGCGGGCGGCGATGTGATCAATGCCATCAAGGCCGCCAATGAATTCGGCGTGAACAAGACGATGAAGCTGGCCGGCCTGCTGATCTTCATCACCGACACGCACTCGCTGGGTCTGCAAGTCACCCAGGGCATGTACCTGACCGACGGCTGGTATTGGGATCTCAACGACCAGACACGCGCCTGGGGCAATCGCTACTTCGGCAAGATGAAGAAGATGCCGACCATGTTCCAGGCCGGTGATGCCTCGGCCGTCGGCCAATACTTGAATGCGGTCAAGGCCGTGGGTAGCACCGATGCCGACAAGGTGATGGATTACCTGCGCAAGAACAAGATCAACGATTTCTTCACCAGCAACGGCGTGGTTCGTCCGGACGGCCGCATGGTGCACGACATGTACCTGATGGAAGTGAAGAAGCCGTCGGAGTCCAAGCGTCCCTGGGATTACTACAAGCTGGTGCAGACCATCCCCGGCGATCAGGCCTATATGACCAAGGCGGAATCGAAGTGCGCGCTGTGGAAGTGAGACGCGCGTGACATGACAAGCCGGGCGGCGCTGGTGTCGTCGCCTGCAAGGTTTTTGAGCAGCAAGTCTGATGTGGATCGGACCATGTTCAGCGCATCCCGGGTGACCGGGGTGCGTTTTTTTTCGTCTTCTCGCTCTTTTCTATCGAGTCATTTTATCGAGCCATTCAGTCGTGCCGCGGAAGCGGGGGGTGATGCCGGTTTCGACGCATGCGGCAAGCGCTGGCGACGGTTGAACGACACTGGGTCCTGACTTTCGTCAGGACGACAGGCAGGTGGGTGCTTGAACCGATGGCGGTTCCAGCATCTTCGTCGCGTCGTCCCGGCGAAGGCCGGGCCCAGTGTCGTTTGCCGCGCACCGTCAACGCCGCAGACAACCCGGAATCAGACCTGCATCACGACAGCACGCAAGCACTCAAGCACGCAAGCACGCAAGCACTCAAGCGCGACGCGGCACCTGCGGACGCATCGATACCCCGAGCCGGTTCCAGGCATTGATGATGGACACCGCAAAGGTGATGTTGGCAATCTCCGATTCGCTGAAGTGCTGCTGCATCAGCGCGAACGCCGCATCGTCCTTCTCGCCATCCTGACGGCTCAGGTCGGTGAAGCGCTCGGCCCAGTTCAGCGCCGCGCGTTCGTGTTCGGTGAAGAAGGCAATCTCGCGCCAGGCTGCCAGGGTGTTCAGGCGCTGCTGGTCTTCGCCGGCCTTGAGCAGATCGTGCGAGTGCATGTCGACGCAGAAGGCGCAGCCGTTGAGCTGCGATACGCGCAGGAAGATCAGCTCCAGCAGCCTGGGATCGACGCCGCTCTGGTGCACGGCCTCGCTGGCCTTGAGCAGGGCGTTGAAGGCGGGAGCGGCGAGCTTGGTGTGTTGCAGACGTTGCTTGAAATCCGACATGGCAATTCTCCTGTGGGTGAGGGATCGACACCGGCATGAATTGCCGGCGTTCATCCATAAGACGGAGCGCCATGCGGGCTTGTGACAGGTTTTGAAAAAATGTCGAAAATTTTTTCAGGATGCGGCCAGGGTCTGGCGGGCGATCGCCGCCAGCTTGTCCGGATTGCGCACCACGTAGATCTCGCGGATGAGGCCACCGTCGGTTTCCAGCACCTGGGCCGATTCCAGCTTGTCATCGATATAACGCAGCAGGCCCGGGCTGCCGTTGATCCAGGCCGGGCGATAGGCGATGCGTTCCCCGAAGCGGCGGATGTTGGCGTAGTACAGCCAGGAAATACGCGCGCCGCTGAACAGCGGATGCGGGAAAGACGCCACCTTGCCGCCGCCGTCGCCGATCAGGCGGGCATCTTCGGCCAGCAGGCCGAGCATGGCTTCGCGCTCGCCGCTTTGCACCGCGTGCATGAACTTTTGCAGCAGCGTGTCGTGGGCTTCGCGCGAGATGGGGCTGGATGCCGCCCGCAGGGGTCGGCGCGGGGCGGCGCCGCGCTTGTCCTGTTCTTCGTGTCGGGCGAGCCGATCGCGCGCCCGGTGCACCAGTTGGCGGCACGCGGCTTCGCTCTTTTGCAGGATGGCGGCGATGTCGGGATAGTCGTTGTCGAACACCTCGCGCAGCAGGAAGGCGGCGCGTTCCTCGGGCTTCAGGCGTTCGAGCAGCAGCAGGTAGGCGAAGGAGACGTCGCTATGCTGTTCCAGCAGCGTCTCCGGCGAGGGCGCCAGCAGTGCGGCGCCGTACAGGTCGATTTCGGGCGCGGCGTCGGTCAGGTCCACCAGCGGTTCCGGCAGCCAGTGGCCGGTGTAGGAGAGGCGCTCCTGCTGGGCCTGGCGCAGGCGGTCGATGCACAGCCGGGTGACCACGGTGACCAGCCAGGCTTCGGTGGAGTCCAGCGCCGCGCTGTCTTGCCCGTGCCAGCGCAACCAGGCGTCCTGCAACACATCCTCGGCGTCGCTGCGCGAGCCGAGCATGCGGTAGGCCACGCCGAACAGGCGCGGCCGGTGGCGCGTGAACAGATCGATGTCGGCGCCGGCGCCCATGGCTGGCGGCGTGCTCAGGCCTGCTTGAGCTTGCGCGCGATGTCCAGCGCGAAGTAGGTCAGCACGCCGTCGGCGCCGGCGCGCTTGAAGGCCATCATGGCTTCCATCATGGTCTTGTCGTGATCCAGCCAGCCGTTCTGGGCGGCCGCCTTGATCATGGCGTATTCGCCGCTGACCTGGTAGGCGAAGGTCGGCACCCTGAACTCGTCCTTCACGCGACGCACGATATCCAGGTAGGGCATGCCCGGCTTGACCATCACCATGTCGGCGCCTTCCTGCAGATCCAGCGCGACTTCGCGCAGCGCTTCATCGCTGTTGGCCGGATCCATCTGGTAGGTGGCCTTGCTGCCCTTGCCCAGGTTGGCGGCTGAGCCGACCGCGTCGCGGAAGGGGCCGTAGAAGGCCGAGGCGTACTTCGCCGAGTAAGCCATGATGCGGGTGTAGATGTGGCCACGGGCTTCCAGCATGCTGCGGATGGCGGCGATGCGGCCATCCATCATGTCGGAGGGCGCCACCACGTCCACGCCGGCGTCGGCTTGGGTCTGGGCCTGCTTGACCAGCAGTTCAATGGTTTCGTCGTTGAGGATGTAGCCGGTCTCGTCCAGCACGCCGTCCTGGCCGTGGCTGGTGTAGGGGTCGAGCGCGACGTCGCACAGCACCCCCAGTTCGGGGAAGCGCGCCTTCAGGGCGTGCACCACGCGCGGGATCAGGCCGTCGGGGTTGGTGGCCTCGATGCCGTCGGGCGTCTTCAGCGCCGGATCGATCACCGGGAACAGCGCCAGCACCGGCACGCCCAGCTTCACGCATTCCTCGGCCACCGGCAGCAGGGTGTCCAGCGACAGGCGATCCACGCCCGGCAGCGAGGGCACCGGGGTGCGCAGGTTCTGGCCTTCCTGGACGAAGACCGGGTAGATCAGGTCCGAGGCCGTAATGACGTTCTCGGCCATCAGCGCGCGCGAGAAGGCGTCGCGGCGCATGCGGCGCATGCGGATGGCGGGATAGGCGGCGGATTGCGGACGGGAATCGGAAACAGGCATGTGGCTCTCTCAATACAAAGTGTCGCTAATTGGCGTCATCTCGGAAGAATTTCTAAGAAAACGTCACTATGTTCCGAAAATTGCAGATTTCCATAGAATCTCCTGCAACTTTCCATGGGGATACTCTATCTTACGTGTGAGCAATTCGTTGCTCCCCGCTTCCCCTTCCCTCCCTGAGCGGGGCCGATCGCGCAAGCGAAAGGTGTTCGACCCCGGAGATTGTTCCCCTTTCTCCGGGGTTTTTTTCGTCTCCGCCTGTTTTACCTCTTCTGGGTACGCCGTACTTTGTCGGCGATCACGTCATGCGCAGTTCGCGATCGCTTCGCGCTCATTCCTGCTCGTCACTTGGCGGCGCATCCGATCCGGCTGCGCTGGGTTGCGCATCGTCGCCGGTCAGTCCGGCCAGTTCCAGAATCTTGTCGTTGGCTTCTTCCAGCCCGGTGCGCTTGAGCGCCGAGAACAGTTGCACCGTGAACGGGAAGGGCTCGCCGTTCTCGTCCACGTAGCTGTCCAGATAGGTTCTGGCCTGGCGCAGGGCGTTGGTGGATTCGTTGCGGTTGAGCTTGTCAGCCTTGCTCAGGATGCAGTGGATGGGTTTGCCGGTGGGGGCGAACCACTCGATCATCTGGATATCGAGGTCGGTGAAGGGGCGGCGCGAATCGACGATCATCACCAGCGCGGCCAGTTGCTCGCGCTGGCGCACGTAGTCGCCCAGCAACGCTTGCCAGTGGTGCTTGGCCGAGCCGGACACCTCCGCATAGCCATAGCCAGGCAAGTCCACCAGCATGGCGCGGATCTCATCCGGACGCGCCTCGTCGTTGCGGTGCTGGCCCACATGGGCGCCACCGATCGAGAAGTAATTGATGTGCTGGGTGCGGCCCGGCGTCTTGGACGCGAAGGCCAGGCGCTTCTGGTTGCAGATCACGTTGATGGCGCTCGACTTGCCGGCATTGGATCGCCCGGCGAAGGCGATCTCCGGCACGGTGGTCTTGGGCAGGTCCCGCAGATGATTGACGGTGGTGAAAAAACGGGCTTGCCAAAGTTGCGACATGGTGGGGCGGAAATCCAAAAGAGGGGGCAAAAACGCGGAAAAGCTATTGTACAATGTCCCGATACCCATTGCCGTGTTGACGCCAAGCAATCAAAAATATGGCGGCCATTGGAGACAGGTCAAAAGACCGGCATTTGGTATGGGGGCAGCCAGCCGCCAGACGGGCAGAATCTCTCAATTCCACAACCACAATAAGTATTAGGGTGACGAATGAACCGTGCCTTTTCCCCGCTGTTGAAAACCGTGTTTGTTGCATTGTTGGCAGTTTCTTGCGCCGCACATGCAGCTGAAGAGAAAAAAGCAGTAGTCAAAGCCGATCCGGCCAAGGGCGAAGCCCTCTACACCAATGGCGACAACGCCCGCAACATCGTGGCCTGCGTGTCCTGCCACGGCGCCGCCGGCAACTCGACCATCACCCAGAATCCCCGATTGGCAGGGCAACATGAAGCCTACATCGCCAAGCAACTGATGAACTTCTGCACGCCGGAGCGCAACAATCCGGTGATGTCGCCGCTGGCCAAGGCCTTGTCGGACGAGGACATCAAGAACGTCGCGGCCTACCTCTCGGCCCAGGCGCCCAAGCCGGGCGCGGCCAAGAACAAGGAAACCATCGATCTGGGCAAGCACATCTGGCGCGGCGGCATCGCGGCCAAGAACGTGCCCGCCTGCGCCGGCTGCCACAGCCCGAACGGCGCCGGCATCCCGGCCCAGTATCCGCGACTGGCCGGCCAGCACCAGGATTACACGGTGGCCCAGTTGACCAATTTCCGCGGCGGCGCCCGCAGCAACAGTCCGCAGATGACGGCCATCGCCGAGCGTCTGTCGGACAAGGAAATCAAGGCGGTGGCGGACTATATCGCCGGCCTGAAATAAGGTCCCGATACGGGAAACGGTATGAAAAGAGGCGGCCAGCGTGCCGCCTCTTTTTTTGCGCGCGGCTTGACGCAAGTCGTGGCGCGCCCGAGCTGCTCGCATCAAGATGGACGGCAGCCGGCATTGCGCGGGGGAGCGCAGACCGGCGAAAACACCATGCCGGATTCGCATTCGCCGCCGGCCGGCCGCGCCAGATATGCGTTGCGGCATACCCGGGCTGCGCATGCGCGTATCACGGACTTTGCCCCGGAGCGGTAAAATTCCGGGTTTGCACAGCTTTGCCGCCCGGCAAAGCGACACCCATGTAAGCGGTTCCGGCACGCCGGATCCGGTAAGGCAGGATTATGACGACGGGCAGCAGTACCCAAGGGATTCAGATCAGGACCAGGCAGCGCTGGATCGGCGACGCGGTGGAGCTGGTGTCATCGATGCGCTTCGCGATCAGCCTGTTGACGCTGATCGCCATCGCCTCGGTGATCGGCACGGTGATGAAGCAGAACGAACCGATGCCCAATTACGTCAACCAGTTCGGCCCGTTCTGGTTCGAGGTATTCAACAAGCTGGGTTTGTACGCGGTCTATTCGGCCTGGTGGTTCCTGCTGATCATGGGCTTCCTGGTGCTGTCGACCTCGCTGTGCATCGCGCGCAACGGGCCTAAGATGCTGCGCGACGTCAAGAGCTGGCGCGACAACGTGCGCGAGCAGTCGCTGCGCAACTTCCATCACAAGCTCGAATGGCGCATGGCCGAGATGCCGCAGCAGGCCGCCGCGCGGCTGGCGCAGCAAGTCGGCGCCAAGGGCTACAAGGTCAAGCTGGTGGACAAGGACGGCGGCACGCTACTGGCGGCCAAGCAGGGCGCGGCCAACAAGTGGGGTTATATCTTTGCGCACGCGGCCATCGTCATCATCTGCCTGGGCGGCCTGCTTGATTCCGATCTGCCGATCCGCTTCCAGCAATGGTTCTACGGCAAGCAAGCCTTCGCCGGCAACGGCATCATCTCGCAGATTCCCGAGCGCTATCGCCTGGGCCTGGGCAATCCGACCTTCCGGGGCAATACGTTGATTCCGGAAGGCGCCAGCAGCAGCACGGCGATCATTCCGCAGCAGGACGGCGTGATGATCCAGGATCTGCCATTCACCATCCAGCTCAAGCGCTTCATCATCGACTTCTACTCGACTGGCATGCCCAAGCTGTTCGCCAGCGAAGTGGTGGTGCGCGACCACGAGACCGGCCAGGAAATGGCGGCTACCATCAAAGTTAACGAGCCGCTGATCTACAAGGGCGTGGCGATCTATCAATCCAGTTTCGAAGATGGCGGCAGCAAGCTCAAGCTGGTCGGCTATCCGATGCGCGGTGGCGACAACGGCCGCTTCGACTTCGCTGGTGAAGTCAGCGGCACCACGCCGCTGCCGCCGGGCATGGGCGACTATACGGTGGAGTGGAGCGGCTTCCGTCCCTTCAACGTGGAGAACATGAACACCGCCGCCAATGGCCCGACCTCAGGTTCCGCCGCCGGCGATGCGCGCGCGGTCAACGTTGGCAAGACCGTCAACCGGGGCTTCATGGACGGCCTTGACAAGCACCTCGGCTCCAGCGCCAAGACCGCCAACAGCAAGGACTTCAAGAACGTCGGCCCGAGCGTGCAATACAAGCTGCGCGACAAGACCGGCCAGGCGCGCGAATACTTCAATTACATGCAGTCGCTGCAGATCGACGGCGCCTACGTGTTCCTGGCCGGCATGCGCGAGCAGCCTGACCAGCCCTTCCGCTATCTGCGTATCCCGGCCGACGATAATGACAGCGTGGCCGAGTGGATGCGGCTGCGCGCGGCGCTGTCCAATCCGGCGCTGCGCGAAGAAGCGGCGCGCCGCTATGCCCAGCAAGCCATTTCCGGTGGCCGCGAGACCCCGGCGGCGCTGCGCGAACAGCTGCAGCAATCGGCACTGCGCGGCTTGACCATCTTCGCCGGCGACGGCAAGGTATCCGGCTTCATCGCCGTGACGCGCTTCCTCGAGCAATTGCCCGCGGCGGAGCAGGAAAAGGCCGCCGATATCTTCATGAAGATCCTCAACGGCAGCATGTGGGAGCTATGGCAAGCCGCGCGCGCCAAGGACGGCCTGGCGCCGATCGCCAGCGACGAAGCACACGGCCGCTATCTGCAACTGGCCATCAATGCCCTGGCCGATGCGGCTTTCTATCCGGCCCCGGTGTTCCTGCAGTTGTCCAGCTTCCAGGAAATCAAGGCTTCGGTGCTGCAGGTGACGCGTTCGCCGGGCAAGAAAGTGGTTTATCTGGGCTGCCTGTTCCTGGTGCTGGGCGTGTTCGCGATGCTCTACATCCGCGAGCGCCGCCTTTGGATCTGGATCAAGCCCGGCACCGGCGGCGACGGCAGCCAGGCGCTGATGGCCATGAGCACCCAGCGCAAGACGCTGGACTTCGAAAAGGAATTCGAGCAGATGAAAGCCCGGCTGGCGGGATCCGCCGGCAAGGCTTCCTGAGCCGGGCACATCAGGAAAGGCCGGCGCAGCGATGCATGACAAGCCGGCCGTTGACATAACGGAGACCGTGCCGCCGGCGTATGGCGGTTATCATCCTGGGCATAGATGGACTGGCGCCGAGTTCGCTACCATCGCCGCAGGAGTGCAGTGGAGAACGGAATGGAACTGACTGAAGCAACCCAAGCTTATCCCCAGGAGCAAGGCTTCTTTCGCCGTCTGAGCGCGGTGGACTGGATCTACGGCGCCGCCCTGGCGGCCGGTTCGCTGTACGCGTTCGCGCGTTTCGGCGGCTACATGGACTACTACGAGAAAGCGGTGCTGCTACTGGCCGCGCCCACCTTCGCGTGGCTCGGCTGGCACTGGAAGCAGGTGCGCTGGCTGATGGCGGTGATCGCGGTGCTGTCGCTGGGCGCGATCTCCATGTACGGCGGCGCGCTGGAGATGGCGGACAAGAAATTCTTCCTCAAGTACATGCTCTCCAGCCAGTCCGCCATCCTGTGGATGAGCGCGCTGTTCTTCCTTTCCACCCTGTTCTACTGGGGCGGTCTGGCCACGCGCGCCGGCACCGGCACGGCGATCGGCTCCAAGCTGTGCTGGGCCGCGGTGGTGCTGGGCTTCACCGGCATGATGGTGCGCTGGTACGAGTCCTACCTGATCGGCGCCGACGTCGGCCACATCCCCATCTCCAACCTGTACGAAGTCTTCATCCTGTTCTGCATGATCACGGCGCTGTTCTACCTCTACTACGAGGAGCGCTATGCCACCCGTCAACTGGGCGCCTTCGTGCTGACGGTGATCTCGGCTGCGGTCGGTTTCCTGATGTGGTATACCGTGTCGCGGGATGCGGCCGAGATCCAGCCGCTGGTGCCCGCGTTGCAAAGCTGGTGGATGAAGATCCACGTGCCGGCCAACTTCATCGGCTACGGCACTTTCGCCCTGGCCGCGATGGTCGCGGTGGCCTACCTGCTCAAGGAAAAGGGCTATCTGGCCGATCGCCTGCCGTCGCTGGAAGTGCTGGACGACGTGATGTACAAGGCCATCGCCGTGGGCTTCGCCTTCTTCACCATCGCCACCATTCTGGGCGCCCTGTGGGCGGCCGAGGCCTGGGGCGGTTACTGGTCGTGGGACCCGAAGGAAACCTGGGCGCTGATCGTCTGGCTCAACTACGCGGCCTGGCTGCACATGCGCCTCATGAAAGGCCTGCGCGGCCAAGTGGCGGCATGGTGGGCGCTGGTCGGCCTGCTGGTGACGACCTTCGCCTTCCTGGGCGTGAACATGTTCCTCTCCGGTTTGCATTCCTACGGCGAACTTTGATTCCGTTTGTCGCTCCTCTATCAGGGCGGCAAGCGCCCCTCTGATAAAGGATATGCAATGAAAGACTCCGGCAACGCGATCGATCTGGTCATCTTCGATTGCGACGGCACCCTGGTCGATAGCGAAGTGGTGGCCGCCCAAGCCTGGTCCGACTACGTCGCCCGCTACGGCGTCGATCTCACCGCGCAGCAGGCGCTGACCCAGTTCCGCGGCGTGAGCATGACGCTGTGTCTGGCGCGTATCGAGGAATTGCACGGCAAGCCGCTGCCGGCCGTCTTCGAGCAAGAGCTGCGCGAGCTCATGGCCGACATGCTGGAGCAGCGCCTCAAGCCCATCAGTGGCGCACTGGAGATGGTGCAAGCGCTGGCCGTGCCGTACGCGTTGGCCTCCAACGCCCCTCATCACAAGATCGAATTGTGCCTGCGTGTCACCGGCCTGCTGCCGTATTTCGCCGGCCGCATCTTCAGCGCCTACGATGTGCAGCGCTGGAAGCCGGATCCCGCGCTGTTCCTGTTCGCCGCCAAGAGCCTTGGCGTGGATCCCGCGCGCTGCGCGGTGGTGGAAGATAGCCTGCCGGGCGTGCAGGCCGGCTTGGCGGCCGGCATGAAGGTGATCGCGCTGCAGGAGCACGGCGTGCATCCCGAGTTACCGGCCGGCGTACAGGTGATCACGCAACTGGCCGAACTGCATTCGCATCTGGCGTGAGCGGCATGCAAGTCCGGGCCGAATTTAGGTAAGATCGACAGCAGTCAGGGGCGCCGCAATGCCATTATGGCCGGCGCCGCATCCACGCCCTCCAAGCATGAACCGCCAAATAGACCGCGACCGGCAAATCATTTACTGCGACCGCAACATCGAAGTGCGCCCGCTCGGCCTGCGCGAAGCGCCCGCGCTGTACGACGCCGTGCACCAGTCCAAGCGGGCCATCGGCGAGTGGGAAGCCTGGTGCACTCCAGACTATTCGCTGGCCGACGCCAAGTTGTTCCTGCAGCGCGCCATCGAGCAATGGCACGTGAACCAGGCCTACGATTTCAATGTGATCGCCCGCTCTTCCGGACTGGTAGTCGGTTCGGTGGCGATCAACCAGATCAGCCAGCTCAACCAGATGGCCAACCTCGGCTATTGGGTGCGCGAAGGTTATACCGGTCGCGGCATCGCCGCCGTGGCCGCGCGGGCGGCGGCCGCCTTCGCCTTCGGCAAGACCGGCCTGACGCGGCTGGAAATCGTGGCCCAGGCGGGCAACCTGCGCAGCCAGCGGGTGGCCGAGAAGACCGGCGCCACGCTGGAATGCCTGGCGCGCAACCGGCTGGTGTTCCACGGCGAGCCGCGCGACGCCAAGGTGTTTTCGCTGGTGCCTTCCGATCTGGGGTTGCCGGTGCCGGTTGCGGCCTGAATCCGGATTTCGATTTTATTTTGTTGTCGAATTAAAAATTTCAAAAAAGAAATATTTTTCCCGATTTCGTCGCTTTTTTGCGCTATTCTCATCTCGCCGATACGTTTCGCAACAATTGTTTCGACTTTATTTTGTTCCGAAAAAGTGCACAAGGCGCTCTTTGCTGACGCCCTTGTCAGCCTTGACAGGCAAGGGTTTGCGCCATTTTTGCGCAGCCGCATAAAAAACTTGTCTTTAAATAAATCGAAATTGGCTGACAAAATACTGACTTTTCACGTATTCCAAATCGCGGCTCGGGCGTTACATACTTAAAGCGCCTGTAAAGGGCGCTTGTGTATCTGGAGCAGTTGCCCGGAATCAAGCCTGTTCTTCCGGGACGCTGCCGGTTCTCCGAAAAAACTCAGGAACGGAGAACTTTGAGCGTCAAGCGACGTAGAGGAAATACGATGCAAGCCATTCAACGCAACAAGACCGCCAATAATAACCACGCCGGCCGCGCCGCCCAACAATACGTCATGGGGGGCGAAGCACGCGCTGCGCGCCTGGCCAAGCGCCTCAAGAGCGCCGACGCCGCGCACCAGGACGACGATTGCAATGCGCGTTACGACAAGATTTCCAAGCAGATGGACGACATCGTGGAAGGCGGTTCGCCGCAGCGCTTCAAGCGTCCCAAGATGGAAAGCGACATCATCGCGCGCTGACGTCCATGCCGCCGCGCCCCGCAAGGGGGCGGGAAACCGGAGCCGATCCGGATTCCCGCCGCGGCGGTCGTATGTCTTACCTGGCATTGAACGGCCGGAGATGGGCCGATGATGTGCTGCGATGACATGCTGACTGAGCGCCGGAAGGCGCCGGTCAGTCGTATTCTGAAAGCCGGAGGCGCATAGTCCGGGCGCGATTTTCAGCGTGGAGTAGCAAGGGAGTGGCCCCGGCCGCCCCGTATTCCAGGCCACGGCCCGCCAGTCGCGCAGCGCTTACAGCGTTTCTTCGCGCGGATCCCGCGACAGCAGGCGCGACACCATTTCTTGCACCGATACGCCGTCGAACAAGGCTGCCGCCACCGCATCGGTGATCGGCATGTCGATGCCTTTTTCCTGCGCCAGTTCACGTACCGCCTTGGCGCAGCGTACTCCTTCCGCCACATGGCCGAGTTCGGCCACGATGTCGTCCAGTTTCTTGTTTTTGGCCAGGCCCAGCCCGACGCGCCGGTTGCGCGAGAGGTCGCCGGTGCAGGTCAGGATGAGATCGCCCACGCCCGACAAGCCCATGAACGTTTCCGGCCGGCCGCCCAGCGCCACGCCCAGCCGGGTGATCTCGGCCAGGCCGCGGGTGATCAGCGCGGCGCGCGCGTTCAGGCCCAATTGCAGGCCGTCGGCCACGCCGGTGGCAATGGCCAGGATGTTCTTCACGGCGCCGCCGATTTCCACGCCGACCAGATCGTCGCTGGAATAGATGCGGATATTGTTGCCATGCACCGCCGCCACCACGCGCTCGCACAGGGCGGCGTCGGCGCCGGCGATGGTCAGCGCGCAGGGCAGGCCGCGCGCCACTTCCTGCGCGAACGACGGCCCCGACAATACGCCGGCGGGAAGGCCGGATCCCAGCACTTCCTGCACGATCTGGTGCGGCAAGAGGCGCGTGCCTTCTTCCAGGCCCTTGCACAGCCACACCAGATTGGGAATCGGATGCGCGCGCAGATGGCCGGCCAGGTCGCGCAGGCCGGAGACCGAGGAGGCGGCGATCAGCAGGCCGTCTTGCGGGTCGGCGCAGACGTGGTTCACCGCAGCGTCGAAATCGGCAGTCACCGCCAGTTCGGCGGGCAGGGCGAATCCGGGCAGGTAGAGCGAGTTTTCGCGTTGCTGCGCGGCCTGTTGCATGGCCTGGGCGTTGCGCCCCCACAGCACGACGTCATGCTTGCGCGCCAGCGGAATGGCCAGGGCGGTGCCCCACGCGCCGGCGCCTAAGAGAGTGATTTTCATGAAAGGGCGTCGATCGCTCGTGATGATGCCGCGGGACTCAGTCGCCCCAGACGTCGCCGGCCTTGGCATAGCCGGTCTGGCCGTCGCGGTGGCGTACTTTGACCCAGCCGTTGTTGGGGCTTTCGATCATTTCCAGCAGCACGTTCTTGTCGGCCGAAAACACCACCGGGCTGTTCTCGTCGGCGGCATTGAAGATGCGCGCGTTGGCGGCCGCGACCACCAGCATGCGCTTGGGCGTGAGCGACTTGGACTGCATCCAGGACAGCGTGCCGGCGGCATCGCGCACCTTGCTCCATTCGCCGTAGGTCAGCACCACTTCCACCGGCATGCCGCGCGGCGCGACGTAGACGCGGCGGCCCTTTTCGGAAGGGGCGTCGTACATGACGGCAGGCGAGGCGCCCACCGACTTGAAGTCCAGCGCCAGGGCGTCCTTGGCGATGAAGGCGCTCAGCAGGGTTGCGGAAAGGATCAGGGGCAGGTGTTTCATCGATGAAGTCTCCGCAGGAAGGGAAGCGCCGCGGCAGGGGCCGCGGCGTCGGATCCGCCGGCGGGGACCGCGCGCAAGGCGTTGCGGCGGTCGGGCCAGCCGGCAGGGAAACGGCTGCGGATCAGTTGACCGCGGTCGAACCGCCGTTGACCAGGGTGGCGCCTTGCTGCTCGGCCAGCGCCTGCAGGCGCTGCTGGTAGAACACTTCGAAGTTGATCTCGGCCAGGTGCACCGGCGGGAAACCGGCGCGGGTGATGGCGTCGGCGATGTTGGCGCGCAGGTACGGGTAGATGATGTTGGGGCAGCCGATGCCCAGCAACGGATCCAGTTGTTCGGTCGGTACGTTGCGGATCTCGAAGATGCCGGCTTGCTTGCCCTCGACCAGGAACGCCACCTTGTCCTTGACCTTGGCGGTCACGGTGATGGTCACGGTTGATTCGAACACGCCTTCGGCCAGCGCTTCGGCGCCGACGTCCACCGACACTTCGATCGACGGGGCTTCCTGTTCCAGGAAGATGGCCGGCGAATTCGGCTGTTCCAGCGACAGGTCCTTCAGGTAGACGCGCTGGATCTGGAAAACGGGTTGCTGTTCAGCTTGTTGGTTCTGTTCCGACATGGATCTCTTTCAGGTTCGGTGAATCGGTAAAGGGTGTGCCGCCGTGGCGTCAGGCTTGCAGCAGCGGGTCCAGCTTGCCGGCGCGGTCCAGTGCGCTCAGATCGTCGAAACCGCCGACATGGGTGTCGCCGATGTAGATCTGCGGCACGGTGCGGCGGCCGGTCTGTTGCATCATCAGCTCGCGCTGCTGAGGTTCGAGGTCGACGCGGATCTTGTCGATCTGCGTGACGCCTTTGCTGGCGAGCAGGCGCTCGGCCATCATGCAATACGGGCACACGGCGGTGCAATACATCCTGACTGTGGCGCTCATTTTGCGTCCTTGGTGGTCAGCGGCAGGCCCTGGCCCTGCCAAGCGGCGATACCGCCGTTGAGACCGTAGACTTCGGTGAAGCCGGCCTTCTTCAGCGCCGATTCGGCGCGGTTGGCCTGGGTGCCGTTCTGGCAGACGATGATGACCGGACGGCCCTTGAGCTTGTCCAGCTCGGAAATGCGTTGCGGCAACTCCTTCAGGGGGATGTTGCGGGCGTCGCGCAAGTGGCCCGCGGCGAACTGATCGGCGTCGCGCACGTCCAGCACCAGGGTCTTGCCCTGGTTGAGCATTTGCGTGGCCTGCAGCAGGGTCAGCTTGTTGCCGCGCTGCTGGAGATACGGAACCAGCAGGGCGCCGCCCGAGACCAAGGCCAGAGCGATCAGGAAAATATTGTCGATGATGAATTTCACGGCAGTCCAATGAGTTTACTGAATCCCGGCATTATAAAATAGAAGCATTCGCGGTTTGTATTATTGCAATCGTCGGCCCGTAAGGGCCTGGAAGCCGCCGCGGCCACGCGCACGCGCCTTCCGCGCACTGGTTTATCCATCATCAGAAAAGTCCCGCTATGTACAAAATCGTATTCATGCGCCACGGCGAATCGACCTGGAACCTGGCCAACCGCTTCACCGGCTGGGTTGACGTCGATCTGACCGAGAAGGGCGTGGCTGAAGCCCGCCAGGCCGGCAAGCTGCTCAAGGAAGCCGGTTTCTCCTTCGATCTGGCTTACACCTCGGTCCTGAAGCGCGCCATCCGCACCCTGTGGACCACGCTGGACGAAATGGATCAGATGTACGTGCCGGTGAAGAACGACTGGCGCCTCAATGAGCGTCACTACGGCGCCCTGCAGGGCCTGAACAAGGCCGAGACCGCCGCCCAGTACGGCGACGAGCAGGTGCTGGTCTGGCGCCGCAGCTACGACACGCCGCCCAACCCGCTGGCCGCCGGCGACGAGCGCGATTCCTTCGGCGACCCGCGCTACGCCGGCCTGCCGCGCGAACAAATCCCGCTGACCGAATGTCTGAAGGACACCGTCGCCCGCGTGCTGCCGGCCTGGAACGATTCCATTGCCCCGGCCATCCGCGCCGGCAAGCAGATCATCGTCTCGGCCCACGGCAACAGTCTGCGCGCCCTGATCAAGTATCTGGACGGTATCAGCGACAACGACATCGTCGGCCTGAACATCCCCAACGGCCAGCCGCTGGTGTATGAACTGGACGCCGATCTGAAACCGATCAAGAGCTACTATCTGGGCGACCAGTCCGCCATCGAGGCGGCGCTGAAGGCGGTGGCCAACCAAGGGAAGTCGAAATAAAACTGCGTTTCTTCAGCAAGGCGCCGGCCGCACCGGCGGCGCCGTTTCCAGGCGAATGCGAACGGCCTGCGCGTTCCGGATCCTTGTCCGGCGCGCGGGACGGGCATATTCGCCTGTTGGCGTCGATGGCCGATGCGGGTGGGCTGGGCCGCATCGCCGCGCCGCTGCTGCTGGCTGCGGCCGCCGGCATTGCGCTGTGGCCGGCCGCCGGCCATGCCCAGGCCATCACTGAACGCACCAGACAGAAGCAGGCAGCCGAGAAGGAAAAAGCGGATCTGCAGCAGCGCCTGTCAGCGCTCAAGCGCGACATCGACCAGACCGAAACCGCCAAGGACAACGCCGCCGATGCCTTATCGGCGTCCGAGCAGGCCATTTCCAAGGCGAACCGCTCGCTGCGCGACCTGGCGCAGGAGCAGCAGGAGACCGAAAGCCGCCTAACGCAACTGATCAGGCAGTTGAACGAGCTGACCGCGCTGGTCAACGCCCAGCAGGCGCAGCTGTCCAGACTGCTGCGCGAGCAGTACGTGGCCGGCAACGAGGACCGCATCAAGCTGCTGCTCTCCGGCGACAATCCCAACCGCATCAATCGCGAACTGCAGTACATGGGTTATGTCTCGCAGGCCCAGGCCAAGTTGATCGAAACCCTGCGTGCCAACCAGCAGGCGATCCGCGCCAACAAGGCCGACACCCAGAACGCCAAGTTCGAGCTGGAAGAAATCGCCCAGGAAGAGACCGAACAGAAGAAGGTGCTGGAAAAGGAAAAATCGCGCCGCTCCATGCTGCTGGCGCAGCTTTCCAGCAAGCTGGCCTCGCAGCGCAAGGAAGTCGGGCGCATCGAGCAGGATCAACAGCGCCTGTCCAGCCTGGTGGACAAGCTGGCGCAGATCATCGAACAGCAAAAGAAGGCCGAAGCCGAGGCCCGTGAGAAGCGGCGCCAGGAACAATTGGCCAAAGCCAAGGCCGAACGCGAGAAGCGTCTGGCCGAGCAGCGCGCGCGGGCCGCCGAACAGGCCGCCAAGGCGGCCAAGGCTGGCAAGCCGCCGCCGAAGATGCCGGACCCGGCCGACGCCATCGACGACGATGAACCGCCGCAAAGCGCTTCGCTGGGCCGCAACGACACGCTGCCGGAGCTGCAGTCGGACAATTTCGGCAAGCCTTTCGCCAGCCTGCGTGGACAACTGCGCCTGCCGGTCAAGGGGGATCTGACGTCCAAATTCGGTGCCCGCCACGGCGACGGACCCACCACGCGCGGTTTGTTCATCCGCGCTTCGGAAGGAGCGGAAGTGCGTGCGGTGGCGGCCGGACGGGTGGTCTTCGCGGACTGGTTGCGCGGTTTCGGCAACCTGATCATCGTCGATCACGGCAATCAGTACATGACCATCTACGGCAACAACCAGTCGGTATTGAAGCGCGCCGGCGACGTGGTCAAGGCCGGCGAGGCCATCGCCACCGCAGGCAACAGCGGCGGTAACGAGCAATCGGGTTTATACTTTGAAATGCGGCATCAGGGCCGCGCATTCGACCCACTGGGGTGGGTAACTACTAGGTGACACATGGGCAGCAAACTCAAGAATATCGGTTTGATCGGGTTGGGCATGGTGGCGGGAGCCACGGCGATGATTCAGTTCGACGCCATCGCGCAAAAGAATGCAACGGCGTCGCTGCCCCTGGAGGAGCTGCGCCAGATGGCCGACGTATTCGGTCTGATCAAGTCGGACTACGTCGAATCGGTCGATGACAAGAAGCTGCTGACCGAAGCCATTTCGGGCATGGTCGCCTCGCTCGACCCGCACTCCGCCTATCTGGACAAGAAGGCCTACAAGGAGCTGCGTGAAGGCACCATGGGCAAGTTCGTGGGCCTGGGCATCGAAGTGGGCATGGAAGACGGCTACGTCAAGGTGATCTCGCCGATCGAGGATTCCCCTGCGTTCCGCGCCGGCATCAAGGCGGGCGACCTGATCACCCGCCTGGACAGCACCCCGGTCAAGGGCCTGACCCTGGACGAGGCGGTCAAGAAGATGCGCGGCGAGCCGAACACCAAGATCACGCTGACCATCGCCCGCAAGGAAGAAGACAAGCCGATCATCCTGACCATCACGCGCCAGGAAATCCGCGTGCAAAGCGTCAAATCCAAGGTGATCGAGCCCGGCTACGCCTGGCTGCGCGTGACCCAGTTCCAGGAACCGACGGTCGATGACATGACCAAGAAGCTGGCCGCGATCTACGCCCAGGAGCCGAATCTGAAGGGTATCGTGCTGGATCTGCGCAACGACCCGGGCGGCGTGCTGCCGGGCGCCATCGGCGTGGCCGCGGCCTTCCTGCCCAAGGATTCGGTGGTGGTGTCCACCAACGGCCAGTTGCCAAGCTCCAAGCAGACCTTCTACGCCAAGCGTGAGTTCTACGCTTCCAACCCGCTGTCCGATCCGCTGTCGCGCCTGCCGGACGCCATCAAGAAGGTGCCGATGGTGGTCCTGATCAACAGCGGCTCGGCCTCGGCCTCCGAAATCGTGGCCGGCGCGCTGCAGGACTACCAGCGCGCCACCATCATGGGCACGCAGTCCTTCGGCAAGGGCTCGGTGCAGTCGGTGATCGCGCTGCGGCCGGAAAAGAACACCGCCGTCAAGCTGACCACCGCCCGCTACTACACGCCCAAGGGGCGTTCGATCCAGGCGCGCGGCATCGTGCCTGACATCATGGTCGATGAATTCCCCGACGGCGACGGCCTGAACGGTCTGCGCCTGCGCGAAGCCGACCTGTCCAAGCACCTGACCAACGACACCGACAAGTCGGCCGAGGTCAAGGCGAAAGCCATGGATGAAATGGCCGAGGAACGCCTGATCGCCGCCGAGAAGAAGCGCAAGCCGCTGGACTTCGGCAGCAAGGACGACTTCCAGCTGTCGCAGGCGCTGAATCACCTGAAGGGCCAGCCGGTCAAGGTCTCCAACGCCAAGCCTGAAGTGCGCAACGAAGAAGGCAAGGAAGACACCCCGGTGAAGGACGACCGCAAGGACAACAAGGCGCCGCCGGAAAAGATCGACACCAAGTGATCCGCCCCTGCCGGCGGGACGCCGAAAGCCGTCCCGCCGCATCGGCAAGCAAGCCGGGCCGCCGCCAAGCGGCCCTTTTTATGGGACGACGGACGCTATTCGCCATGGATGACCAACAGCTGCTGCGCTATTCGCGCCATATCCTGCTCGACGAGATCGATATCGAAGGCCAGTCGCGCCTCCTGGCCGGCCGCGCGCTGGTGATCGGCGCCGGCGGGCTGGGATCGCCGGCCGCCATGTACCTGGCCTCGGCCGGCGTGGGCCGCATCACCCTGGTGGACAACGACACGGTCGATCTGATCAACCTGCAGCGCCAGATCATGCACACCACCGCGCGTGTGGGCCAGCCCAAGGTCGAATCGGGACGCGAGGCGCTGCGCCAGATCAATCCCGGCGTGCAGGTGGATATCCTGGCCGAGCGCGTCGAGGGTGAACGCCTGCTGCAGCTGGTGGCCGATGCCGACGTGGTGCTCGATTGCAGCGACAATTTCGCCACCCGCCATGCCGTCAACCGTGCCTGCGTCGAGGCTGGCGTGCCGCTGGTGTCTGGGGCGGCGATCCGCTTCGACGGTCAGATCAGCGTCTTCGATACCCGCCGCGAAGACGCACCGTGCTACGCTTGCCTGTTCCCGCCCGAGCGCGAGTTCGACGAAGTGCAATGTTCGGTGATGGGCGTGTTCTCGCCGCTGGTGGGCATCGTCGGCACCGTCCAGGCGGCCGAAGCCATCAAGCTGCTGGCCGGCATCGGCCGCTCGCTGGCCGGGCGGCTGCTGATCCTCGATGCGCGGGACATGGAGTGGACCTCGATCGGCGTGACGCGCGATCATCATTGTCCGGTCTGCGGACAACGGCGCGCCGGGCACCCCTGACGCGCTTGCGTTGCCGCCGCGGCAAGGCTGTCCGCCGACCACCTTCGCCCGATCTTCTGGTATAAACTCTATTGCTTATGCTGATGGCGGCGCACTGCCGCGGGCATGACCAGGCTGATGCGCGGAACGATCACAACTCATAAGCGCGATCAGCCCGCCCACGCTTTGCCCTGACAGGGGAGTAATGAATGGCTCCAGAAAAGCGCTTCAGTCCGCCAACCGCCATGACCGCGCGTGGCGGGCGGATTGTCCCCGCCGCAGAACGGCCGCCCGGCGGCCCGCCGTCAAAGCCCTTGGCATCCGGAAGCGTTGGTGTACAATCCTTGACCGCGAAAAAGGCTGCGCCATCTGTGGCCGGGTTCGGCAAGCAAGAGCAATGTCGGCAGTGCCGTCGCGCGGAACGTCAATCGAAGAGGTGCCAACGCGGCAAGGGAAGTGGATTCACAAGCGACCAGTTCCGGCAGCGAAGTATCCGCCGGGATATTGGATATAGTTGAAAAACCCGTAGTATTGAAAGTAAGCGAAGTGGCAACTAAAACTCCCAAAACTACCCCTGCAGCACAGTTGTTGACTGAGGAACAGATCCTCAAGATGGACGAGAAGGACTACATGAACGAAGCGCAGCTGGCTTTTTTCAAGGTTCGTCTCCAGCAACTGGAAAAGGATCTGCTCAAGAATGCGGGTGAAACCACCGAACACTTGCGCGAAACCGTGCTGGTGCCGGATCCGGCCGACCGCGCCACGATCGAGGAAGAACATGCGCTGGAACTGCGCACCCGCGATCGCGAACGCAAGCTGCTGAAGAAAGTACAGCAGTCCATCGTGTCGATCGACAACGGCGAATACGGCTGGTGCGAAGAAACCGGTGAACCCATCGGCATTCCCCGTCTGCTGGCGCGTCCGACCGCGACCCTGTCGCTGGAAGCGCAGCAGCGCCGCGAGCTGAAGCAAAAGCTCTACGGCGACTGATCCTCGCCCTGCAGGACGAAGCCCGGGCCGCGCGGCGGCCGGGGCGCGGCGCCGGCAGCGCATGCCGCCGGCGCGGGACGAGTGACCGCATCGTTTTGGGCAGGCGCCCGTGGCGCCGCCTTCCAGACTCCGCCATACCGTAATCCGTCATACCGCATTACCCCCGTTTTACTTGCTTCACCCGCTTCACCGGACAGTTCCAGGCCGCGCGCTGTTGCCGCGCGCCGCTTTCCAAACCAGAATCAGGCCATGCCCATCCAGCGTTCCATGCGTAGTTCCGCCTTCATCGCCGTGCTGGCGATGTCGCTGCTGTTCGCGCAGATGCTGGGTTTCGTGCACGGTATCGCCCACGCCGGCTGGTCCGGCAACGCGGTGCATTCGCTGATCGACGAGGCGCTGTTCGATTACGGTGAAGACCATGCGCAAGCCGCCGCCGACGGCAAGCAGGCCGCCGGCGAGCACGCACACGCCGAGCATCATTCCTGCGCCGCCTACGACGCCGCCACGCTGTCGGCCGGCGTGCATTTCGATTTCCCTCCGCTGCCGCTGCTGCCGCCCGTGCGCGTGCTGGCGTTGTGGCAAGCCTTCGCATCCTGGGATGCGCCGCTCAACTGCCATTTCTCCTCGCGCGCTCCGCCGCGCTGAATTCCTTCCTCTCCCGCAAGACCCTCACCGTTGCCGGTTGTCCCTCGCGCATCCCTCCGCGCGCTGTCTTTTCGCCTGCGTTGTCGCTTGAGCGATGAAGGCGGCGCT
Organism: Herbaspirillum frisingense; assembly: GCA_009914615.1. Lineage (GTDB taxonomy): Bacteria > Pseudomonadota > Gammaproteobacteria > Burkholderiales > Burkholderiaceae_D > Herbaspirillum > Herbaspirillum frisingense_B. The sequence goes on from WNDX01000012.1 coordinate 46,779, forward strand.
CGCGGCCCGGGCGCGTCCGGACGGCCGGCGTATCCGCGCCGTCCGCATTCCATCCGCTAAAACCGGACGGCGCTTCGCGCATTACAAGGAATTCACATGGCACTTCAACGCCAACTGCTCGCCACCGCGGTTGTTTCCGCCCTGGCTGTCTGGTCCGTCTCCGCTGCCGCCCAGACCGCTTCCGCCGCCGCGCCGGCGCAACCCGTGCAGCCCGCGCTGCAACCCATCGTCGTCACCGCCACGCCCTTCGCCTCCGAAGAAGACGTGCAAGTGCTCACCCCCGCCAAGGTGATCGCCGGCGACGAGCTGCGCAACAAATTGGGCAATTCGCTGGGCGACACATTGTCGTCCGAGCTGGGCGTGTCGGCCTCGGCCTTCGGCGCCGGCGCTTCGCGTCCCATCATCCGCGGCATGGAAGGCCCGCGCGTGATGATCCTGCAGAACGGCATGGGCGTCTCCGACGTCTCCACCGTCTCCAACGACCACGCGGTCGCCACCGAAGCCGCGACCGCGCGCCAGATCGAGATCCTGCGCGGACCGGCGGCGCTGTTGTACGGCTCGGGCGCCATCGGCGGCCTGGTCAACGTGGTCAACGATCGTATCCCGACCGAGCTGGTCGGCAAGCCCACCGGCACCGTCGAAGGCCGTTACGGCAGCGTCGATGGCGAAAAGAACGGTTCCTTCTCGCTGGACACCTCGGCCGGCCAGATCGGCCTGCACGTGGACGGCAACTATCGCGATACCGACAACTACAAGATTCCCGGCAACGCCAAGCAAGGTGACGGCTCCACCGCCTCCGGCCGCCTGCCCAATTCCTTTACGCACGAGACCAGCGGCGGTGTAGGCGCGTCCTATATCACCAACTGGGGCTACGTCGGCCTGTCGGCCTCGACGCTGGATGACCACTACGGCATCCCCACCGCCGAGAAGTCCTTCATTGATCTGCACCAGAGCCGTTACGACATCGACACCCTGGTTAACAACCCCTTCGCCGGCATCGAGAAATTCCGCTTCAAGTTCGGCTACACCGACTACACGCACACCGAGAAGGAACAGAGCGGCAACCCGGCCACCGTGTTCAAGAACCGCGTGCTGCAGACACGCTGGGAACTGACGCACGCGCCGTTGGCCGGCTGGCACGGCACCTTCGGCGTGCAGACCGAGCAGGGCAACTATTCGGCATTGTCGGCCACCAGCGGGGCCTCCGAGCTGACGCCGCCGACCCGTTCCTCGTCGTTTGCCGGCTTCCTGGTGGAAGAGCGCCAGTTCGGCCAGGTGCTGGCCAGCACCGGCCTGCGCGCCGAAAGCGTGAGCCGCCGTCCGGATGGCGCCAGCAACCTGCCCGGCCGCGACTTCAGCCTGCTGTCTTGGTCGGCTGGTGCGCTGTGGGCCTTCCAGCCCGGCTACGGCCTGGGTTTGACCTACTCGCTGGCGCAGCGCGCGCCGACGGTGGAGGAGCTGTATTCCAACGGTCCCCATGAGTCCACCGCCACCTTCGACATCGGCAACAACCAGTTGAAGAAGGAAACCTCGCACAACATCGAGCTGACCCTGCAAAAGACCGAGGGCCTGGTGCGCTGGAAGGGCAATCTGTTCCGCAATAAGGTGAACAACTACATCTACGGCCGCACCAACGGCCAGGTCGATGACGGCGGCAATCCCGATCCGGCGGGTGAATTCACCCAGCGCTTCTGGTCGCAGGGCGACGCCACCATCCGCGGCGCCGAAGCCGAGGTCACCTACAACTGGAACGGCCAAGGTATGTCGGGACGCGTCTTTGCCGACACCTCGCGCGGCACGCTGGACGATCTGGGCAACCTGCCGTTGCAACCGGCCACCCGCTATGGCGTGGAACTGGGCTACAAGACCGGTCCCTGGGCCAGCGGCGTGAAGGTGCTGCGCGCGCAGAAGCAGGATCGCCTGGCCTCGTTCGAAACCTACGAGACCCCGTCCTACACCCAGCTCGACGCCAACCTGTCCTACACGCAGAAGCTGAACGGCGTGAAGCTGACCTGGTTCGCCTTGGCGCGCAATCTGTTGAACCAGGACATCCGTCTCTCCACATCGGTGCTGAAGGAGTCGGTGCCCCTGGGCGGCCGCAACTTCATCGTCGGCGTGCGCAGCAGCTTCTGATTTTCAGAGTGCCAGCGGGAAGGCCCCTCCTTCCCGCCAGCGCGGCTTGCCCGGCAGTCTCCTCGCGGAGGCCGCCGGGCTTTTTTATGCGCCCGCGGCATCGCCGCCGGCTGGCCGATGGTCGCGATTACGGCGCCGGCGGGAAGTCCACCACCGTGTCGTTGACGCGGTTGAACAGGTTGGTGATGGTGATCGCCGTCACGGCCAGCAGGGTATCGACGATCTGCGCATCGCTGTAGACGGCGCGCACGCGCTCCACCACGGCGGCGTCCACGGTGCCGCTGGTGCCGACCAGGTGGCGCGCGAAATCGGCCAGCAGGTCCAGTTTGTCGTCGCCCGACGGTTGGCCGTGACGCACGCCCAGCATGGCGGAGGCGTCCAGGCCGGCCTTCTTGCCCATCAGGGTATGCGCAGCCAGGCAGTAGTCGCAGCCGGCCTTCTGGCTCACGGCCAGCTTGACGGTCTCGATTTCCTTGGCCGACAGGCTGCTCTTGCGCAGCGCGCCGTCCAGGTGCAGCACGGATTCCAGCGCGACCGGGCTGAGCATGCCCATGCCGGCATAGGCATTGGGCACCGCGCCGACGGCGGACTTGATGGCGGTGAACAGTTGAGCGGCCTGGCCGGTGGCTTCGGTGATCGGTTGGGTGGAGAGACGGGGCATGATGTTTTCCTTTACGGGTGAGCGCAAGCATCGTCATCGGCGGGATGATCTTGCCCCTGATTGACGGACACCTATCTAAGCGACATTGGCCAGCTCGTACTGCTCTGGGCTGAGGTAGCCCAGGGTCGAGTGCAGCCGGATCCGATTGTAGTCAACCTCAATGTAGTCAAACACATGAGCCTTGGCCTGC
>WNDX01000120.1 GCA_009914615.1 Herbaspirillum frisingense
TTCATACCGGCTTCGGCTTCCTTGAGTACGCCAATAATTTGCTCTTCGGTAAATCGTTTCTTCATGCTGCCTCCGTATGGGGCAGACTCTACATCATTGCCGTACTAATCTAGGGGAGCAGGTCAAATGCACGTGCCAGGCGCCGGTTTGCGAATTCTGTAGGCGGCCGTCAACACGGCCAGGGCCAAAGGCGTGTCGATCCGCTTGGATAAAGCGTAGCCGATTACCTTGCGGCTGCAAGCATCCAAAACAACGGCCAGGTAGATAAAGCCGGATGCTATTCGGATGTAGGTGATATCGGCAACCCAGACACGATCTGGCTCCCTTTCTATCCCTTGGGCGAGCATATGGCCGGCGTAGCTCTTGGCTCGCATGAGCAAAGGAGCGACTTCGTCAAATGCGCGCCTGAAGGCGTCGATGTGTTCGCTGCGAACGGGGAGCAAGGCGATCTCGTAAATCACGGCATTCCTTTCAAATGAGTTTCGCAGCTTAAAAGCCGGCGCTCGTGAGTGCTGCAGCGGGGCCGACGGCGATCGCGATCTTTCCTTGCAGGCCGTTGTTGGGGCTTTCCAGGCGGGCATGGGCGAGCGGGATGTCGGCCAGCGAGAAGACGGCGCCGACGTGCGGGCGTAGCTGGCCGCGCGCGATCAGCGCGCTCAGTTCGTCCAGCTTGCCGCGGTTCTGTCTGGTGAAGACGAAGTGGTAGCTGGCGTTCTTGCCCCAAGCTTGGATCAGGTTTTGCGGCTGCGCGATGTCCACGATGCTGACGACGCGGCCGAGCTGGGCCAGTACGTCGGGGCTGCGCGACAAGGTGCCGCCGCCGATGGTGTCGAACACGACATCGACGCCGTGGCCGTCCGTCTCGCGCAGGATGGCGTCCACGTAATCTTCCTTTTCGTAGTCGATGGTGACGTCGGCGCCCAGGCCGCGCGCGAAGTCGCGGTTGGCGTCGCGCACGGTGGTGATTACCCGTGCGCCCATGGCCTTGGCGAGCTGGATCGCCACGTGGCCGACGCCTCCCGCGCCGCCGTGCACCAGGATGCTTTCGCCCACTCGCAGTCCCGCGCGTACCACCAGCGCTTCCCAGGCGGTGCCGCCGACCAGGGTCAGGCTTGCCGCTTCAAGGTGGCTCAGCGAAAGGGGCTTCTTGCCGATGATGCTTTCGGCGGCGACGTGGTATTCGGCATAGCTGCCCGGGCCGCCGAAGATCTGTGGGGTGTACCAGACTTCGTCTCCCGGAGCGAAGGCGGTTACGCTCGGCCCGATTGCCTCGACCACACCGGAGACATCGTGTCCGGTGATGGCCGGCAGCGGCACCAGGTCGGGGAAGTCGCCGCGCCGGACCTGGTAATCCAGGGGATTGATGGAGGTCGCGTGCACCCGCACCAGGACTTGTCCCGCTTGCGGTACGGGCTTGGGTAGCTCGGCCAGTTCGAATGCTTCCGGTCCGCCGAATGCGTTGAGAACGATTGCTTTCATCGTGAGTCCTTGTTTCGTTAAAAAGGGATATCGGGAATTATCGATATATTGGGTCAAAAAATTACAGGTCTTTGCCGATGATCTCGGCAAGAGCACTGATGGTGGCTTCGTTGCGCTTGTAGTAGGTCCATTGGCCGATGCGCCTGACTTCGACCAGGCCCGCCCGCTGCAGGGTAGCGAGATAGTCGGACACCGTCGATTGCGATAGCCCGACGCCTTCCTGGATGCTGCTGACACAGACGCCCACCGTGTGAACGTCGCCCTCGTCCTGCGGGGGGAAGTTCTTCACGGGATCCTTCAACCCTCTCAGGATGTCGAGGCGTGTGCGGTTCGAGAGGGCTTTGAAAATGTCGAGCAGTTCCATGGGCTTGGATTATATCGGGTTTTTTCGATATATCAATTTGGGGCCATTGCCGTTGTCTGTTCGCTTCGCGACAGAGGAGGGTATCGCAGCCCTTCCGCCTGGGTTCTGCATCTTCAAGGACGCGCGAGAGGGGCGCAAACAAAAACGCCCCCTGACCATCGGCCAGGAGGCGTTTCTTCAATCAAGCCTTGATGAATCTCAGTTTTCAGCCCGCAATCCCGCCGGCTTCAGCCTGGATTCCAGCGCCTTGCCCTTGCGCGCGCGCTTGCCGATATGCTGGGCCAGTGCGGCAGCCGACAGCGATACTTCCTGATCCTTGCCGCCGCGTCCGGTGCCGTAGACCACGACGCCCTTCTGGCTGATGCCTTGCGCGCCCAGGAGCTTTTCGTTTTTCTCCAGTTCCATCAGGTTCACGCCACGGCCGCCGGAGGACAGGGTCTTCATTTCGTCCAGGCCGAACACCAGCAGGCGGCCGTTGCCCGAGAGGCAGGCCACGGCGCTGGCGTCGGTCGCCATCGGGCGCGGCGCCAGCGGCAGGGCGCCTTCGTCCAGCGTGAAGAAGCTCTTGCCGCCCTTGACGCGGCCGAACATGTCGGAGGCCTTGGCGATGAAGCCGGCGCCGGCGTCGGAGGCCAGCAGCAGCGTGGTGTCGGCAGGGCCGGCATAGTAGTGCAGGATGTTGCTGCCGCTGGCCAGTTCGATCAGCGTGGTGACGGGCACGCCGTCGCCGCGTGCGTTGGGCAGGGCGTTGACCGCGATGGTGTAGACCCGGCCGTTGGAGCCGAAGGCCAGCAGGTTGTCCACGGTGCGGCATTCGAAGGCGCCGTAGAGGCCGTCGCCGGCCTTGAAGGTGAATTGCGCGGCGTCGTGGCCGTGGCCGGTGCGGGCGCGCACCCAGCCCTTTTGCGAGATGATCACGGTGACCGGTTCGTCGATCACCTTCTGTTCGAAGGTGGCGCGTTCGGCTTCTTCGATGATGGTGCGGCGGGCGTCGCCATATTGCTTGGCGTCGCCTTCGATTTCCTTGATCACCAGCTTCTTCATCGAGGCCGGGTTGTCGAGCAGGTCTTGCAGCGTGCTCTTTTCGCCGCGCAGCTCGGCCAGCTCCTGCTGGATCTTGATCGCTTCCAGGCGCGCCAATTGGCGCAGGCGGATTTCCAGGATGTCTTCGGCCTGGCGGTCGGAGAGCTTGAAGGCGTCGATCAGCGCCGGCTTCGGCTCATCCGATTCGCGGATGATCTTGATGACCTTGTCGATGTTGAGCAGTACCGCTTCCCGGCCTTCCAGGATGTGGATGCGGTCGTTCACCTTTTGCATGCGGAATTGCGTGCGGCGGGTGACGGTCTCGAAGCGGAAACCGATCCATTCGCTCAGGATCTCGCTCAGGTTCTTCTGGCGCGGGCGACCGTCGCCGCCGATCATCACCAGGTTCAGCGAGGCGTTGCTTTCCAGCGAGGTCTGGGCCAGCAGCGTGTTCATGAACTCGGTCTGGTCCTGGTTTTTGGACTTGGGTTCGAACACCAGGCGCACCGGCGCCTCGCGGCCGGATTCGTCGCGCACGGCGTCGAGCAGGCCGAGGATGGCGGCCTTCTGCGACTGCTGTTCCGGCGTGAGCGATTTCTTGCCCAGCTTGAGCTTGGGGTTGGTCAGTTCTTCGATTTCTTCCAGCACGCGCTGCGAGGACACGCCCGGCGGGAGTTCGGTGATCACCGCCTGCCACTGGCCGCGCGCCAGGTCTTCGATCTTCCAGCGCGCGCGCACCTTGAGGCTGCCGCGGCCGCTCTGGTACATCTCGGCGATGGTCGATTTGGGGGTGATGATCTGGCCGCCGCCCGGGAAGTCGGGGCCGGGGATCAGCGCCATCAGATCGGCGTGGCTGATCTTCGGATCGCGGATCATCGCCACCGCCGCCCTGGCCACTTCGGTGAGGTTGTGCGACGGGATTTCGGTGGCCATGCCGACCGCGATGCCGGAGGCGCCGTTGAGCAGCAGGAAGGGCAGGCGCGCCGGCAGCAGGCGCGGTTCTTCGGAGGCGCCGTCGTAGTTGGGCTGGAAATCCACCGTGCCCATGTCGATTTCATCGAGCAGCAGCTTGCTGATCGGCGTCAGGCGCGCTTCGGTGTAGCGCATGGCCGCCGCGCCGTCGCCGTCGCGCGAGCCGAAGTTGCCCTGGCCGTCGATCAGCGGGTAGCGCAGCGAGAAATCCTGCGCCATGCGCACCAGGGCGTCGTACACCGACTGGTCGCCGTGCGGGTGCAGCTTGCCCAGCACGTCGCCCACCACGGCTGCCGATTTGCGCGGCTTGGCGGTGGCGTTCAAGCCCAGTTCATTCATCGCATAGAGGATGCGGCGCTGCACCGGCTTCTGGCCGTCGGCCACGTCGGGCAGGGCGCGGCCCTTGACCACCGAGATCGCGTAGTCGAGATAGGCGCGTTCGGCGAAGGTCGACAGGGTCAGCGCGTCGCCGTCCGGCTGGGGCGGGGCTTGGTCAAACAGGGTCGGTTGGTCGGTCATGGAGCAGTGTCTTCTTGGCTAACTGGTTAATCGTTGAATGGGGTGGGCGCGCCGGCCGCCGCCTGGCGGGCCGGTGACGCCGCATCGGGCGAGGGCGCCGGCGGCGTGCGCGGCGGCAGCGTGACTTTCAGGCGCGCCGTGGCGGCCGTTCCGGCGCGGTCGGCGGCGACATTCACCGGGCCGGTGGGCCGATATAGCTGGTAGAAGCGCGAGACCAGCCGTACATAGCCTTGCGTTTCGGGATACGGAGGAATCTTGTTGCCGTATTTCTGCACCGCGCCTTCACCGGCATTGTAGGAGGCAATGGCCAGTTCGGCATGTTGCGGAAACATGGCCATCAGGTCGCGCAGGTAGCGCGCCGCCAGACGGATGTTGATCTTGGGATCGGTCAGCTTCTGGTGCAGGGTCTTGCGGCGATCGCCCTGCAGGCCGTAGCGTTCGGCCGTCTCGGGCAGGATCTGCATCAGGCCGACGGCGCCCTTGTTGGAGACCGCGCGCGCGTTGAAGCCCGATTCGGCGGTCATCACCGCCTTCAGCAGCGCCGCGTCCAGGCCGAATTCGTCGGCCGCCTGGCCCAGCAGCGCGTCGTACTTGCGCGCATCCGGGTGAGCCATCATGGTACGCACGAACGGCGGGTCGGCGGCCACCACTTCCTTGCTGCCGGGATGGTTCAGCGTGGCGGCGCTGCTGGCCATGACGCGATCGGGGTTCTCCAGCTTCTCGGCATAGATATGCACCACGCCGTCCGCATCGGTGTAGCGATAGATGATGCTTCTGGCGCCGGTGCCAATCGTTGCGCCGGCGGCCGTAGCCGGGCCGGCGCTCGTCCCCGAGTCGTTCTCGGCGTGCGTGTGGATGCGGCCGTCGGCGTCGGTGTACTGGATGGCGCGTTGCGCTGACGCCGGCGGCACCCACAACAGCACCCCGGCGCCCAACAGGGCGCCGGTCAGCATGCGCAGCGTGCAGCGTGGCGCCGGGCCTGGCATCTCAGATGTCCGCCTCGGCCTCGTTGCCGTGCTCTTCGATCCATGCGCGGCGGGAAGCGGCTTCGCCCTTGCCCATCAGCATGTTGAAGCGCTCTTCCGAGGTCTGCACGCCCGGTTCGCCGAAGCCGATGGGCAGCAGGCGGCGGGTGTCGGGGTTCATGGTGGTCTCCCACAGTTGCTCGGCGTTCATCTCGCCCAGGCCCTTGAAGCGCGAGATGCTCCAGGCGCCTTCCTTCAGGCCGTCCTTGCGCAGCTTGTCTTCGATGGCCTCCAGCTCGCCGTCGTCCAGCGCGTACAGTTTCTGCACCGGCTTCTTGCCGCGCGCGGGGGCATCGACGCGGTACAGCGGCGGACGCGCCACGCAGATATGGCCGTTCTCGATCAGCTTGGGGAAGTGACGGAAGAACAGCGTCAGCAGCAGCACCTGGATGTGCGAGCCGTCCACGTCCGCGTCCGACAGGATGCAGATCTTGCCGTAGCGCAGGCCGGACAGGTCGGGCGTGTCGTTCATGCCGTGCGGATCGACGCCGATGGCCACCGCGATGTCGTGGATTTCATTGTTGGCGAACAGGCGGTCGCGCTCGGTTTCCCAGGCATTGAGCACCTTGCCGCGCAGCGGCAGGATGGCCTGGAATTCCTTGTCGCGGCCCATCTTGGCGGAACCGCCGGCGGAGTCTCCCTCGACCAGGAAGAGTTCATTGCGCGACACGTCCGAGGATTCGCAATCGGTCAGCTTGCCGGGCAGCACGGCCACGCCGGAGGATTTCTTCTTCTCGACCTTCTGCGCCGAGCGCAGGCGGCTCTGGGCCTGCTTGATCACCAGCTCGGCCAGCTTCTTGCCGTAGTCCACGTGATGGTTCAGCCACAGCTCCAGCGCCGGGCGCGAATAGCCGGCGACCAGGCGCACGGCGTCGCGCGAATTCAGGCGCTCCTTGATCTGGCCCTGGAATTGCGGATCCAGCACCTTGGCCGACAGCACGAAGGAGACGCGCGCGAACACGTCCTCGGCCAGCAGCTTGACGCCCTTGGGCAGCAGCGAGTGCATTTCGGCGAAGCTCTTGACTGCCGAGAACAGGCCTTCGCGCAGGCCGGATTCGTGGGTGCCGCCGTTGGAGGTGGGGATCAGGTTGACGTAAGACTCGCGCACCACGGCGCCTTCTTCGGTCCAGGCCACCACCCAGGAGGCGCCTTCGCCCTCGGCGAAGCCTTCGGCGTCCTTGCCGGCGAACTGTTCGCCTTCGAACAGCGGGATCAGGGTCTCGCCGTTGCCGGTCTGGGCCAGTTGCTCCGTCAGGTAACCGCGCAAGCCTTGGTCATATTGCCAGGTCTGGCTGTCGCCGCTCTTGGCGTTATTCAGCGTGACCTTCACGCCCGGCAGCAGCACCGCCTTGGAGCGCAGCAGGCGCTGCAATTCGCCCAGCGGGATGGCGGGCGAGTCGAAATACTTGGCATCGGGCCAAACGGTGACGCGGGTGCCGGATTTCTTGTCGTCGCGGCCGGCGGCGCGCGACTTCAGCTTTTCGATGACGTCGCCGCCGGAGAAGGCCAGCGTGTGCACGCCGTTGCCTTGGTCGTCCTTGCGCCAGACCGTGATTTCCAGGCGCGTGGCCAGCGCATTGGTGACCGATACGCCCACGCCGTGCAGGCCGCCCGAGAAGGCATAGGCGCCGCCCGAGCCTTTGTCGAACTTGCCGCCGGCGTGCAGGCGGGTGAACACGATCTCGACGGTGGGCACCTTTTCTTCCGGGTGCAGGCCGACCGGGATGCCGCGGCCGTCGTCCTCCACGCTGACGCTGCCGTCGGCGTTGAGGGTGACGATGATGCTCTTGCCGTAGCCGCCCAGCGCTTCGTCGGAGGCGTTATCGATGACTTCCTGGATGATGTGCAGCGGGTTTTCGGTACGGGTATACATGCCCGGACGCTGCTTGACCGGCTCCAGGCCCTTGAGGACGCGGATCGATGATTCACTGTAATCGGACGGAGATGTTTTCTTGGTTGCCATGCAGGTGAGTGGTCGGGGCGAATAGATGCCGGGTGAGTTGTCGTCGGTTGCGCAGCGTGGTCAATTGGCCGGGAATGAGTGCCCTGAGGGCAAAGACCGCTTGCGCCTAGCGTCGCGCTGCGCCGCAAAAGCGCATTCTAATGAAAATTCCGCCGGACTGGAGCTTGCCTTTGTGAAAGCTTGTCGTTGGAGTAAGCCCGTGGCCCGAAAAATCCTGGGCAATGTTGTTTTCGCCGGTTTCCAGGCGGGAGTGGACAAGTCGCGAGCTGAACAACATAATCTTCAAAAATTCTTACAAAATGAGAAAAATATTCTCGCCAAGGGGTTTTGATTGACAAAAATACAAAAGAAATATGGCTGCATTGCAGTCCGTCGTCCTGGCCAGCGTCCAGGATTTACCTCACGTCGCGACACATAGCGGTCGATCTGTCCCTTATTCAAGGCAATGAGCAAGGACGGGCCATGGAGAGAAGAGCCATGGCTTACGTGTCCACACAAGCAGGATTCCCGTGCCCGGGCAAATCGGGCCGCGGAACGGAAATTCACGACAAGACTGGGGAAATCATGGAAAACATCTACCCCGAGGGGCCGGTGGGGGTACCCGAGGAGTTTGCCAGGCCAAGCGCCAGCTACAAGCGCAAGGCATGGATCGCAATGGCAGGCCTGGGACTGTTCATCGCCTTCTATCTGCTGCTGGCAGGCTGGTTCGCGCTGACCGCCTATCGCTTGATGAATGGTGCGCTGCATGCCAGCCGGGACGGCGGCTTCTGGCCTTTCATTGCTGGCCTGTGCGCTGCATTCTTCGCCGTCTTCATGATCAAAGGCTTATTCCTTGGCAAACAGGAAAGTAAGAACGACGATCTGGAAGTGACGCCGCAGCAGCAGCCGCGCCTGTTCGAATTCCTGTACCGCCTTGCGGACGAGGCCGGGGCGCCGCGTCCGCACCGGGTATTCCTGTCGCCGCGCGTCAATGCGGCGGTGTTTTACGAGCTGTCGGTGCTGAATCTGTTCTATCCGTCCCGAAAGAACCTGGAAATCGGCCTGGGCCTGGTGAATGTGTTGTCGCTCGGCGAGTTCAAGGCGGTTTGCGCTCATGAATTCGGGCATTTCGCACAGCGTTCGATGGCTGTCGGTCGCTGGGTTTATACCGCACAGCAGATTGCCGGCAAGATCGTCAACAAGCGTGATGCGCTGGATGGCTTCCTTGATGGGCTGTCGCGTATCGACATCCGTGTTGCCTGGGTGGGCTGGATCATGAAGGTGATCGTCTGGTCCATCCGCGGCGTGGTTGATCTGCTGTTCCGTGGCGTGGTGTTGGCGCAGCGCGCCTTATCGCGCGAAATGGAAATGCAGGCCGATCTGGTTGCCGTGTCGCTGACCGGCAGCGATGCGCTGGTGCATGCCTTGCATCGCCTCGCGGCGGCGGATGACGCGTGGTCCCGTGCACTGCACTTTGCCGGGGAGGCGGCTGGGAAAAAGCGCCTGGTGAGCGATGTCTTTGCCGTGCAATCGCGCATCATCGAGCATCTGGCCCAGGTTCTCGGCGATCAGTCGTATGGCAAATCTCCCGCAATGCCGACAGAGAATCCGCAAGCGCATCGCGTCTTCAACGTTGACTTCGCCCTGCCGCCGACGATGTGGGCCACCCATCCTCTGAACTTCGAGCGCGAGAACAATGCCAAGCGCCGCTACCTCCCATCGGTGATCGATGACCGCAGCGCCTGGGAGCTGTTCGATGACGTGCCGTCGCTGCGTCGCGACGTTTCGGCCAGGTTGGCGGGCAAGGCCGAAGGCGAGCCCGAGCCTATTGAGGCTTCGCTGACGCGGCTCGAAGAAAACTATCGATACGAATACTTCAACCGCAGTTATCGCGGCATTTATCTGGGACGGCCCGTCACGCTGCAGTCGGAGCGTGTCGAGGGTCTTTACGACGAGACCTTGCAAGCCGACGTCGCCGATCTCGAACGGCTTTATCCCGAATCGCTGACGCAGGATCTGGAGCGGTTGCGCAATCTTGAGAAGGAAGTGGCGCTGCTGGAATCCCTGCGAGACAAGACTTTCGTACCGGCCGACGGCGTGATCCGTCACCGCGGGCGTCAGCTGCGGCGCGACGCATTGCCGCAAGCGAGAGAGGCCACGCGTAGTGAAGTGGCGCAGGCCAAAGCTGCATTCGATGAGCATGATCGCCTGTGTCGCTCACTCCATCTGGCACTGGCCAGGAGGATCGGTCACAGTTGGGAGGATTACATCAAGCAATTGATTTCCATGCTGCATTATCTCGAACACAGCGGTGCCTGCCTGGACGCGTCGCTGCAGGTGCTACGCCGAGTGTTTGCGGCAGAAACCGCCGGCCGTTCCAAGGTCGGCAACGACGCTGCGTATCGCATCGTGTACGCGGCCGAGAATATGTACAAGAGCATGGCCATGGTCTATACGCGCGCGCCGTCGATGGCATTGGACGCCGCGCTGGCCGGGCTGTTCGGTGCAGAATCCTTCGAGGCACGGTTGGGTCGGCTGGAACTGGTGCCACCTTCCCGCGAAAATCTGGGGGATTGGCTCAATGCCGTGGAGAATTGGGCCGCGCATACCCAGCAGGTCTTGCGTCAGCTGGCGGGAGCCACGCTGGCGCGCTTGCTGGAAAGTGAAGCGGTAGTCGCCGGTTGGGCGCGCAGCGGCGAGACGCCGGACGACGCGCCGACCCCGGTGAGTACGCCGGCATCGCGCGATGCATTCGTGTCTGGCGGAGACCGCCTGCGCGATATCCGCCCCGGCTTCTGGCAGCAGTTCCAATCCGCCCGGGGCTGGGGTTACGGTGCGCTGCGCTTCGCGGTGGCCGGTGTCATCATTGGCGCGGTCGGCTTCACCGGCGTGTCGCTGGCCAGGCATGATGTGTCGATCTACAACGGCCTGGGCCGCGCAGTACGCATCAGCATCGACGGTGCCAGGGTGGACATGCCGGCCTATTCGTCCGCCCGGCTGAGCGTGGCGCAGCAGGATCGCCATGCTGTCCAGGTGCATGATGACAAAGGGCACCTGATCGAGGCATTCGATGGCGATGGCGGCAAGGGCGGCGCCATGTTCTACAACGTCGCATCGGCCGCGCCGCTGATCCGGTGGACGGCAAACTACGGCAATGTCAAGGCCGTTCCACAAGAGAACCTGGGCACCCCGCGTTGGGGCGATGCCGATGTTGACGTGGTGTTCGCCGAGCCGCCCAAGTCGATTTCCAGCAAGTCAGGCGGTGGTTCGCGCTCGGTGCTCAGTGCCGCCGGCGGTCTCGCGCCGGCGGATGCGGCGACGCTGACGAAGCTTCAGGAACTCGGCGGGCTGCAACGCGCGCACGCGCGCTGGGACGATGCGCACGATCCCTACCTTGCGGCGTGGATGGCGACCATCAAGGATGAAGCCGAACGCAAGGACATCCTGACACGCCGCTTGGCGGACAACCCAGGCGACATCATTTCGGCCCGTTATTTGCAGGACGAAGCCGGTTCCAGTGAGCGTGCCCAATTGTGTGCCGATGCCGCACGCCGTTCGGAGAGCAAGCCGAACGATCCCGACCTGCGTTATCTGGCGGTGCGTTGCCTTGGCGACGAGGACATCAAGACCAAAGCGTTCGAGCAAGGACGGGAGCGTTGGCCCACGCACGGATGGTTTGCTTACGCCACCGGCTTTGCCGCCACCGAAGACGGAGACTGGGCCGGTGCGATACGCCACCTGAGCGTGGCGTCGGAGAACGAGCCGGCGTTGCGCGACATGGTCAATATCGAGCTGGCGCGCCTCAAGCGTATGCAGGCGCGCGATCCTTCCGTGGATCTGAGCGGGCTGGCGGCGGGCTCTGCAAGTCTGCGGGCGATCATGGCAATCGACAGCGGCAGGGAAGTGGGCGACGGTCCGCTATCGGCTTACCACCAGCTTGCGTCAGGGCGATTGCCGCAGGCGCTGGAGCGGGCGCGCGGGACCGAGCATGAGCATCGCGTGCTGCGGTTGGCGGCGGCCAGCAGTGGCGCCCCGCGGGCGTTGGTCGAGCAGGCGCTGTCGCGTCCGCTGGATGAAACGGCCTCGGATGCCTCTTCGTTGTATACGACCGCTGCCCTGGCGATCCGCTCGGGACGGGATCTCGTGCCTTATCGTGCCGCGTTCAAGAGAATGGCCCGCGAACAGTCCGTGCGGGGCATGGACGATCCGATGTACCGCTTCGCCGTCGCACTCAAGGAACGCAGGATCGAGGATGCCAACCGCGCCATCAAGGGCATGCAACTGGAAATGCGTGGCCAGGCCTATGTCATGGGCGTGATTGTGTTGGGGGCAGCGGCGCCGGCGGAATGGCGCGTCGGAGCGCGCTGCCTGCTGTTCTCCTACGAACGCCCATACTTCGTTTGAGTTTGCCCGCTGGGATGCGGCGATAAAAAAGGCTTGCGACGCATCGGTGTCGCAAGCCTTTTTTCATGGGGGTTGACCTGGCGTTCAGCCGGCCAGCAAGCCTTCCACCGCCAGCGCGATCGACAACAGTCGCCGATCATGCCCGCCGGGCGCGGCCAGCGAGAGGCCGACCGGTGCGTTGCCGGGTTGATGGCAGGGCAGCGACACGGCGCAGCCGTCGAGGAAGTTGATCAGCGTCGGATTGCGCAGGATGGCGCCGTTGGCGCCGTAGTAGGCTTCGTCGCTGGCTTGCAGATCGGCGATCCGGGGCGCGATGACCGGCACCGTCGGCATCACCAGCGCGTCGTAGCCGGCCAGTTGCGCTTCGACCGCGGCGATCCAGCGGGTGCGGGCGTGGATCACGTCCAGCAGGTCGGCCGCGCCCATGTCGCGGCCGCGCAGAATGCGCGAGACCACGCGCTGGTCGTAGCCGGCCTTGTTGTCGGCGATCAGTTCGCGGTGCCAGGCATAGGCTTCGGCGGCGGTGAAGCCGCCCTTGGCGTTGATCGCCGCTAGTTCGCCGAAGGCGGCGACCTGGTCTTCCACGATCACGGCGCCGGCTGCCGACAGTTTGGAGAGCGCGGCCTTGTAGGCGGCGCCGACCTGTTCATCCATGCCGTCCAGGACGATGTTGGTCGGCGCCAGCAGGCGCAGGCCGCGCAGCGGATGGGCCACCGGGGCGGCGTAGGTTTCGCCGGCCAGCACCGCGTCCATGATGGCGCAGCATTCGACCGAGGCGGCCAGCGGGCCGATGGAGTCCAGATAGACCGACAGCGGCAGCACGCCTTGCATCGACACGCGCGAGGCGGTCGGCTTGAAGCCGGTCAGGCCGTTGAAGGCGGACGGAATGCGCACCGACCCGCCGGTGTCGGAGCCGACCGCGGCGAACGCCATGCCGTCGCTCACCGAGATCGCCGCGCCGGAGGACGAGCCGCCGGGGATGCGGCCGCCGTCGATGTCGCGCTGCCAGGCGTTGCGCGGCGTGCCGTAGTGCGGGTTGATGCCCAGGCCGGAATAGGCGAACTCGGTCATGTTGGTCTTGCCGATGACGATGGCGCCGGCATTGATCAGGTGTTGCACGACTGCCGCATTGGCCTTGGCAACGGGTTTGCCGCGCAGCACGACGGAGCCGGCCAGCGTGGTCTCGCCGGCGACATCGAACAGATCCTTGACCGAGACCGGCAGGCCGTCGATGGGGGAGCGGCGCAGGCCGGCCGCGCGCAGCGTGTCGGACGCCTTGGCGGCGGCGCGCGCCTGCTCGGCATAGACGCGGGTGAAGACGCGCGCGCCTTCGCCGCCGGCATCGGCGATCCTGGCCAGCGCCTGTTCGGTCAGTTCAACGGAAGTGGTGCGGCCGGCATCGAGGTCGGCGGCGAGTTGGGACAGTCGCGGATACATGGTGTCTATTCTGTGCGGTCGAGGTGAGGGGGAGAGTATCGCATCAAATGGCGGATGGTTTCGGCTTGAAGCAACTTCGCTGCGTCGGCGAAGGAACTGCCTGAGAGTGCCGATCAAAAACGACATTCAAGCAGTCGCCGCTTCCAACCGCTCCGTCGTTCCGGCGCAGGCCGGAACCCAGTGTCGTTCGTCGTGCCTTGCAGGTAATCGGAAGATCAGGAGCGCCAGCCGGTATCGGCAAGCCCGGCGAGCGGCTCCTTGCGTCACCAAGAAGTCAAGCCACCTCAGCCAGCGACTCCGCCACGTAGCGATGGCGCAGCGCGCGCTGGCGGCGCGGATCAAACAGTTCCATGGTGAACGAAGCCGCCGGGCGGATGCCGCCGATGGCGCCCACGGTGCCGCAGGTCATGCCGCAGCCTTCCGGCAGGATGGCCTGGCCTTCAGTGAAGCGCGCGATCAGGTCGGACGGCGTGCGCAGCGAGGACAGCGGGCCTTCCTGGTAGAGCACGGTAGCGCCGTTTTCTTCGATCCAGGAGCGGATCACCAGCTCGTCCCAGTATGCCGCCACGTCCGACAGCTTCCACGCCGCGGTGCCTACCGGCTTGACGCAGGCCTGCTTGGAGAAGGCCACGCTGTGCGCTTCCAGCTTGCGGTCGGTGTGGTCGGAGGCGATCGAGACATACAGTTCGCCGCCGGCGTTGAATACGAAGGTTTCCACTTCGCCGGAGGATTCGCCGCCCAGCACCTGGACGTCGCCGCTCTGGCTCAGCTGGTTGGCCGAGACGCGGTAGAACAGCGGCACGGCGCTGGGACGCGAGATGCCCAGGGCTTCCAGTTCTTCGATGTGGTGTTCGATGGCGGCCATGTCGCGGCCGGCCCAGCCGGCGATGACCAGGCTGCGGATGTCGGCGTGGACGACGCCGTTGTCGGGGAGGGAGAACGAGAGCTTCATAGCGGTCACTTCTAATCTATCGG
The DNA here is from genome assembly GCA_009914615.1 of Herbaspirillum frisingense. Lineage (GTDB taxonomy): Bacteria > Pseudomonadota > Gammaproteobacteria > Burkholderiales > Burkholderiaceae_D > Herbaspirillum > Herbaspirillum frisingense_B. Next base: position 14,141 of record WNDX01000120.1, read on the forward strand.
TTGCGTGAATCAGGACGCCGGCCGCGCGGGCAGCCGGCGGGAGACTTAGAGGCTGTTGCGAAATTATTTTAAAAGTTGTTTTAACCGGGTCCAGCAAATCAAGGCGCAAGCCAATGACAGGAAGGCTTCGTGGATATGAGCATAGCGTTCGTAACGAATCTTCAGGCGCCGAAACGAGTGCAGCC
>WNDX01000121.1 GCA_009914615.1 Herbaspirillum frisingense
ATGATTTCCATCACCAGCGCCGCTTTGCGCTTGGCTGTCCAACGCTTGAATTCTTCTTCCATGACCTTGCTCATTTTGATTTCCTTTTAGGATTATCTACTGAGCAGGTTTTTAGTGGGTCATTACAATCCGCCCTTCGGGTTTGCGTTTTCAACAGGGTGAAAACCAGTCGCTGCTGCAATCCGCACTGGCCCAGTCCATCCGTTTGCCCCATTCCTGCTGCAATGGCACGTGCCGTACCTGCATGTGCAAACTGGACGCCGGCGCGATCGCCTATCAGATCGAATGGCCTGGATTGACGCGGGAGGAAAAGGAAGAAGGTTGGATCCTGCCCTGCGTGGCGCAGGCCGAGAGCGACCTGGTCATCGACGTTCCGGATGCGATCGACCTGAAAAAGTGAACGCCGGGCGGTTTTGACTGCGTGCCGCGGCAAAAAGACACGGAAGGCATGGGGTAGGTCGCCTGTGGATAAAACAAACCCGCTGGCGGCCGCTCTTCGATTCCAAGTCTGTTGCTCATCTCGCACGACGTCTTGTCTTGTCCACAGACAAATGTCAGGCGGCTGCGAAAAAACGATCTTTTCAACAAGCAGTACCCTGCTGCGAACCTTCCTGCTGCTCTTCGCGGATACCTAGAGCACTTGTTCAAACGGAATCTGCTTACCCGGGGGGTGAATACCCGGTCACGATAGTGAGCAGCGCGCTCGTCGCCTGCGCCGAAAATCGCGGTTCTCGTGTTCTAGTATAAGTATCTCTATAAAATTAGTAGCTAATGGTTAACACCCGCCGCTTTCTGTGGATAACTTGGTTTACCGGAAAAAAATCAGGCAGTTGCGAAATGGATAAGCGCTTGGGCAACACCTGTATGGACGCCGGACAGTTCTTGGATAAAAAATCGCCTTTAAATAACTTGGGTACTTTTCCCCAATCCATGAAAAAGTTATTCAGAACTTTATCCACAGGCTGTTCCCCGACGAAGGAATTCGCCGTTTAAAAGCCGGATTTTCCCGAATTCCGCATTTTTGGCCGTTTAAACCCCATTTCTCCCCGTTTTTCGAGATTCTCGAAACTCTCCGCAAGCATTTCTAGGAAAATTTCTAGGGTCTGATCCGAGTCGGCTCCCGGGTCGGCATCAAAAATCGACGGCGAAAAAGAACCGGCCGGGAGAGTTATCCCCCGGCCGGCCATGATGAAAATGTCAATTTCCCTGGTGCCTATTTTTTAGGCGCAACTTTCGCCGAAGCACTTTTCCCCGCCGGCGGGGCCTGCGGCGCTTTCTTCACTTCGTCGAGCAGATTGGCGCAATCGGCCTTCTGTTCACCATCCACATTGATCAGCGGCAGGATGGCCGTGACCGGCGCCAGCAAGCCCAGCGCCACTGCGCCGCCGGCGCGCAGCGCCAGCACCCCCTTGTTCACACCCACGTCCGGATTCTTGAATGTTCCCGACACGTACAGCGGCGAGCGCAGCGAGATGATGCGCAGCCCCTTGCTCTTGGGATGAACGTTCAGATCCAGCTTTTCCTGCTTCATGTCGATGCTGCCATCGACCACGATCAGCGCATCTTCGGTATCGAGCAGCAGCGTCTTCACGGTCATGACGCCGTTATTCACAGGCAGGTCGCCGGCCAGACAGTTGAGCTTCACTTCCTTGTCGCCGAACAGCTTGCTGATGACCACGTTACCCACATTCAGCCCGGCCGCTTCCAGCAGGAATTTGCTGATCGCGCCCTGATTGACCAGGGTCTTCACCTCGCCATTGGCCGAGCCCAGCATGGCTGCGATCGAGTTGCCGGTGGCGCTCAGGCGGGCGTCGCCGTTGATTTCGCCGAAGCTGGTCCTGGAGGCATCGAGCTGTGGATAAAGTTTCTGGATCTTCAGCCGCCGCGCGGACAGCTTCATTTCCGACTTCATCTGCTTGTCCTGGCCGTTGAGGCGGATGGTCGAGGTCAGGTTGCCGCCGGCCACGCCGAAGTTCAGCGGATCCAGCGTCAGCACCTTGTCCTTCAGGATCAGGTGGGCCTGCAAATCGTTGATCGGCAGATCCTGCTGCTTGATGATGCGCTTGCCGGTCAACTTGACGTTGGCATCCAGCGCGCCCCAGGCGTCGGTGCTGAAGGGCTTGACCGGCAACACCTTGTCCGACGGCTGACGCTCCGTCGCGCCGCGCTGGGCCTTTTCTTCATTGGAGTCGGCCCCGATCAGCGGCGCCAGATCGTCGAAGCGCAGCACATTGGAGGTCAGCGCGCCATCCAGCCGCGGACGCGGGCCCGAGGTGTTGTAGAACAGGCTGCCGTTGATGTCGCTGCCGCCGACCTTGCCAGTGAATTCCTCATAGCTCCACTCGCTGTGCGCGGCGTCGATCTTGCCCACCAGATGGCCTTCGGTGGCGAACGGCGGCGTCTCGGGCAGCAGCACGCCGGTCAGCGGGTACAGATTGCCCATGCTCGCGCCGGACACCGAGAGCCGCAGATCCAGCGCCGCCAGCTCGGCGGGTTTGGTGAGCGTGCCGCGCACGCCGATCGCCGTCTTGCCGACCTTGACGCTGGCTTGCAGCGGATACGGCTGCTGCTGGTCCTGCAACGACAGCACGCCGCCGGCCTTGCCCTCGCCCGACACCGGCGCGCCGTTGAAACTGCCCTTCAGCTTCCAGCCCAGGCCATAGACCTTTTCCTTGTCCGGATCAAGAGTGTCGATCTCGGCCTTGACGTCGATCTTCTGTATCGCATCGTTCAGCGCCAGCGTGCCCTGGCGCAGGATCAGGCGGCCCAGTTTCAGGTTCCACGCGGAGGGACCGCTGTCGCTGCTCTTGAAGGTCCAGTTATTCACATTGCTTTTATCGCGCAGCAAGGAGACATCGGGGTTCTTGATCTCCAGCGTCGGCACCGAGATATCGTGTACCAGCAACGGCACCGGATTGAGCGTGAAGGTGATCTGTTTCACCGTGGCCATCTTGCCGGACTGGCTGAAGGCATCCGGGTTGGCCAGCGTGATGTCGTCGGCCTGCAGGCGCGGCCACGGCACCCAGCGCGACCAGCCGGCGACCGGCGGCGTGGTGGGTTCGGCGCGCTGCCAGTGCAGCGATAGGTTGTCGTTGATGGCGAATTCGCGCCCTATCGATTCGGAGACGCGATGGTTGATCCAGGGCTTGGCCCGGTTCCAGTCGAAGGTGAGGATGAAGATGATGGCCGCGGCGAGGACGACGATCAGGGTGGCCAGGAGCCAGAAGATTATTTTTAGCGGGCGCGGCATAAATTCGGTCTTCCCGTGAGGGTTGATCAACATGCGCCGATGCCGCGGCCGCCGAAACGTCTCGGATGCAGGGAGCCCTTCCGGCGCTATCTGGCCCTTGTCTCCTGAAGGCCTGTGGACAACTTGGTGCCGGAAGCTTATCCCTGCGGGCGCCGCATCAGCGCTTCATGTTGATACGACCGAATTCGTCGTGAGTTGTTGCAGAGAGGTGGGTGCGCAGCCATTTATGGGCCGGATTGCGGGCATCGCGCTCGTGCCACAACATATCCACATGCTCTTCCGGCGTCTGGAAGGGTAACTCCTTGACCACCAGCACTTCGGCCATGCCGGTCGCCGCCACTAGGTGGCGCGGCAGCACCGTCAGCAGCTCGGAACTGGCGACGATGCGCCCGGCCGTGAAGAACTGGTTCACCGTCAGCAGGATCTTGCGCTCGCGGTTCATGCCCGCCAGCACGTCGTCGATCACCGCGTGCGGCTTGCCCGACAGACTCACCAGCAGGTGGTCGGCGGCGCAGTAGGTGTCCAGCGTCAGCGGCTGGCCGGCCAGCGGGTGGTTCTTGTGCATCACGCAAACGTACTGGCCGGTGTACAGGCGGGCGTGACTGATCTGGCTCTTGGCCATGCCCTGGCCGTCGGCCAGTTGCGCGGTCACGCCCGGGAAGAAGCCCACCGCCAGGTCGATGTCGCCGCGCAGCAGCATGGCGCGCGGATCGCGCGTGGTCAGCGGCATCATGCGGATCTTGATGCGCGGCGCATCGCGCATGATGGTGCGCACCAGCGACGGCAGCCACAGCGCCGCGGTAGCGTCCACCATGGCCATGCGGAAGGTGTTCTGGGCGCGCGAGATATCGAAGCTCTCCGGCGCGATCACCGCCTCCAGCTCCGACAGCGCGCGGCGCACGGTCGGCCACAGCTCCTCGGCGCGCGGGGTCGGCTTGACGCCGTGGGCGGTACGGATCACCAGATCATCATTGAGGGTATCGCGCAGGCGGCGTAGCGCATTGGAGACAGCGGGCTGCGTCATGGCCAGCAAATTGGCCGCGCGGGTCAGATTTTGCTCGGTCATGACCGCGTCGAATACGCGCAGCAGGTTCAGGTCCAGGGTGAGAAAGCTCATAGGGCGGGCCTTTGCAGCGGAAAAGAAATCGCGAATAAAAACCAGGAATTACGCGGCGAATTACTATTCACGAATTATATAACTGATATCCGAAAAGGAAATTGGGCAAACAAATGTGAGTTCACTACACTGCAATGCAACATAACACATATCGTCAAGGATCGAATCATGAGCACCATCGCACAAAGCACCAACACCAGCTTCAAGAGCAAGTTCGCCGCCGTCATGCGCAACATCTTCATCCACTTCGTGAAGGCCCACGAGCTGCAAGCCGTTGCTCTGGTCGCCGCCGAGCAGGATCGCGCAAACGGTTCGCGCCAGCTGAACCGCATGGCTGACAAGTTCGAAGCGACTCAGCCGAACCTGGCCGCCGAACTGCGTTTCATCGCTTCCCGCGGCTAATCTGCAACAGACCGGCCGGTAGCCAGAAGGCGCCGGCAAGTCAGCTGCTGTCGTACAGAATTCAAGTATTACCGGTTGCGCGCCATCGCGCGCAACATCGCGGAAGGCCCACCCGGCCGCCGCCTGGTAGTCAGGGATTTCGGTTGTTCCGGCGCGTACGGCGCTTGTGCTCTGATTCGATCAACGCGTCAGGACTCCGATCCGTTGTCTCCTCCTCCCTCTTTAGGAAGGATTAACCCCGTAGGCCATGCCTGCGGGGTTTTTTTTCGTGTCGGCGAAATGCGCGCCGTTGCGCCTGGAGCCGGCACGACCCGAGGGTTTGTCCCGGCGCCGCCGGGCGACAGACTTCGAGATATTCACAGGCAAGCGCCTGTGGCGCCAATTGGTGTTGTTTTTTTAGCGCCATCCGACCATCGATCGGATGCAAGGCCCAAAACTGATAATCCGGTGTCCCCCGCCAACCCTTGCTGGGAAAGGCTTTGCGCGTATCGCGGGCACCTGCGGCCAAATCCTCATCTCATTATTCACAAATACTATATCTGATATGAGAACTCTAAAGTAGTCATGCAAACCGCCACGGCCCATACTGCGATGCAACAACAGTGAGATTGAACGCCGCGCAAGTGTGCCGCGGCAGAATTATCAGAGGTAGAAATATCATGTCCTTCCTGAACCTGGCCTTTCCCGCAGAAGCAGCGATTCCCTTCGCGCAGACGCTGATGGGCATGCTGGCCGCCTATCTGCGCCCGGCCCTGGGGCTGGGAGCACTGGTGACCTTCGTGATGGTGTTCAAGCCGCTGATCATGGGTCTGGCGCAAGCCGCCGTATTGCTGGTCAAGCCGCGCAAGTCGCTGGAGCAACGGATCCTGGCGCAGAAGTTCAGCGGCAAGCGCATGCTCAATCGCATGGCCAACGAATACAGCATGACCCAACCGAATTTCGCCGCCGAACTGCGCAACATGGCCGCGCGCGATTGAGCGCCCGCCTGTCGTTCGGGGCCTGACCGGCTTCTGGTCGCGTAGTCTGAGGTTTGTGGTACGTACTGTGTCTCCTCCTCCCTCTTTAGGAAGGATTAGCCCCGCAAGCGCAAGCTCGCGGGGCTTTTTTTATGTGCGCGCAAGATCCGGCGTTGTGCTCCGCGGCAATCGTGATAACTTTGCCGCTCCGGCAACACGCCTCACCGCCACCACTGCAACCACCGCAAGACATCATGTGCCAGCTCCTTGGGATGAACTGCAACACCCCGACCGATATCGTCTTCAGTTTCACCGGCTTTGCCACGCGCGGCGGGTTGACCGATCATCACAGCGACGGCTGGGGTATCGCCTTCTTTGAGGGATCGGGCGTGCGCACCTTCGTCGATCACCAGGCTGCGGTCGATTCGCCGGTGGCCGAGCTGATCAAGCATTACCCCATCAAATCGCAGCATGTGATCGCCCATATCCGCAAGGCCACTCAAGGCCGCGTCACGCTGGCCAACTGCCATCCTTTCGTGCGCGAGCTGTGGGGCCGTTACTGGGTATTCGCCCACAACGGCGACCTGAAGAATTTCACCCCCACGCTGGACGGCCCCTTCCGCCCGGTCGGCACCACCGACAGCGAACTGGCCTTCTGCTACATCCTGCAGGAGATCCGCAAGCGCTTCGGCGATGAGCTGCCGCTCCTGGCCGACCTGCGCGCCGCGCTGCGCGAGATCGCCGACTTCATCGCCGGCCACGGTACCTTCAACATGCTGCTGTCGGACGGCTCGGCGCTCTATACGCACTGCTCGACCCATCTCTATTACATCGTGCGCCAGCACCCCTTTGCCACTGCGAAGCTGTCCGACGACGACCTCTCGGTCGATTTTGCCGAAGTCACCACAGTGAACGACCGCGTGGCCGTCATCGTCACCCAGCCGCTGACCGACAACGAGGTGTGGACGCGATACCAGCCAGGCGAGCTGAAAGTCTTCGTGGACGGCGCCGTGGTGGAATGAGCGACGCGAAGAATTATCCACAGCCACCGTTCAACACCCGAATTTTCCTGGCTTTGTTATCCCCAGCACGACTAAAAGGGACATAGCAAACAGGTCTCCCCTAAATCAGCAACACTGTTACAAAAAACATTGTCCCCATAAATGGCCTTGCTCAAATAACAAGCAATCCACTCTGTCCCCCTATCATCCGCCCTCTCACCGGCTTGCCAGAAAATTAATGTTCGAATCTGCAGTTTTCCATCTGTGGATATGATTTTTTACTCTGGCAAATTGCTTCATCGCCTGTGGATAACTTTCGTTCACCAAGGTAAAATGTGTCCCTCGTTTTCGCGCCCGGCCCGATAGCGTTCCGTTCGACACGGCAACGCACGGAATCCGTTTTTCCGGCGCCGCACCAATTCATAAGAAAGCTTCATGGAAAACTTTTGGCAGACCTGCTCCACCAAACTAGAGCAGGAGCTGACGCCTCAGCAATACAGCGCCTGGATCAAGCCGCTGGTGCCGCTGGATTATGAAGACGGTCTGCTGCGCATCGCCGCGCCGAACCGTTTCAAGCTGGACTGGGTCAAGACCCAGTTTGCGAACCGCATCACCACGCTGGCCTGCGAATATTGGGAAGCGCCGACCGAAGTGCAATTCGTGCTGGATCCGCGCGCGGGCCAGGGCCGCCGCGCGGCCGCCAATCCGCAGGCCGCGGCCAGCAACGGCGGCGGCGCCTCGGGCCTGGGCTTGCCCACGCACGAGCAGATGCATCTCGATCCCGAGCCGGCCCAACCGGTGCGCGCGGTCGCGCCGCGCCAGGAACAGTCGCGCATCAACCCGGTACTGACCTTCGACAATCTGGTTACCGGTAAGGCCAACCAGTTGGCGCGCGCTGCCGCGACCCAGGTTGCCAACAACCCCGGTACCTCGTACAACCCGCTGTTCCTGTACGGCGGCGTCGGCCTGGGTAAGACCCACATCATCCACGCCATCGGCAACCAGGTGCTTGTGGATAACCCGGGCGCCAAGATCCGCTACATCCACGCCGAACAATACGTGCGCGACGTGGTGACGGCGTATCAGCGCAAGGGCTTCGACGATTTCAAGCGCTATTACCATTCGCTGGATCTGCTGCTGATCGACGATATCCAATTCTTCGGTGGCAAGAGCCGCACCCAGGAAGAATTCTTCTACGCTTTCGAAGCGCTGATCGCCGCCAAGAAGCAGATCATCATCACCAGTGATACCTACCCTAAGGAAATCAGCGGCATGGATGACCGCCTGATCTCCCGCTTCGACTCCGGCCTGACCGTGGCGATCGAGCCGCCCGAGCAGGAAATGCGCGTGGCGATTCTGATGAAGAAGGCCGCGGCGGAAGATGTGGTGCTGTCCGACGACGTTGCCTTCTTCGTCGCCAAGCATTTGCGCTCCAACGTGCGTGAGCTGGAAGGCGCGCTGCGCAAGATCCTCGCGTACTCGCGCTTCCACGGCAAGGACATCACGATCGACGTCGTCAAGGAAGCGCTGAAGGATCTGCTGTCGGTGCAGAACCGCCAGATCTCGGTGGAAAATATCCAGAAGACGGTGGCCGATTTCTTCAACATCAAGGTCGCCGACATGTATTCCAAGAAGCGTCCGGCCAACATCGCCCGTCCGCGTCAGATCGCCATGTACCTGGCCAAGGAATTGACGCAAAAGAGCCTGCCGGAAATTGGCGACCTCTTCGGCGGCCGCGACCACACTACCGTGCTGCACGCGGTGCGCAAGATCGCTGCCGACCGCGCCAAGAGCCCGGAATGCAACCACGAACTGCACGTGCTGGAGCAGACCCTGAAGGGATGATCCTCAGCCGCGCCTGTGGACAAGATATCTTTTCCACACCGAATGCCGCCCGGGTTTTACTCGGGCGGCATTTTTCATTGGGCGACTGATTTTATTCACAAGCGTTGGCGCCGGAGGCCGTTCGGCTTCTCATTTCCATCAGTGGATAAGTCGATCGGACGCCGAGGCGCGTATATATGCTGGAAGACAATTTATCCACAATCAGCATGGCCGGACCTGCATGGGAAATTAACAATGCGGGTGCCTGGTGACGAATCCAGACCGGCCCCCGACAGCGGGAAAATCTTATACACAGCGCTCAACAGCCCAACCTCCGGATTTATCCACATCGGAATTTTCGGCCTTCTGTTGTGGATAAAATAAAATCGTCGGCGCACCGCGCCAAAACAGGCTTTCCAGCTTATTCACAGGCAATCAGAAAAGGCCACGACAGCCGAACCCTGGCGTCTTATCCACAATGCCGGTTGCGACTTCAGAAAATGAGAAAATTTCCCAGAGGACATGAAGAGACCACGGCTTTTGCAGCCAGCAAAAACTTATTCACAGCCGATCCGAGCCTTGCCACGGCCGAAGATGTCACAGCATCAACTTACCCACATCGCGGCGCAAAAAACATGCAGCCGCAGGTAGAGAACGTATCCAAAAGTTATCAAACAAGCCAGATCCACCATCCCCCGAAATTACCAAGTTATCCACAATCGCGATCACAACAATGGGATTCTCTCGGCCCGATCGCATCCATCGACAAACCCCCTCAAGCAGCACATCAATTTCCTCAGCAAAACCCATCTTCCGGACTCTGGCGTACTACTCGGAAAGGGGGATGATTGGTACAATGGCAGACGATATTTCGCTGGCGGACGCAAGGGCCGCTCATAACGCAGAAAATCCGCGAGATATCACGGAAACTTCGGAGAAAATCTCTTTAAAAACAGGGATTTGCCTCCAAATGTTCATAACGTGTGGCTAGCGCATGGCGCCGCCCAGGATTCCCCAGAAATACCGGGCGATCCGCCGCGGCAGACGCGCAGGCTTCTTCGGAACGGGTTTCGGACCGGCTGACGACCGGACATGCAAATGCAGGAGCGTTGCGTATTCCAGGCAGGTTCCGGCTGCATGCAGCTGTTTTTCACCAGAGGAGGAACACGCGCGACATTTGCATGACCGGACGCCCGCCAATGGCATCCATTACTGACCACTACTAGCAAGGACAAACTGACTATGCAATTGGTTAAAACCCAAAGAGACACGCTCCTGCGTCCTCTGCAGATCGTGAGCGGTATTGTCGAGCGTCGGCACACATTGCCGATTCTGGCCAATATCCTCATCCGCAAGGACGGCGAGAAGGTGTCTTTCCTGTCCACCGACATCGAAGTGCAGATCACCACGCACGCTGAAGTCGGTTCCGGCAGCGACGTGACCGCCACCACCGTGGCCGCGCGCAAGCTGCTCGACATCCTGCGCGCCTTGCCCGATTCCGGCGAAGTCTCGATCTCGCTGTCCAACAAGCGCATGACGGTGCAGTCCGGCAAGTCGCGCTTCGCGCTGCAGACCCTGGCCGCGGAAGAATTCCCCACCGTCGCCCAGGCCGAGCAATACAACGCGCAAGTCAACCTGCCGCAAAAGACCCTGAAGCACCTGTTCAACATGGTCCACTTCGCCATGGCCCAGCAGGACATCCGTTACTACCTGAACGGCCTGCTGCTGGTGGTCGAGGGCAAGAACGTGATCGCGGTCGCCACCGACGGCCACCGCCTGGCCTTCTGCCAGGTCGAGACCGAACAGGAATTCCCGCGTCAGGAAGTCATCATCCCGCGCAAGACCATCATCGAACTGCAGCGTCTGCTCGACGACAGCGACGATGAAGTCAAGCTGGAGATCGCCAACAATCAGGTCAAGCTGACCTTCGCCGACATCGAGCTGATTTCCAAGCTGGTCGAAGGCAAGTTCCCCGACTACACGCGCGTGGTGCCCAAGGGCTACAAGAACGGCTTCACCATCGGCCGTGAACAGCTGCTGCGTTCGCTGCAACGCGCCGCCATCATGACCAGCGACAAGTTCAAGGGCGTGCGCTGGGTGATCGCGCCGGGCAGCCTGAAGATCAGCTCCACCAACGCCGACCAGGAAGAAGCCGTCGAAGAACTGGAAATCGACTACGGCGGCGACACCGTCGATATCGGTTTCAACGTCAGCTACCTGCTCGACGTGCTCAACAACCTGAAGAACGACTACGTCAACATCGCCCTCGGCGATGCCAACTCGTCGGCCCTGATCACCATCCCTGACAACGCCGATTTCAAATACGTCGTCATGCCGATGCGCATCTAAGCAGCACCGCTTCAAGCGCACGAGGGGCCGTCCGAGACGGCCCCTCAGTCGCTTTTAAGAATTCCGTTTTTTGCAGCTCGCTAGTCCTTTGACTGGCATTTTCAGAAGGTAACCATGTCCTCCAGCCCCGCAGACAACACCAATTCCGCGCAACAAAGCTATGGCGCTTCCTCCATCCAGATCCTGGAAGGCCTGGAAGCGGTGCGCAAGCGTCCTGGCATGTACATTGGCGATACTTCTGACGGCACCGGCCTGCACCACCTGGTGTTCGAAGTGCTGGACAACTCCATCGACGAAGCGCTGGCCGGCTACTGCAGCGAAATCCACGTCACCATCCACGCCGACAACTCGATCTCCATCACCGACAACGGCCGCGGCATCCCCACCGGGCTGAAGATGGACGACAAGCACGAACCCAAGCGCTCCGCCGCCGAAATCGTGATGACCGAACTGCACGCCGGCGGCAAGTTCGACCAGAACTCCTACAAGGTCTCCGGCGGCCTGCACGGCGTGGGCGTGTCCTGCGTGAACGCGCTGTCCAAGAAGCTGCTGCTGACCATTCGCCGCGACGGCCGTGTGCACGCCATGGAGTTCGCCAAGGGCGTCGTGCAGAACCGCGAACTGGAAATGGTGGACGGCATCCAGGTCTCGCCCATCAAGGTCATCGGCGAATCCGACAAGAAAGGCACCGAGGTGCACTTCTGGGCCGACGAGGAAATCTTCACCCACGTCGAATTCCACTACGAGATCCTGGCCAAGCGCATCCGCGAACTGTCCTTCCTCAACAACGGCGTGCACATCAAGCTGACCGACCAGCGCACCGGCAAGGAAGAAAACTTCGCCTTCGAAGGCGGCACCCGCGGCTTCGTCGAATACATCAACAAGAACAAGAGCGTGCTCAACCCGACCATCTTCCAGGCCACCGGCGAGAAGCAATCGGATCAAGGCACCACCATCTCGGTGGACGTCTCCATGCAATGGAACGACGCCTACAACGAGCAAGTGCTCTGCTTCACCAACAACATCCCGCAGCGCGACGGCGGCACCCACCTGACCGGCCTGCGCGCGGCGATGACCCGCGTCATCAACAAGTACATCGAAGAAAACGACCTGGCCAAGAAAGCCAAGGTCGAAGTCTCCGGCGACGACATGCGCGAAGGGCTGACCTGCGTGCTATCGGTGAAGGTGCCCGAGCCCAAGTTCTCGTCGCAGACCAAGGACAAGCTGGTCTCCTCCGAAGTGCGCGGCCCGGTCGAGGAAATCGTCGCCAAGACCCTGACCGACTTCCTGATGGAAAAGCCCAACGACGCCAAGATCATCTGCGGCAAGATCGTTGAAGCCGCGCGTGCGCGCGAAGCCGCCCGCAAGGCGCGCGAACTGACCCGCCGCAAGGGCGTGATGGACGGCCTGGGCCTCTCCTCCAAACTGGCCGACTGCCAGGAACGTGACCCGGCGCTGTGCGAACTCTACATCGTCGAGGGTGACTCCGCGGGCGGCTCCGCCAAGCAAGGCCGCGACCGCAAGTTCCAGGCCATCCTGCCGCTGCGCGGCAAGGTGTTGAACGTCGAGAAGGCACGCTTCGAAAAGATGCTCTCCTCCGAGCAGATCACCACCCTGATCGCCACCCTCGGCACCAGCATCGGCGCCGACGAATTCAACCCGGACAAGCTGCGCTACCACCGCATCATCATCATGACCGACGCCGACGTTGACGGCGCGCACATCCGCACCCTGCTGCTGACCCTGTTCTACCGCCAGATGCCGGCGCTGGTCGAACGCGGCCACATCTACATCGCCCAGCCGCCGCTGTACAAGGTCAAGGCCGGCAAGGACGAGCGCTACCTGAAGGACGACGTCGAAGAAGCGCAATACATGATGCAGATCGCCCTGAACGATGCCGAGATCAAGCCGGCCGAAGACGCCGCCGGCATCAGCGGCGACGCCCTGGTCGAACTGGCGCGCCAGTACAACACCGCCAACGCCATCATCATGCGCCTCTCGCGCGCGATCGACGACGCGGCGCTCAACGCCATCATGACCGGCGGCGTGGCCCTGAAGATGGAAACCCTGGAACAGGCGGAAGCCACCGCCATCGAACTGACCAAGGCCATCAACGACCCGACCGTGCAAGTGCAAGCCAAGCTGGACGAGCTCAGCGAAAAGGTCGCCCTGCACATCCACCGCCGTCACCACGGCAACATCAAGGCCACCGTGATCGACGCCGACTTCGTCAGCGGCCCCGACTACCAGGTGCTCTCCAACGCCGCGCAGACCTTCAAGGGCCTGATCCGCAAGGGCGCCACCATCGCCCGCGGCACCGGCGAAAAGCGCAAGGAATCTGCCATCACCGACTTCCGCCAAGCCATGGCCTGGCTACGCGACGAAGCCGAACGCGGCGTCAACAAGCAACGCTACAAAGGCCTGGGCGAGATGAACCCCGAGCAGCTTTGGGAAACCACCATGGATCCGACCGTGCGTCGTTTGCTGAAGGTGCAGATCGAAGACGCTATCGCGGCGGATCAGATCTTCATGACGCTGATGGGAGATGATGTGGAGCCGCGTCGGGCGTTTATTGAGTCTAATGCTTTGCAGGCGGGGAATATTGACGTCTAACCTCTTGTTGTAGATAGACGCATATAGCGAGCAAAAACGCCCTCATAAATCGAGAAATTTATGGGGGCGTTATTTTTATAGGCACTGACCTTACCCCAGAAAATAATCGAATAATTTTGTATTATTTGTCGTAATAATTAGCTAAAGCAAATCTAGCAAGGGGCTGGATCTGCACGAAAACGACAAATGACAGAACTACAAGAAGTCTTCGCGAACTATCGTGAAACCAAAGACGCTCTCGCGGTAGTTCCCGTAGAAAACCAGACGCCAGCACTTGTGGCGATTCGGGTGAGCATTCCTGCGCTGTTTCAAGAGGCGATTCGCCTTTCGGGCGATGATTCAAAAGAATATCTAGTGAAGGGTTCGGCAGGGCAGTTCAACTTCAGCTTTGCTGCAATCCCGTGGGTTGATCTTGCCCCCGTTTCACGGACACCCCTATAAGCGATTAACTATCGCAATAGGAGGTGGACGATGACCAAGAGCAAGGCAGGCAGAAAGGGGCAGGAGTTCAGCCTGGAGTTCAGGCAGCAGGCACTGTTGCGAGCGGCCACAGAAGGGGTAACCACGGTGGCTCGTGATCTGGGGTTGCAGCCTGCCAGCTGTACAGTTGGCGCGCCCAGGCGCGGCGGCACGACCAGGACGATCAGGCACAACGCTTGGAGTTGGCCGAACATGCACGGCTCAAACGTGAAGTGGCGCGGCTGGAGGAGGAGAACGCTTTCCTAAAAA